>CAZFVH010000034.1:4422-16446 GCA_964522465.1 uncultured Rubrivivax sp. | reverse complement strand
TCCCCGCCGTGCTGAAGCCCTGCACCTGTGCACTCGTCAGCGCCGCCAGATCGTCCGAGGCCAGGTTGGCCACCTGCTCCGTCGTCAGGCCCGCCAGCTGCCTCGTGCTCAAGGCCTGGAACTGATCCGTCGTCAGCGCATTCAGGTCGGCCGTGCTCAGCGCGCGCAGCTGCGCCGTCGTCAACGCCTGCAGCTCCACGCTGCCCTCGATCGTGCGCAGCTGATCCGTCGTCAGCGCATCGATCTGCGCAGGCGTCAACGCCGCCAGTTGCGTCGTCGTCAGCTCCGCGAACAGCGTCGTGCCCATCGCCGCCAGATCGCCCGTCTCGATCGCCCTGATCTGCGCCGTCGTCAGCGCAGCCAGATTCGCGCTCATCGCCGCGAAGTCCGCCGTGTCGAACGCCGCGATCCCCGCCGTGCTGAAGCCCTGCACCTGTGCACTCGTCAGCGCCGCCAGATCGTCGGATTCCATCGCCGCCACGACCTCAGGCTTGAGAGAGCGAATCCCCGCCGTGGAAATGTGTGGCAGCTGAGCCGTCGTCAACGCAATGATCTGCGCGGAACTGAACGCGGCCCAGTCTTCCGTCGTCAGTACGGCAATCGCCGATGTGCCAAGCGACTGGATCACCGAGGTCGAGAGTTGGGGGATGCTGGTCGCCATTGAGGAGTCCTTCACCTAACCGCATGCTGACGCACTGCGCCTTTTGGCGCAGGAGGTTGGACTGTTCGCACCTACCCTCCCGTCGCCTTCGTCCGGTTATCGGCAAGCTCCGATTGGACTTTAGGAGAGACGAGACGAAAAATCGAAAAAGCCCATGGAAGAGTGCAATTAACAACTCAGTAACGCTCCCCGACGATCTGGCCGCGACCGGAGACGGAGCAGGCCCGTTCGTCTGCAGGTCGTTAACCTATCGGTAGGGGCAGGCGAGTGTAAAAAGTGGAATCCTCACTCGCGAGGCCTTCAGCCGAAGCCTCGCCACAGCCGCGCAAACCAACGCCCTACCCTTCCCCCACCAACCCATTGCGGATCGCATACACCGTCAGCTCGGCGTTGTTGGACAAAGAGAGCTTCTCCAGCACGCGGGCCCGGTAGACCGACACCGTCTTGGGCGACAGCAGCAGTTCCTCGGCGATGTCGGACAGCCGCTTGCCGGAGGCAATCAGCAGGAGCGTCTGGAGTTCCCGGTCGGACAGTCGCTCGTGTGGCTTCTCGGTGGGCGGCGCGGTAAGGCTGTCGACGAGCATCTGTGCGATCTCCGGCGTCACGTACTTGCGTCCTTGGGCAACCGTGCGCACGGCCAGGACCAAGTCCTTCGGATCGCCGCCCTTGTTCACGTAGCCCGCCGCACCGCCGCGCAGCGCGCGGATCGCGTACTGCTCTTCCGGGTACATGCTGACGACAAGCACTCGCAACTCGCGGCCCTCCTCCTTCAGCGCGTGAAGCACGTCCAGCCCGCTGCGCCCAGGCAGGTTGATGTCCAGGACGAGCACGTCGCAGCGCTGCGTGCGCAGCAGCGCGCGCAGTTCACCGTAGTCCCCTGCCTCGCCGACCACCCGGATGTCGGTGGCATCCGACAGGGTGTCGCGGATGCCGCGCCGGATCAGCGCGTGGTCGTCACACAGGATCACCTCGATCATGGCTTCACCCCCAGGCGGCCGCATCGACAGGGCCCGCGGCGTCTTCGGACGGGCCCGTCAGCGGCACGGAAAGGATGAGCGTTGTCCCCTGCGACGTGCTCGACACATCGACCCACCCACCCACCGTACCCGCGCGCTCGTGCAGACCACGCAACCCGAAACTGCGCGGTTTGGCCAACGCGCCCTGCACGATGCCGCACCCGTCGTCCGCCACCTCGAGCGACAGCACATCGTGTGCCAGCGAAAGATCCACGCTGACGCGCGAGGCCCGGGCATGCTTGTGCACGTTGGTGAGCGCCTCCTGCGCCGTCCGGTAAGCCACCAGCGCCACCGCCGAAGGCAGGCTGGGCAGGACGTCGTGGCTCGTACGGAAGACTGCGACGATCCCAGTGCGGCGCTCGAAGCCTGCCGTCATCCACTGCAGGGCCGCCACCAGCCCCTGCTCGAGGATGGCCGGTCGCAGGTTGTGCATGATGCGCTGGCTGGCTTCTATCGCATGGATGACCGTGTCGAGCGCGGAGCGTACACGCTCGCATACGCCGGGATCGCTGCTGCGCCGTTCGATCCAGGCCAGATCGAACTTCACCGCGGTCAGCGAGCCACCGACATCGTCATGGATCTCGCGCGCGATCGCAGCGCGCTCCTGCTCGATGCTGGTCTGCAGGTGCTGGGCCAGTTCGGATAGCCGCTGCCGAGACAGGGCGAGTTCGCGATCCGCGGCAATCCGCGCGCGTCGGCTTTCGTTGGCCTCGATGGCACGCTCCAGGGCCGGCACGAGCCGCGTGAGGTTGTGCTTGAGCAGGTAATCGCTCGCCCCGCTGCGCATCGCCTCGACGGCCATGTCCTCCCCGATCTGACCCGATACCAGAATGAAGGGCAGCACCCGGCCACTCAGGCGCAGGCAAGCCAGCGCGTCCAGCCCTGTGAATCCGGGCAGGTTGTAGTCAGACAGGATCGCATCCCACGAGCCGTTCAGAGCAGCTTCGAAGGCACCCAGGGTATCGACCCGGTGCAACTGCGCGGCGAGCCCAGACCGATGCAGTTGCAACACGACCAGCGCGTGGTCGTCCTCGGAATCTTCCAGGTGGAGGATCTGGAGCGCCGGACCGGACATCGAAGGCGATCGCTCGCGGGATCGGATCGGATTCAGACTGGACGAACTGGACGACACACGTTCGAGTATCGCCTACGGATCAGACCGATGCGATCTTTCGATCATCTCCATGAAAAGGGACATTCCAACCGATGGGAACAATCCGGCGGCAGGCTGTCGCCAGCCGCGCCCTGCTCCGGACCGCGGGCACACCTGGGGCGGCCCGGCGTGTTCCCGAACGATGATCAGGCCCGGGTCGCAGACATGGGGCCGTCCCGGGGCATTGCAGCCGAACCCAGGGCTCAATCGGCCGCGGCCTGTCGCAGCGTCTGCATCACCGGGCGCTTGAGCACACCGCGCAAACCCCACCACCCCGCCGTCAAGGCCAGCAGCGCGCCTGCGGCCGTACCGGCCAGTGGCACCCAGGGCGCTGGATTCCAGCTGAATTCGAAGGCATAGCGCGCCAGCGCCCAGCCTACCACGATGGCGGCCAGCGTGGCCAGGAAACCGGCCAGCGCGCCCACGCCGAGCAGTTCGGCGCGCTGCACGCGCGCCAGCAACCCCGAGCCCGCGCCCATGGCGCGCATCAGCGCGTACTCCCTGGCCCGGGCTTCACGCGTGGCGGTCACGGCGGCAAACAGCACCACCAGCCCGGTGGCGAGGGTGAATCCGAACAGAAACTCCACCGCGCGGATCACCTGGTCGAGCACGCGCTGCACCTGCGCGATCGATGCCGAGACATCGACGTTGGTGACATTCGGGAAGTCACGGCCGAGGCGGTTGTCAAAACCGGGCGTGGCCGGAGCGCGGAAAGCGCTGATCCAGGTCACCGGCAGGTCGTCCATGCGCGCCTGCGGGAAGAGCACGAAGAAGTTCACACGCATCGACCCCCAGTCGACCTTGCGCAGACTGGTGATGCGTGCCTCGCGCACCTGCCCGGCGATGTCGAACGCCAGGCGATCGCCCAGCTTCAGCCCCAGGGTCTGCGCCAAGCCCTCTTCGACGCTCAACCCCTGGGCCTCCTCGGGCGTCCAGCGTCCTGCGACCACCGGGTTGCCCGGCGGTGGTTCGGCGGCATGGCTGAGATTGAACTCGCGCTCGACCATGCGCTGCGCGCGATCGCCGTCGAACCGTGCCCCGGTGACGGCCTCGCCGTTGATCGCCACCAGCCGCCCCCGGATCATCGGGTACCAGTCATAGCGCGTCACGCCGGCCTGCGCCAGCGCCGCCCGGAAGGCTTCCGTCTGGTCGGGTTGGATGTTGATCACGAAGCGATCGGGCGCGTCGGGCGGCGTGGCGCGCTGCCAACTGCTGATGAGGTCGGTGCGCAGCAGCACCAGCAGCACCAACGCCAGCAGGCCCACCGCCAACGCCGAGACCTGCAGCACCGCATAGGCCGGTCGCGCGGTGACCTGTCGGGTGGCCAGCAGCAACCAGCGTGGCGCGCCGACCTCGGGCACGACGCGCCGAAGCGCCTTCACGCCCAGCCAGGCCAGCCCGGCGAACACCGCCACCGCGACCATGAAGCCGCCCACGGCGATGGCGCCGAGCTTCAGGTCCGACGACACGGCCAGCAGCAAGGCGGTGAAGCCGCCGATGCCCGCCGCCAGCACTCCCAGCGATGCCGCTCGCGGTGTGCCGACATCACGCCGGATGACGCGCAGTGGGGGCACCCGGGACAGTTGCAGCACCGGCGGCAGGCCAAACGCCAGCAGCAGCGCCAGCCCCACCCCCAGGCCGAACAGCGCCGGCCACAGGCTCGGCGGAGGCAATTGCGCACTCACCAGCCCAGAGAGCAGCCAGACGAAGCCATGGTGCACCGCCCATCCGAACGCCACGCCGGCCGCGCTGCCCAGCAGGCCCACGGCCGCGAACTCCAGCGCGTACGCCAGCGCGATACGGCGCTGGCCCAAGCCCAGAACGCGCAGCATGGCGCAGTCGTCCAGATGGCGCTGCGCGAAGTCGCGCGCACCGATGGCCACCGCCACCGCCGCCAGCAAGGCAGCCAACAACGCCACCAGATTGAGGAACATCTTCGCCCGGTCCAGCGTCTGCTGCATCTCGGGGCGACCCGACTCGAGCGACTCGACCCGCACGCCCCGCAGCGGCACGGACTCGATGCGCTGCTCGGATTCAGCCACAAATCGGCGCACGACCCGGTCCTCCCCGGCCACCGCCAGGCGCCAGGTGATACGGCTGGCCGGCTGCACCAGACCGGTGGCGTCGAGATCGTCGCGGTGCAGCATGACGCGCGGGGCGAAGCTCATGAAGCCAGCCCCACGGTCGGGCTCGACCACGATGATGCGGTCGATCTTCAAGGTGGCGTCGCCCAACAGCAGCTTGTCGCCCACCGTCAGGCCGAGCGAGTCGAGCACGGCGGCGTCGACCCAGACGGTCGAGCGTGACGGCCCGCCATCGATCGGCGCCACCGGGCCGCCTGCGGAAGACCTGACCTGGAGGCGACCACGCAGCGGGTAGCCGTCGGTGACCGCCTTGACCGCCACCAGTCGCGTGGCTCCGCCACGATCGTCGGGTGCACGGGCCATGCTGGGAAAACTCGCGGTCGACGCGGTGCGCAGCCCTGCGGCTGCCGCAGCGTCGACCAGCACCACCGGAGTGGGCTGGTCGCTGGCCACCACCGCGTCGCCTCCGAGCAGCTGCCGGGCATCGCGCGAGATGCCACCTTGGATGCGGTCGGCGAAGAAGGACACCGCAGTCAGTGCCGCCACGGCGAGCATCACCGCCAGCACGAGCAGTCGAAGCTCACCGGCGCGCAGGTCGCGCAGGGTCTGGCGCCAAGCCAGGCGCCACACGGAGGGGTGGGTCGGCTGCGAAGCTGAGGACATCGGGTTTTCCTGGAGAGTGATCCCGAAGGTACACGACCTTCGACGCGCCAGGGGATGCAGGGTCATGCAACGGATCGCACGGTGAGCGCACGGTCACTGCCCTTCGCCGGCTCCCGCAGCGACGAGCGCTGGTCGCTGGCCTCGGGCGATGACCGCGCCGGGCGCCGATCGCGAGGGAGCGGCAGGGCCAGAGCCCTGGGATCAGCAAACGCCGTACCCGATGCCGCAAGCCTTCAGGTATCGACGGTAGGCGGCACTCAGCCGGTCGGCGGCGCCCATCGCCTCTCCGCCGGACAGCGGCAGGCGTCTGGGCCGCTGCGATTCCAGCACGGGTTGGTCCTGGGAGAAGATCGTGACCTGGAAATCGCGCAGGACCTGATCGGGCGTGTCCGTGTCGCTCGTGTACTGCGCGAACCACAGGCGGCAGCTCTCGGGCGTCGTCGGGCAGGCCCAGATCGTGTAGCTGTCCTGCGGACCGCCGGCCTGCCCGCGCTTGGTCAGCAGCGCCGCGTAGGGGCTCAGGACCTCATAGCGATATTCGACCCAGTCGCCGCCCTCGGCCGTGGCAGAGGCACGGGGCTGCCAGGCGAGGTATCGCTCGATCACCGGACGCCCGTCGGGCGTGTGCGTGACCTCGTGAGCCGGCACGTCGGGATGGGCGTTGTCGCCGAGCCACCCCTCGTGCACGAAGGCGAAATGCGATGTGTCGAGGAAGTTCTCCACTGCGCGCGGCGCGCTGGTGGCCACGTCGAAGGGTCCGTAGATCAGCCGACGCGGCGCCAGCCCGTCGAGCGCAGGCGGCGCATGGCGCGCGCCACCCGGATCAGCCCACAGCAGACCGTGCGCCTCGCGCAAGGGCACGCTGCGCACGCTGCTGGAGACCGGCGGCGCGAAACCCGGTTGGGCAGGGATGACTGTGCAGCGACCGGACGGGTCGAAGCGCCAGCCGTGATACGGGCATTGCAGCGTGCCCTCACGCAGCCGTCCCATGGACAGGCGCGCGCCACGGTGCGGGCACCGATCGATCAGCAGGGCCGGACGCCCCTGAGCGTCGCGCCACAGCACCAGCGCTTCGTCGAGCAGGCTCAACGCCACGGGCGCCTCGCGCGCGTCGTCGGCCAGGGCCACCGGCCACCACCAGGCATGTTCCGTCAAGGCCACTCCTCCAGATCCTGTGCGCCGCGCCGGCAGCCCTGGCCGCGCCGCGGGATGTCGGTCTCACGCGCGGGTGCCGATGCGACGACGATTCTCGAACCACGCGCCGTCCCGAAGCTTGACCCAAATGAAAAGCCGCCCGGGCCATGGCGGCACGGACGGCGTGGTCGATCCATCCGAACCCGCGCAACACGGCACGAGCGCACCGCGTCGCGTCAGGTGCTGGACGTCACTTGCCGGTGGGCACCTTGCCCTCGACGCCGCGGACGTAGAAGTCGATCTTGTCCTTCCACTCGCGGTCTGCCTTCTGATCCTTGGGCAGGCGGACCTTGCCGGTGTTGTCGGTGATCGGGCCGGTGAAGGGCTCGAAGGTACCGTCCTTCAGGCCGGCCTTGATCTCCTCGACGCGCTTCTTCGCGTCCTCGGGCACGACGTCGTTGATCTTGATGAGGTCGTTCAAGCCTTCCTTGACGCCCCAGACGGTGCGCTCGGTCTTCCAGGTGCCGGCCTTGATCTCCTCGATGGTCTTGATGTAGTACGGAGCCCAATTGACGATGGCCGACGCCAGATGCGCCTTGGGGCCGAAGGCGCTCATGTCGCTGTCCCAGCCGAAGGCGTACTTGCCGTTCTTCTCGGCCGTCTGCAGCACGGCAGTGGAATCGGTGTTCTGCAGCAGCACGTCAGCCCGAGCGTTGATCAGGCTCTGGGCGGCCTCGCTCTCCTTGGGCGGGTCGAACCAGGTGTTGACCCACACCACCTTGGTACGGATCTTCGGATTGACGCTTTGCGCGCCCAGGGTGAAGGCGTTGATGTTGCGCAACACCTCGGGAATGGGGAAGGAACCGACGAAGCCCAGGACGTTGGTCTTGGTCATCTTGCCGGCGATGACACCCGCCATGTAGGTGTCCTGATAGAAGCTGGCGTCGTAGATGCGCAGGTTAGGCCCGGTCTTGTACCCTGTGGCGTGCTCGAACTTGATGTCCGGGAACTCGGCGGCCACCTTCTCCATCGCGTCCATGTAACCGAAGGACGTCGCGAAGATGACCTTGTTGCCTTGCGTAGCCAGATCGCGGATGACGCGCTCGGCGTCGGCCCCTTCGGGCACCTTCTCGACGAAGGTGGTCTTGACCGCTTCGCCGAACTTCTCCTCGACAGCCTTGCGACCGAGATCGTGCGCGAAGGACCAACCGGCGTCGCCCACCGGCCCGACGTAGATCCAGGCGGCCTTGAACGGCTCGGGCTTGGGGGCCGGTGCCGCAGCGGGTGCCGGAGGCGGCGGCTCTTCCTTCTTGCCACAGCCCACGAGGAAAGTGGTGGCGGCCAGCGCAGAAACGCCCGCCATCTTGACGAGGCGGCGCTTGGAAAGATCAGTCATGGACAACGCTCCGGGGATATGTCGATGGAAGAAAAAGGCCGGCGCGACGACCGGACACCGAGGAAGCAACCAACCGTAAATTATGTACAGGAATCAGGCCCGTACCGTCGTGAGCCAGCAACATCACGAGCCGCCGTCCTGCCTTGCAGCGCGCTGGCCGAAACCTTCTGCGGCGGCGCGGCCACCAATCCCGCAGCCACGCTCGGCGTCTCATGCACCCGGATGGAAGGGGCGCCCCAGCGACGCCGGCATGTTGATGCGAATCCACAAGGGGTTGCGGCTGATCAGCGCCAGCACGACGATGGTCGCCACGTAGGGCAGCATCGCCAACAACTGGCTGGCGATCTGCACGCCCATGCCCTGCAGCGTGAACTGCAGCATCGTCACCCCACCGAAGAGATAGGCACCCAGCAGCACACGGCCTGGACGCCAGGTGGCGAACGTCGTCAAAGCCAATGCGATCCAACCCCGGCCGGCCACCAAGCCCTCGACCCACATCGGCGCATAGACCACCGACAGGAAGGCCCCCGCCACGCCGCACAGTGCGCCGCCGGCCACCACCGCGGCCAGACGGATCCAACGCACCGGGTAGCCCAGCGCGTGCGCCGACTCGGGCGACTCACCGACCGAGCGCAACACCAGGCCGGCGCGCGTGCGGTACAGGAACCAGGCGCACAGCAGCACCATCGCCACCGTCACATAGGCCATCGGATGCTGCTTGAAGAAGGCATCGCCGACGAAGGGCAGATCCGACAGGATGGGCACTTCGTGGATCACCTGGTCCTGGAGCTTCTTGCCGGTGTAGGCCTGCCCGATGAAGGCGGACAGGCCCGCGCCGAACAGTGACAGCGCCAGACCGGTGGCGTACTGGTTGGTGTTCAGCCAGATCACCAGGACACCGAAGACGGCAGCCGCCAGACCGCCCACGAGCGCGCCGGCGCCGAAGGCCATCAGATCGCTGCCGGTGGCCAGCGCGGCCGCGAAACCCGCCACGGCCGCCAACAGCATCATGCCCTCGGCGCCGAGGTTGAGCACACCCGCCTTCTCGTTGAGCAACAGGCCCAGACCCGCCAGGGCCACGGTGGTGCCCGATGCGATGGTGGCCGCCAGCAGCAGCGCGAACTCGTTCACTGGACGGTCCTCCCGGACAGCGCACGCCAGCCTTGCCAGCGCACGCGATGGGCAATCAGCGTGTCGCAGGCCAGCAGCAGGAACAGCAGCAGTCCCTGGAACACGCCGGTCAATGCGTTGGGCAACCCGATGCGCGACTGTGCGAGTTCACCGCCGATCAGCAGCATCGACAGCAGGATGCCCGCCAGCAGGATGCCCAACGGGTGCAGGCGGCCGACGAAGGCCACGATGATCGCGGTGAAGCCATAGCCGGTGGACACGTGCGGCGTGAGCTGGCGCAGCGGCCCAGCCGCTTCCATGGCGCCGGCCAGCCCGGCCATGCCGCCTGAGATCAGCAGCGCCGTCCACAAGGCATGACGCGAAGAGAAGCCGGCATAGCGCGCCGCCGCGGGCGCCAGCCCCCCCACCTGCAGCTGGTAGCCGCGCCAGGAGCGGAACAGGAAGATCCAGAACACGACGATGGCCACCAGTGCGACCACCGCGCCCCAGTGCAGACGCATGCCTCGCGCGATCGGCAGCAGCCAGGTGCTCGCGTCGAAGGTGGGCGTCTGCGGGAAGTTGAAACCCCTCGGGTCCCTCCAGGGACCGAAGACCAGGTAGTTCAGCAACTGCTGCGCCACGTAGACCAGCATCAAGCTGACGAGGATCTCGCTGGCGTTGAAGCGGTCGCGCAGCAGCGCCGTCAACCCTGCCCACAGCATGCCACCCAGCACGCCGGCGGCCAGCACCAGCGGGGCATAGGCGCCACGTGGCCCGGTGAAGCCGGACTCGGCCAACCACAGCGCCATGCCGCCGCCTGCGATCGCGCCCAGCAGCAGTTGTCCCTCGGCGCCAATGTTCCAGACGTTGCTGCGATAGCACACCGCCAGGCCCAGCGCGCACAGCACCAGCGGCGTAGCCTTCAACAGCACCTCGGTCACCGGGCGCAGGCCGTTCAAGGGCTCGAAGAAGAACATCGACAGGCCACGCACCGGGTCCTTGCCGAGGGCGACGAACAACAGCGCGGCGATCACCGCCGTCAGCGCCAAGGCGATCAGCGGCGAGGCCAGTGACATCGCCATCGAGGGCTGGGCACGGGGTTCGAGGCGCAGCATCGGTCGGTCTTCCGGGGTCTACTCTTCAGGGCGCGGCGGCAGCGGTCTCGGTGGCCGCAGGCCCCGCGTCCCACAAGCCGGACATCCACAAGCCGATCTGCTCGACCGTGGCTTGCGCCACCGGCACCGAGGGCGACAACCGCCCGCGCGCGATCACGTGCAGGCGGTCGCTGAGCTCGAACAGCTCCTCGAGCTCCTCGCTGACGACGAGCACGGCGCAGCCGGCGTCGCGCAGCGCCAGCAGTTCGGCGCGGATCTGGCTCGCCGCGCCGACGTCCACGCCCCAGGTGGGCTGCGAGACGACGAGAACGCGCGGCCGGGCATCGATCTCGCGCCCCACGATGAACTTCTGCAGGTTGCCGCCCGACAAGGAGCGCGCCGGCGCCTGGGGCCCACCGGCCTTGACCTTGAAGCGCTCGATCAGCGCCGCGGCCTGGGCACGCATGGCGCCGGTGCGCAGCCAGCCGGCGCGGCCCAGCGCCTCGCTGCGCGTCAGCAAGGTGTTGTGCGCCAGGCTCATCGTGGGCACAGCGCCGCGACCCAGACGCTCCTCGGGCACGAAGTGCAGCCCCTGCTCGCGTCGCGCGCGCGGGCCGGCATGGCCCACCGGCGTGCCGAACAGGCGTACCGCGTCCGCGTCGGCACGCACATCCTCGCCCGACAGGGCGGCCATCAGCTCCTGCTGGCCGTTGCCCGAGACCCCGGCGATGCCAACGATCTCGCCACGGCGCAGCTGCATGCTGATGTCGTCGAGCGCGGTGCCGAAGGGCGTGTCGCTGACCAGCGTCAACCCGCGCACCTCGAGCGCCACCTCGCCAGGGGCCGCGGGACGGTGCTGCAGCGGGGGCGGCTCGGCACCGATCATCAGGCGTGACAGGCTGGCGTTGGTTTCCTGCGTCGGGTCGACCTCACCGGTGACGCGCCCACCGCGCAGCACCGTGCAGTGGTGGCACAGCGCGCGGATCTCGTCGAGCTTGTGGCTGATGTAGAGGATGGAGCAGCCGCCCGCGGCCAGCTGGCGCAGCGTGACGAAGAGTTTTTCCACGGCCTGCGGTGTCAACACCGAGGTCGGCTCGTCCAGGATCAGCAGCTGGGGGCGGGTCAGCAGCGCGCGCACGATCTCCACGCGCTGGCGCTCGCCCACCGACAGCGAATGCACCGGACGCTGCGGGTCGACGTCCAGGCCGTAGGCACTGGCGACCTCACCGATGCGGCGGCTGACCTCGGCCAGGGACTGCGAGCGGTCCAGGCCCAGCCAGACGTTCTCGGCCACGGTCAGCGTGTCGAACAGGCTGAAGTGCTGGTAGACCATGCTGATGCCCAGCGCACGCGCCGCCGCGGGGCTGGCCACCTGCACCGGCTGGCCGTTGAAGCGCATCGTGCCCTCGTCGGGACGCACCGCGCCGTAGATGATCTTCATCAGCGTGCTCTTGCCAGCGCCGTTCTCACCCAGCACGGCATGGATCTCGCCGGGCTGCACGCGCAGGCTCACGCGGTCATTGGCCTTGACCGCGGGGTACTGCTTGCTGATGTTCTCGAGTTCGAGGCGGAACATGGGGGCCTATGGCGGGGATCCGGTGCAGCGGAGATCTGACTTCAGACCGAAGCGTAACCTGCCACGAGGACGCGCCGACCGGCCACCCGGGTTTCCACGAGGTCGCGCTCGTCGCCGGAGGTGATCCACGCGAACAG
>CAZFVH010000034.1:0-4322 GCA_964522465.1 uncultured Rubrivivax sp. | reverse complement strand
ACATCGCTGGCCACGCTGACCGCCACCCCGGCCGCCTGCGCCGCAGCCCAGTCGAACAGCCCGCTGCCCAGGAAGAGGTTGGAACTGGGGCAGAAAGCGATCTGCGCACCGCGCTCGGCCAGCAGCGCGCGGTCGGCGGCGTCGAGCCAGATGCCGTGCGCCAGGATGGCGCGCTCGTTCAGCAGGCCGTGGCGCTCATAGACATCGAGGTAGCTGCGTGCGGCCGGGAAGAGCTCGCGCACCCAGCGCACCTCGTCGGTGTTCTCGGCCACGTGGGTCTGCATGTAGAGCCCCGGGGTCTCGGCCAGCAGCCGGCCGGCCATCGCCAGCTGCGCGTCGGTGGAGGTGGGGGCGAAGCGCGGCGTCACGGCATAGGCGATGCGCCCGCGGCCATGCCAGCGGGCGATCAACCCGCGGCAATCGCGCTCGGCGCCGTCGACGTCGTCGCACAGCGCCGCCGGGGCGTGCCGGTCCATCAGCACCTTGCCCGCGACCAGGCGCATGCCGCGGGCGTGCGCGGCCGCGAACAAGGCCTCGGCCGAGATCGCGTGCACGGTCGGGAAGACACAGGCCGCCGTCGTGCCGTGCGCCAGCAACGCGTCGCAGAACAGCGAGGAGATGCGGTGCGCATGGGCGGCGTCGGCCATCCGCTGCTCGGCCGGGAAGGTGTGCGTGGCAAGCCAGTCGAGCAACTGCGTGCCCCAGGCACCGAGCACGTCGACCTGCGCGCTGTGGACGTGGGTGTCGACGAAGCCCGGCAGCACGAGGCAGCCGCGGTGGTCGACACGCTCCCAGCCGGGGCCGGGGTCGGCCACCTGGGCACCGACGATGCGGCCGTCCTCGACCAGCAGCCAGTGATCGGGGCGCCAGCGCACGCCGTCGGCGTCGCGCGCCTCGAGCCCGGGGTCGGCGGTGTGGTCGAGCAGATCCCCGCGCAGGGCGAGGCGGGACGGCTGGCGCCGCATCGAGGAAGGCACGCCGAGTTCCCCCACGTCGGCAGCGCTGGGCAGGGGCGTTGCAGGCATCGTGGCCATCATGGTGCGGGCACCATCGCCTGGGCTGCGTCATGCCAGGCCAGCACACGCAGACCCTCGCGGCGGTAGCTGTCGCCGCCACCGTAGACGAGCGTAGCCTCAGGTGCGGCCTCCTGCGCGGCCAGGCGCCACCGCTGCAGGGACTGCGCCCATTCGCCCACGAAGGTGGCACCCGACTTGAGCTCCACCCCCTGCAGGCGCCCGGCGACCTCGAAGACCAGGTCGACCTCATGGCCTGCCTGATCACGCCAGAAATGGAGGTCGGGCGCGCGACCCTGGTTCAGCGCGTGCTTGACGCACTCGGCATACACCAAAGTCTCGAACAGCGCGCCACGCTGCGCGTGCGTCGCCAGGGCAGCGGCCTCACGGATCCCGAGCAACCAGGCGGCCAGCCCGCAGTCGAGGAAGTAGAGCTTGGGCGACTTGACCAGTCGCTTGCCGAAATTGCGGTCGAACGGGGGCAGCAGGCGGACGATGTAGCTGGCCTCCAGCACGGTCAACCACTGGCGTGCCGTGACGTGGGAGATGCTGCAGTCGGCGGCAAGCGCGCTGAGGTTGAGCACCTGCCCGGTGCGGGCGGCGCACATCCTGACGAAGCGCTGGAAGGCCGTCAGGTCCCTCACCGCCAGCAGTTGCCTCACGTCACGCTCCAGATAGGTCGCCACATAGTTGGCGAACCAGGCGTCGGGATCGAGGTCACGGTCGTGCAGCGGCGGGTAGCCGCCGACGAACAGGGCCTGATCCAGCGTCGGCGGTCGCCGCCCGGCCTGGGCGAGTTCGGCCAGCGAGAACGGCAGCAACTGCACCAGGCCCACACGGCCGGCGAGCGACTGGGTGACCCCGGTGAGCAGGCCGAACTGCTGCGAGCCGGTGAGCACGAAGTCACCCATGCGACGGCGTTCGTCGACCACGCCTTGGAGATACGAGAACAGGTCGGGGCAACGCTGGGCCTCGTCGATGACGGCGCCTTCGTCGAAACGCGCCAGGAAGCCGCGCGGATCGCGCTGCGCGAACTCGCGCGCGTCCGGGGCCTCGAGCGAGACGTAGGGCCGGTCGGCGAAGACGGCACGGGCCAGCGTGGTCTTGCCCGACTGGCGCGGGCCGGTCAATGCGACCACGGGAAAGCCCCGGGCGTATCGGCGGATGGCCGCTTCAGCGGCGCGCGGAATCATGGAGAGATATTACAGATTGAAGTTGAAACTTTCAATCTGTCATGCAAACTGTCGGGCTGCGGTGAACCGGACACCGCCCGCCAGTTCCCTGGCGACGTCGCGCACCTGCTCCCGCACCCAGCGCCAGGCCGGGGCGGCGTGGGTGCGGTCGTGCCAGAGCTGGTAGTAGCTCATCGGCGGGAAATCCACCGGGCAGGTGACGATGCGCAGGTCGACGAACCCGGCAGGCGAGGCCGCCCGGACCGGCAGGTCGAGGTCGCCGTTGCAGAAGCGCTCGCAGAAGCGCCGCCCGGTCGTCAGCACCAGCCGGGTGCGGGCCACCATGGCCGGGATCAGGCTGAAGTGCGCCGTGCGGACGGCGATGTGGCGGCGCAGGCCGCGCGCCTGCAGATGCTCGTCGATGACACCGGGCGCACCCGCGTGCAGGGCGGTAGGCGCGACGTGCTCGGCCTGGAGGTAGCGATCCAGTGTCCAGTCGCGCGGCTGGCGTGCCGCCGGGTGGTCGGCGGCGACGAGGCACACCACCTCGTCGCTCGTCAGCCGGCCCAGGTGCAGCTCGTCCGGGGGCTGAAGCCAGTTGCCGATGACGAGGTCGACCTCGCCGGCGGCGAGCTTGCGCCGGTAGTCGAACTCGGCCGACAGCGGGTGCAACTCGACCTCGAGTCCGGGGGCCGCGGCCTTCAGGCGGGCCACGAGGCCGGGGAGGAAGTGCGGGTCGAGGTAGTCGCTGGCGGCGATGCGCACGGCGAGCCGGCTGGCCGCCGGCACGAAGGGCACCCGGCGCTGGGCGGGCGAGAACAGCAGCTCGGCCTCGCGCAGCAGCCTGGCCGCTGGCTCGAGCAGGCCCAGCGCGGCATCGGTCGGTGCCAGCCCGCGCCCCGAGCGCACGAGCAGTGGATCCCCGGTGAGCGCACGCAGGCGCTTCAGCTGCGCGCTGACCACCGGCTGCGAGCTGTTCAGGCGCACCGCCGCGCGCGAGACGCTGCGTTCAGAGACCACCGTGTGCAGGACCTTGACGAGGTGAAGGTCGATGTTCGGCGATGGAACTGGCGCTGACATAACCGCACAATTATGAATACCTTCCTTGCTGGCAGATGCGATACCCCCCGTGCCTGCTCTATCTTCCGCCGATGGACACACGCCCGATCCGCTTCGTGCACCGGGGGCAGTTGCGCGAGGTGCGCGACGCTGCCCCGACCCGCACCGTGCTCGACTGGCTGCGCGAGGACGCCCGCTGCACCGGCACCAAGGAGGGCTGCGGCGAAGGCGACTGTGGCGCCTGTACCGTGATCGTCGCCGAGCTGGCCGAAGCGGCGCCTGCGCCCGCCCCGGCCGACGGCGGCCTCGAGGCCGCGTCCGCGCCCTGCCCCGCCGCCGGCGTGCGCGTCGGCGGCCTGCGGCTGCGACCGGTCAACAGCTGCATCCGCTTCCTGCCCACGCTGGACGGGAAGGCGCTGCTGACGGTGGAGGACCTGGGCGGCCCCGACGCGCCGCACCCGG
Organism: uncultured Rubrivivax sp.; assembly: GCA_964522465.1. Taxonomy (GTDB): domain Bacteria; phylum Pseudomonadota; class Gammaproteobacteria; order Burkholderiales; family Burkholderiaceae_C; genus Rubrivivax. Next base: position 616 of record CAZFVH010000034.1, on the reverse strand, counting down.
TGCAGCAGGCCATGATCGACTGCCACGGCTCGCAGTGCGGCTTCTGCACCCCGGGCTTCGTGATGACCCAGGCCGCCACCTACGAGCAGCACCAGCAGGCCGGCTCGAGGCCCACGCGCCAGCAGCTGGCCGACGACCTGGCGGGCAACCTGTGCCGCTGCACCGGCTACCGCCCCATCCTCGAGGCCGGGCAGCGCATGTTCGAGCTGCCGCCGCGCCGCCTGGACACCGCGCCGATCGAGGCCCGGCTGCGCGCGCTGCAGGCCGACCCGCCGCTGCGCTACGCCGCGCCCAACCCGGCCGCCGGCGGCCGCATCGACCGCTTCGACGCGCCGCGCGACGCCGCGACGCTGGCCGCGCTGCGTGCCGAGCGGCCGCAGGCGCGCCTGCTGGCGGGCTCGACCGACGTCGGGCTGTGGGTGACCAAGCAGTTCCGCGACCTCGGCGACATCCTCTACCTGGGCGAGGCGCGGGACCTGCGGCATTGCGCCTGGGTGGACACGGGCGGCGGCGCCCGCGCGCTGCACATCGGCGCGGCCGTGCCGCTGGAAGACGCCTGGAGCGCGATCGCCGCGCGCTGGCCGGCGCTGCGCGAGGTCTACCTGCGCTTTGCCGG
>CAZFVH010000033.1:10312-36274 GCA_964522465.1 uncultured Rubrivivax sp. | reverse complement strand
CTGCCACAGCCGCCAGGCTGTTGCCCGTCACGCTCAGCCCGCTCAGGTCGGTCAGCGTCTTGGTGCCGGCCACGTTCTTGCCGCTGATCGCGGCCGTGCCGGACGTGGCGCTGAAACTTTCCCCGTTCACCCCGGCGATCGTCGTGACCTGCGCTGCCGTCACGGTGCTCAAGCCGTCATAGACCTTGCTGGCCGCCACCTGCGTCAGGTTGGCCCTGTCGACGGACAGCGAGCCCGGCACGTAGCTGATCGCGTAGTTCGCGGCGCTCAAGCCGGAAGCACTGATGACATAGGTGCCGGCATTGACGGCGCCTTGCGCCGAGCCACCGTAGACCAGCGTGCCACTCAGGACGCTGGTCGTTTCGTTGTTGACAAAGGGACCGTAGCTGACACTCCCGCCGGAGAACGCCTGCCCGTCGTAGGTCTTGCTCACGCTGCCGACCGTGATCGTCAGGGGCGCCGGGTCGATGATGACGGAACCGTCGACGTAGCTGATCGCGTAGTTGCTGCTGCTCAGACCCGATGGCGTCAGGCTGTAGGTGCCGGCCGCGATGGCCCCCTGGGCGGTCCCGCCCACGCTCAAGGTGCCCCCCAGCACGCTGGCGGTCTGGCCGTTGACGAAGCCGTTGTAGCTGACGCTGCCGCCACTGAACGCACTGCCGTCGTAGTTGCGCCTCGAACTCACCGCAGTGATGGTCAGCGGCTGGGGCCTGACCGTCCAGGCCTTGGCGCTCGCAGCGCCCATCAGCTGGTGGCTGCTGCTCAGCACCGTGATGCCCGAGGCATAGGTGATGTTGTAGTTGCCCGCGTTGCTGGCAGCCGTGGGCGCCCCGGTCCAGGTGGCCGTACCGCTGTAGCCGGTGCCGGCAGCCAGGTTCACCTGGCTGCCCCCGGAGGCAGAGGTGTAGAAGGCCAAGGTGTAGCCCGGCGTGCTGCCGTAGTAGCTCCAGTCCTGGCCACTCGAATCGTAGGCCCCGAGGTAGACGGCGGTCTTGGCCGTCAAGTTGCTCAGCGTGCCACCGAGCGTGCCCGCGCCCGACAGCACATAGCCCGTCGTACCGGCGCTGCCCGTCAACTTGCCGAATGTCAGGCTGCCGTCATTGGGGTTGAGGTAGACAGTCGAATTGGCGGGGACGGTCGAGGACGTGCTGGTCAAGTTGAGCGAAGTCGCCGTGTCCACCGTGAGCGTACTGTTGTTCTGCAGCGTGATGGCGCCCGACCACGTGTTGTCCCCAGCCAGGTTGCGCACAAAGCCGCCGGCGCCCTGCGTGGAGCTGGAGGCCAGGGTCAAGGTCTTGCCCGCGATGTTGAGGTTGCTGCCGTCGAGCTTGCCCAGCTCCAGCGAGGTGCCGGCCGGCACGGTCAAGCTGCTGCCAGGCAAGGCCGCATCATTGGCCAGGCGCAGGATGCCTGCGGACAGGACGGTCGAGCCGTAGCTGTTGGCACCGGCCAGGGTGAGCCGGCCGCTGCCCGCCTTCGTCAGGGAGTAACTGGCGCCCGAGACCGAGTTGCTAAGGGTCAGCCCGTCGCCGGCCACGTTGACCGTGGCGCCGGCGCCCAGGGTGACGGCGCCGGCCAGACTGCTGGCGCCGGTGCTGGCGGCCAGGGTGCCCGACAGCGTGAGCGCCTCGGCACCGACGGCCGCGCCGCGCAGGTCCAGGGTGGCACCGCTGGCCACGGTGGTGCCGGAATCGGTCGAGCCCAGGCCAGCGGCATTCGTCACCGCCAGCGTGCCGCCACTGACGGTGGTCAGGCCCGTGTAGCTGTTGGTGCCTGCCATGACCAGGGTGCCGCCCCCTGCCTTGGTCAGGGTGCCGCCCACGCTGCTCAAGGAACCGGCCAAGGTCACGGTCTGAGAGGCGGTGTCCAGCTTGTACTGCTGGTTGGGACTTGTGCTGAATCGGGGCGAGTAGTCGGTGGTGTTGGCGGCCGAGAACCGCATCGTGCCGCCGCCGAAGGCAATGGTGCCGGTGCTGCCGAGCGCATTGGCCGAGCCCAGGGCCAGCGTGCCGCCGTTGAGCGTGGCACCGCCGGTGAAGCTGTTGTTGCCGGTCAGGGTGGCCGTGCCGACCGCGCTCTTGACCAGGCTGCCCGTGCCGCTGATGGGGGCGCTGATGGTGATCGAGTCCTGGCGGTTCAAGGCCAGCGTGCCGTTGTTGGTGACGGCACCGGTGTTGAGCACCCCGAAAGTGACGTTGTTGATGCCGACCGTCAGCGTGCCGGCGCTGATGGTGGTGGTGCCGCTGCTAGGCTGGGAGTTGTTGGCCGACAGCACGAGGTTGCCCGGCCCGGACTGGACCAGGGACACCGCATCGGTCATCGCCCCTGAAAAGGTGACGGTGTCGGTGCTGGCAGCCTGCATGAAGCTGACGGTTCCGCTGACCCCTGCCGAGGCGCGCACCGGGACATTGACGGTGTAGGACCCGCTGCGGTTGTAGACGAGCGAGCCCGCCACGTTGGCGATCATGGGCGACCAGGCGCCGGCGTTGCCGCCATTACCCAACTGCAAGGTGCCGGCGTGCACCGTCGCCTGCCCGGTGAAGGTCGAGTTGGCGGCCAGGATCAGTGTGCCGCTGCCGTACTTGTCGAACCACCCGGCGCCATGGGTGAGCCCGGTGGCCAGCGTCACGGTCTGGCCGTTGGTGTCCAGCGAGATGGTGGAGCTCGCCATGTTGAAGCGGGACGAGTAGTCGGCGGTGTTGACGGCTGTCCACTGCAGCCTCCCGGCGGAGAAGGTGATGGCCCCGCTGCTGCCGATGGCATCGGCCGAGCCCAGGGACAGGACACCGTTGGTGAGCGTGAGCCCCCCGCTGAAACTGCTGCTGCCCGTGAAGGTGACGACATCCGAGAAGTTCACTGAATTCAGCGTCACGCTGCCGGTGCCGGTGATGCTGTTCGGCACGGTGAAGTTACCGCTGCGCCTGAAGACCAGCTGCGTGTTGTTCACAACGGCCCCGCTGCCCAGGCTGCCGGTCGCGCCGATGTTGCCGACTTGCAGGATGCCGGTGTCGATCGTGGTGGTTCCGCTGTAGTTGTTGGCACCCGACAGGACGAGCGTGCCCGCGCCGGTCTTGGTGACGTTGCCGGCGCCACTGATCACCCCGGCGTAAAGGGACGTGCCCGAGCTGGGCGCCATGACCAGGGTGCCGCCACTGCCGATGCTGAAGTTGCAGGAACTGGCCGAACCGCAAACGATGGTGCTGTTGGAAGACAGGGTGAGCGTGCGGCCCGAACTCCATGTCAGGGTATTGGCGGACCCCCAGTTCAGGGTGATGATGCCGGAGTCTGACCCGGCCCCTGCGGTCGAGACGGTGACATCGCTGCTGGCCAGGGCGGTCTGCAGGGTCAGGTAGTTCACCGTGCCGCCCGTCGCCGAGGCGGTGTAGGTGCCTCCCGAGCCCGAGGTGTTCGAGTTGACGGTGCCGATGGTCAGGTTGTAGGGGTCCAGCAACCACTGGCCGTTGGCGCCGTCGCCAGCGCCCTGGGTGTCCACCTGCAGATCGCCCACGTGCAGGTCGTGGCCCGAGGTCTCGATGCGGCCGCCATCGCCCCGCCCGGCGGCCCGCGCGCCGATGCGGCCTTCCACCGACGTGAAGCCACCGTTCTGGTGCAAGTCGCTCCACAACACGACCTTGCCACCGTCGCCCTGCTGCGTGGCATGGGCCTCGATGCTGGCGCCCTGCGCCATCGTCACCGTCTTGGCCTGGCGCATGTCGCCGCTGCCTTGCCAGTCGCCGCCCACGAGCACCGTGCCACCGCCGGTGGCGCCGTTGGCCTCCAACTGGCTCGTCGGCGCGAGTTCGATGTGATCGGCCATCAGCACGATCTTGCCGCCTCGCTGGGTGAGACTGGTGGCGCTCAAGGACCCGCTGTTCTTGACCACCGACCCCTGCAGCGTGGCCAGGGCATGCGCCGACAGGATGATCTGGCCGCCTTCGGCCAGGACGGCGCTGCGGTTGTCCACCAGGGCGGCAATGGCCTGCGGCGTGGTGGTGATGCCGGCCAGGCCAGTGCCGGCATTGTTGAAGTGCAGCGTGACGGCCTCGCCGCTGGCCAGGGCCACGGTGCCCGCCTGGGCCACCACCACACCCTGGTTGCGAACTTCCGGCGCCAGCAAGGCAACGTACCCACCCAGGGCGGCCTCGAGCCGGCCTTGGTTCACGACGCGCCCCGTGCTGCCCTCGCGATGGAAAACGGCCTGGCCGGCCATGAAGTCGTCGGCAGCGGCCTTGCCGGTGGTGGCCACCAGCCCGCCCACGTTCACCTGCGCCGTGGGGGAGAAGTAGACGCCGTTCGGGTTGCTCAGGAACACCTGTCCGTTGGCACTGATCTGGCCGTAGATCTGGCTGGCGTTGTGGCCCAGGATGTTGTTCAGCACCACGGCGCTGCTGCCTGGTTGCTGGAACTGCACCTTGGCCCGGCTGCCCACGTCGAAGCTGGACCAGTCGATGACCGCGCGGCTGCTGCTCTGGTTGATCGTCATCAGCGCACCGCCGCCGGCGGTGCTGCCGGTGCTGATGCTGGCGGCGCCACGGCTGACCACCCCCCCCTGCGGCAGCTGGTTTGCAGCAGGCGGCGCCTGCTGCGCGTGGACGCAGGCCGTCATCACGGCCAGGGCCACGCTGGAGAGCATGCCGCCCACGACCGAGCCCGAGGCCACCGCGGCCGTGACGCCCTGCCCCTTGCCTGCGAGGCGCGCAGATTCGGGCACGGGCTGGACCTGATGAGTGCGACCGTTTCGCTTGAGGCGGTAGATGTGGTTCATGGGGACCGTCAGAAACTCAGGGCGGCGGACAGCCACAGGCGGTTGAGCGTGTGGGTGCCGTCGCTGTCGGCGCCGGTGGCGAGGTTGGCCGCGGGGTTGAGGCCATGACGGCGGCTCCAGGTGGCCGCGAGTTCATGGCCCTGCGCGCTGCGCCAGCCCAGCGTCAGGCCATAGCCTTTCAAGATCTGGGTGTTGGTGGGGCTCAGGGGCTTGCCCGTGGCGTCCAGGTTGGTCTTGTAGACCTGGATGCGGCCCCAGTCGGCGAAGGCGGCGACGGTGTAGCCCTGATCGCCGCGCCACCGCAGCCCGGTGGTGGCGGTGGTCCCGATGGTGCCGCCCGCCTCGTTGGACGGGTAGGCACGCACACCGGAAGCGCCCCCGAGGTAGACCTTTTCGGAGGAGTCGAGGTTGCGATCGGCCCACTGGGCCGAGCCTTGCAGGTACCAGCTCAGCTGGCTGTTCACGCTCTGCTCACGGTTGTAGCTGGCGTCGATCTTGTGGAACGCCCCCGCGGTGTGGGCCGCGCTCGCGTCGGCCGCGGCGTTGGGGGAATCGGCCAGGTGCACCCGGCCCCAGCTGGCTTGCAGGCTGGCCGCGTTCTGTGCGGGCGTGAGCAGTTGGTCGAACCAGTTGCCGCTCAGGCTGCTGCGAACCACATCGAGACGGTACTGCGAGACGGTGGCGGGCGCGGCGGCTGCGGCGCCGGCCAAGGCCAGGTTGTGGAAGTGCTTGCGATCGGTGCTCAGCTGCCAGCTGAGGTTGCGCTGGGGCGAGCGGATCAGCGGCGCACTGACGTCGATGCCGACGGTTCGTGCCGAGCCGCTGGCCTGCAGGGCGGCAAAGCTGCCCACCAGGTGGTAGCGCATGTAAGTGGCATGCAGACCCGCCCGCCAGCCCTGCAGGCCCATGGGCAGAGACCAGGCCCCACGGGCGTATTCGCTGCCATGGGAGCGCAAGGCCTGCACCTGCATGAGGTCGGCCAGGCCGGCGGCGTTGTTGAGCGACAGGCTGGCGCTCAAGCGCTCGCGCCCGGTGGACACCGCGCCAAAGTTGTCCAAGGTGACGCTGGACGCAAAAGGCTTGTCCGGACTGAGCTGGATGCGAAAGTCCGTGGTGCCCGGCGCCTGCCCCTGGGCGAACGATGCCGTGGCAGTGATGCCGGGCATGTCCTCCAGCAACAGGAGCAGTCGGTCCACCTGGCGCAGGCTGAGCAGTTCGCCCGGGGGGAGGTGGGCCTCGGCCATGGCCTGGATGTGCTCTCGGGGCAACCGGGGCTCGGGAAACGCGATCAGCACCCGGCCCACTCGGGCCTCGATCACGCGCAGCCTGACCTCGCCGCCCTCGATCTCCTGCGGGGGCACCAGGGCGTGGGCGAGCCAGCCCGCCTCGCGGTAGGTCTGCACGATGACCCAGGCGGCTTCCTGAAGCTGGGTCAGGCTGAGATCACGCCCGGTGAAGCCCTGCAAAGCGGCTTGCAGCGTCTGGGTGCTCAGCTTGGAGTGGCCTTCGAGGCGGAAGGCATTCACACGCACCACCGCACCGCCTTGATCCGCCGCGGACGGGGTAGGCCCCTGGGGTGTCTCGAGCCTGGGCGCCATCAGCGCCCCTCCCGGGCGCGCTTCGAGTTGCTGCAGGATCGAACCCGCATCCGGCGCCGCCAGGGCCAGCACTGGCAGGGCCAGCAGCAAGGCGATCGCCTTGCCGGGGATGGTGCGCATGGGGATCTGCATCGCGTGACTCAGGGCTTGCGGATGTCCAGTTCGTCAAAGAACTGGTAGCCCACGTTGCGGATGGCTTCGATGACCGCGCCCTCGGCCCCGGCTTCGTGCAGCTTCTTGCGCAAGCGGACGATGCGCACCTGGATGTTGGGCTTCAGCGCCGGCCCACCGGACATGCCCAGGCACTGCGCCACCTGGTCGAAGCCCACCCGTGCGTCGGGCGACTGCGCGAAGGCCTGCAGCAGCGTCGCCTCGGCGGCCGTGATGCGGACAGAACCGGACGGCCCGGTCAGATCGAGTTTGTGAAGGGTGAGCACAGCATGCTGGCGGACTTGCAGATGCTGGCGATTAAATGAAATAAACCGCTAGAAAGCTTTCATTGGCTTTCAAAAAACCACTTTATGACGACAAAAGAAAGAAAACTGAAATCCAAAGAAGTTTATTGAAGTCCAGTGAAAGCCTATGAAGGCCAAAGAAGGACAAAGAAGGAAAAAGAAGGATGGCGACTGGCCCGAAGCGCGAGACGCCCGGACCGTCAGGCGATGACCTGGATCGGAAGGTGCAGCTGGTAGCCGATGCCGCGGATGGATTCCAGGCAGGAACCCTCGACGCCGACCTGGCTGAGCTTCTTGCGCAGGCGGGTCATGCGCACTTCGAGGCGCGTCTTGCTGACCTCGGCGCTGTCCATGCCGAAGAGCTCGAGCAGTTGCCAGTTTTCCAGGCGGCCTGAAGGGGCGCGGGCCAAGGCGGTGAGCAGGGTCTCTTCGGCGCTGGTCAGGTGCAACTGGCCCGAGGGGCCGTGCAGCACCCGCTGCTGCAGGCGCAGCGCGCCGCCGGGCCCGAGCCGTGCCGCTTGCTGGGCCTGGCGCCGGCGTGCAAAGCTGCTGATCGCCGCGCGCAACTCTTCGAACGGCACGGGCTTGGGCAGGTAGGCATCGGCGCCGCAGTCGTAGCCCTCGACCTTGTCCTGCAGTTCGGAGCGGGCCGAGACGATGAGGATCCCCACCAGCGGCTGCGCCTGGCGGATTCGGCGCGCGAGGCTGAAGCCGCTTTCCCCAGGCAGGTTCAAGTCGATCAGGAACAGGTCCGCCACCGCCCCGCCGGCCCGGTCTTCGAGCTCTTCGGCGCAGCTGAGCGCGACCACGCGATGACCCTCCGTGCGCAGGGCATCGGCCGTCAGTTCGCGCAGGTCGTCGTTGTCTTCGACGAGGACGATGCTCAGGTGGGCAGCCACAGCGAGAAACAAACGTCCGTTTCAGCAGGGAGATAGCGCAGTTCCGCGCCGATTTGCCGCGCAAGGTTGTGCGACAGGAACAGACCCAGCCCTGTGCCGGACTGGCGCTGCGCCGCACCGCTGCGGTAGTACTTGACGAAGACCTTGTCGGCATCCGGACGCCCGGCGGGGCCGGCGGCGTTGCAAACGCGCAGACACAGCCCTGCGCTGCCGTCAGCGCGCTCCTGCGCCTGCAACGTGACAGCCACCAGCTCTCGCGGGTGACCGTACTTCAAAGCGTTCTCGATCAGGTTGCCGGCGATGATCTGCACACATTGCAGGTCGGAATGCACGGGTGCAACGAGCGGGGTCTCCAGACGGACGCGGCCCTCGGCCTGCTTGTTCTCGCGCACCCATTGACGCAACTGCTGGGCCAGGTCGAAACGCTGGGTCTGCACCTCGAACGGCCGATCCACCAGGCGCTCCGTCTGCACACAGCGGTTGAGGATGGACTTCATGTTGTCGATGGCCCGGCTGACATAGGCCTGGGTCTGGTCACCCCGGGCGCGGTCCTTGAGAGCCAGATCGATCACGGCCAGGGGTGTCTTCAGTTCGTGCATCAGCATGCTGAGCAGCTGGGACTGGTCTTCGCGCCGGCGGGTCTCGATCGCGAGCTGCTCACGCGACAGGTACAGGTGATTGGCCTCCTCGCGCCGGATGCGCTCCATCTGTCGCGAACGCACGATGAGCAGCACCGTCATCAACAGACCGGACAGCAGGCCGTAGAGCATGACGCCGTAGATGGACATGAGCGCGCCGGGGAGGAGTCCCAGGGTCGGCATGATGCTCACGGCCAGCACGGCCACCACCAGCATGTAATAGCCCACGACAGCGCGTTTGGGCAGCAGATAACGCACGCTTGCACCAGCAGCCTCTTGCGATCGGGGCCGCAGGAACAACGATACCAGCAACAGGGACAAGGTCCCCAGCGCCACCAGCGATGCATTCCAGGCAAGCGCCGTGTCGGTGTGCCCGGTGAGCATCAAGGCCAGCAGCAGCAAGGACACGCCCAGGCACATGCGCAACAGGCAGGCCCCCCAGCGCGGCATGGCGTACTCACGCATGAGCCTGTACTCGAAATGCAAACTCAGCGCGGTGGTCAGCAGCATGGTCCAGCCATACAGGAGATCTTGCTGATGCGCAGAGAGCACACCGTCAAAGAAGATCCTGTGGTAGCCCAGGTAACAGACGGTATAGATCAGCAAGATGCTCTGACGCCCGACAAATGCCGCATTCACCGGGTCACGGTCCTGCAGCCAGGATATGCACACCCAGAGCAGGCACGAGAACAACACTGCAAGCAGCGCCGAGTACGCCAGCCACAGGTAGTGCTCATCGTGCAGCATCCCTTGCGGGGTCAAAGCTTCGACATGCACCAACTGCGTGCTCGTGGTGACCAGGCGCAACCAGATCTCACGTGGCACGGGTTGTGCCGCGATGACAAAGTTATGGTTGAGCGAGTCGAATTCGGCTTTGGCCAGCGCTGTGCGGTCCCCGGCCGTGCGCGCTGCCGCACCGCGGCTGGTGTCGGCAGGGTCATAGAGCGCCAGTTCGTCGAGGAAGACCGGGCGGATACGCAGCACCAGGGTCCTGCCCTCTCTGTCGGGCAGGGCAGCGACCTTCAGCCGGATCCATTGCGCGTCTCGGTTGAACCCTTTGCTCAGCACCCCGGAGTACGGGGTGTACTGGGCCAGGCGGGCCTGCTCGAAACCGGCCGTTCCCGAGGGGTCGGTCCAGTAGGATTTCTCGATGATGTAGTCCCTGGCCCACGAAGGCCCGGACACGAGCAGACCGGCCAGCGCTACCAGTTGAACCAAGACGGCCAGAGACCGGTGAATCAGGCGAGGACTCATGAACGCGCGCGAGTATGCCTCGTGACCTGCAACAACTCCCCGGGCATCAATGGAGCGAACTTAAGGCTTCGACGCTCGGAAGTGTTGATGTAAGTATTTGATATATAAATAAGTTATAAGGCTTATTCCACAATATGAAATGAAGCTCGTGATTTTCCACAGTCCCTGCTGGAGGGCCGGTCAGACACCCTCCGGTCGGACGCCTTCGCGCAACTCGCGCGCCATCCCGGTCGCCCTCGAGCCTTCACGCGCCGGCGAGCGTTGCCATTGCCAACGCTGGTGGCCACGCTGCTGTCCATGCGTGGCACCTCGCAGCAGTCGCTCGTAGACAACGTCTTTTCCGTACTGAGGACCGGAGCGCAGCCCGTTTCTGCGGTGACCGACCGGGCGTTCGCCAAGGCGTGCTCGCATCTGCATGTGCCGGCCCTCACTGGCCTGAACGACGATCTGCTGGCTCGTGCCGAGACCGCCGGCCTCCTGCCCCGCTGGCAGGGCCTGCGCTTAATGGCCGCCGACGCCTCGGTGTTGATGCCGGCCGTCCGCCGCTGTTCGCGCACGCAAGGTCTGGCTGATGCCGATCAGCGCCTGTTCGCGCTGAACTGTCGGGCGCCGAACTCACGCTGCACGCCGAGGCGCTGATTCCCCGGCCGCGCCTGCAGACCACGCGCTACCACTGGTTCCGGATGCGCAACTTCGCCCCGGGCGATGCCGAGGTCTCGGCCCGCTTCGCCGCCTCGGTGCGCGGCGCCTTCGAGGAGGACCGCGTCGTGCTCGAGGCGGTGCACGAGGGCATGGCCGCCCGGACCACGCCGAACATCGACCTGGGCATCGACGCCGGAGCGCTGCGCTTCCGGCGCCGGCTGGCCGAGCTCGTTGCCGCGGAACAGGCCGGGGCCGACGCGGCGGCGTGACGCCCGCCCCTGGCAGGCGATGGGGTGGCGCGGTCTGCAAGCGCGGCGCGGGGCGCGACCGGGTCGCCGTGCAGGCGCTACTTCACCAGCCCCTCGGACTTCAGCGCCGCCTGCACCGCCGGGCGCGCGGCCACGCGGGCCTGCCAAGCCTGCAGGTGGGCGAAGCCCGAGAGGTCCAGGTTCACGTATTTCGCCCAGGAGGCGGTGGTGAACAGGTAGCCGTCGGCGACCGTGAAGGTGTCGCCCATGAGCCAGGTGCGCCCGGCGAGCTCGCCGTCGACCCAGCGGTACTTGTCCACCAGGCGCGCGCGCGCCAGGGTGCGCGCTTCCTCCGGCATGGCCGGGTTGAACAGCGGGCTGTAGCCCTTGTGCAGTTCGCTCGTGATGAAGTTCAGCCACTCCATCAGGCGGTAGCGCGCCATCGTGCCGGCCGGCGGCGCGAGTTGCCGCTCGGGCACCTGGTCGGCGATGTACTGCACGATCACCGGCCCCTCGCTCAGGCGCTCGCCGCTGTCGAGCTCGAGCAGCGGCACCTGGCCCTTGGGGTTGATGGTCAGGTAGTCGGTGCCGTCGGCGAGTTTCTTCGTCTTGGTCGGTGCGAGCACGGACCGGAAGGCCAGCCCCGCCTCGTGCAGGGCAATGTGCGGGCTGAGGGAGCAGGAGCCGGGGCTGTAGTAGAGCTTCATCAGGTGCAGGGCCCGGCCGCTGCCGGGCGGGAAGTTGCTCGATGGGCCCAACGATAACGCGTCGGCACCGGGGTCGCAGCGGATGCGGTGCAATGCGGTCTGTCCCGGCCCTCCAGGAGAAGCCCCATGCCTCGCCCCGTGCTCGAGGAATCCCGCATCCACCCGGCCGTTCGCGCGCGCGTCTGCGCGCACCACCGCGACATCGTCGACGAGGTCGAGGCCGCCGTGCGCGCGCATCCGGTTGTCGTCGTCGGCAAGCAGGGAAACCCCTACCCGCGTCAGGCGCGACGCCTGCAGCAGGACGTCGGCATCGCACACCACGCCCTCGAGACGGCGGCTATCTCAGCGAATGGCGCCGCCACAACGCGCTGAAGATGTGAGCCGGCTGGCCGACCTTCCCGATGGTCTTCGTGCACGGCGTGCTGGTGGACGGCTACGATGACCTGAAGGTGCTGCACGACAGTGGCGAGCTGGCCTCTTGCGGTCGCAGACGTGACCCGCCTCGCCGCCGGGCAGGCGCTCGCTCAAAAAATGCTGCCGTCGGGTGGCCCGCAAGCAATCCACACGCGCGTGTCGTCCACCCCCTCGGCGCCGACCAGGCCGCGCAGACAGTGGTCCATTTGCGTCGTCGCCCAGCGCGCTCTGCCAGCAGTGCCTGCTGATGCATGCGCCGGCCCGAAGGGATCAGGCGCACGACGATGTGGCGCTGGTCGTCGCGGCGAGCGTCGCGCGCGAGCATCTGCGGGGTCTCGAGCAGACCCCGCGTGCGCGAGAGGTTGTTGCGGTCCTGGCCGGTGTTCGACGACATCCGCGCTGAACGGACAACCTGATCATCCGAACACCCGGCCCGCGAACACCCCCAGGCCGCTTGCCACGCTGCCCAGGCGGTCACCGTGGACGGGGCGGGCCTGCGGGAACGCGGCCGCCAGCCGTCGGGTCAGCGGCGCCAGCCCCGTCGAACCGCCGGTGAAATAGAGCGCATCGACGCCGGCCGCATCGACGCCGGCGTCATCTACGGTCTGTTTCGCCGCGTCGACGATGCGCTCGATGTCAGCATCCAGCGCGCGCCGTGCCTCGGCCTCGCCCAGCGTCGCCTCCAGCCCGGGCTCGATGCGCGCGAGGTCGATGCGGGCGTGGCCTGCCGATGCGGCCTCGATCTTCGCCGCCTCGCTGCGCGCGGCCAGGTCGTGACCGAGCTGCAAGTCGAGCACGCGCATCAGGCGACGGTGCAGCGCGGCGGCGGCGTACCAGTCTGCGATCGAGCGCAGCTCGGCCACGCGCTGCGGCCGATAGCAAGCGTTGATCAGGTGCCAGGTGGCGAGGTCGTGGTAGATCGCGCTGGGCACCTCGCGGGCGCCGTTCGCGGCCGGCCCACGCGAGCCCAGCCCCAGGTGCGGCATCAGCGCGGCCAACTCGATGCGGCGGTCGAAGTCGGTGCCGGCCACGTGCACGCCGTGGCTGGCCAGGATGTCGTCTCGGCGGTCGAGGCGCTCGCGCCGCGAGGGCCCCACCCGCACGAGCGAGAAGTCCGAGGTGCCGCCGCCGATGTCGGCCACCAACACGCGCTGCTCACGGTCGACCCCACTCTCGTAGTCGAGTGCCGCGGCGATGGGTTCGAACTGGAAGCGCACTTCGGCGAAGCCCGCCGCCCGCGCCGCTTTCTCCAGCGTGGCCTGGGCCAGCGCGTCGCGCTTCGGATCGTCGTCGACGAAGAACACCGGCCGACCGAGCACAGCGCGTGCCAGCGGCATCCCACAGGCGGTCTGCGCCAGCTGCCGCAGGTGGCGCAGGTAGCCGGTGACGGTGTCGAGTTAGCGCACCGAGTGGCCTTCGCCGAGGTCGGTCGCCTGTTCGGCCAGCGCCGAGCCGAGGACGGACTTCAGCGAACGCATCAAGCGCCCGCCGGCGCCTTCCACGTAGGCACGCACCGCGGCGCGGCCATAGGCGCGGGGCAGGGCGCCGGGCACCTGCTGCACGCCGGGCATCGACGCCGCCTCTTCGGCGTCGGTGAACCAGAAGACGGCGGTCGGCATCGTTGGCTGCCCGTCCTCGACCGCCAACAACGACGCGCCGGCTCCAGCCCCCTTCAAGGGCACCGCGACGCCGGAGTTCGACGTGCCGAAATCGATCGCACACCAGGTCATGACACGGCACAGCCGGAAACAAGGGGGAGCGGATGATAGTGGCCGTGCGTCGCGCCGCATGCAGGCCTGCGGTGGCCCCGAGAGTGGCTGCCCACGCCAACGCGCTGCCGTGGACCGAGTGTCTGCAAGCGGGGGCGAATGCCTCGGGGGAACGGATGGCGCAGCCATGCCAACATATATTTGCACATACATTTGACGCGGTTTCATTCGATGTCCCAAGTCACGCTCTACCTCGATGAAGAGGCCGATCAGGTGCTTGCGCAGTCCGCCAGCCGCGCGGGCATGTCCAAGAGCCGCTGGGTCGCGCAGCTCATCCGGCGCCACGCGAAGGATGGATGGCCCCCGGAGTGCCTGAACCTGGCCGGCGCATTCCCTGACTTCCCTCTGCGGGATCCGGCTTCGGAGACCAGCCTGCCATCCGACACCCCGCGGGTGGCTTTCTGATGCTGGCGCTCGACACCAACACCGTCAGCGACTACTTCAGGGGTGACCCGGCAGTGGTGCCGCAGGTGCAGGCACTGCCGCCGTCCCAGATCGCATTGCCCAGCGTGGTGCTGTACGAACTGCGCTACGGGCTGGCGCGACTGCCCGCCGTGGCGGCGTAGCCACGACTGGAGGCCTTGAGTCGGTTCGTCGCTCCTCTCGAGGTGTCGGACTTCGACGACGCTTGCTCGCAGGTGGCCGCCACCCTGCGGGCCCGGCTGGAATCCGAGGGGCGCCCAATCGGCGCCTACGACACCCTCATCGCTGCCACGGCCTTGCGCCATGGCGCCGCCCTGGTCACGCGAAACGTCGCAGAGTTCTCGAGGGTGCAGGGGCTGGAAGTCATCGACTGGCACGCGTAAGTCGGCAGATCAGGCAACAGACAAGAACAGAGTCCTGGCACCGACCCCATGGCCTTGCGCCGGGCCTCTACCGCTCGCGTGAACCAGCATTGCCATTGGCTTGCAGTTGCGCCGGCGTGTCAGGGGCCAGCCGCAGTGTCACGCGCTGCCTGTGCGCGGTTTGGATGAGCCACCTCCTGACACGACGAGCGATGGTGTCGCCCGAGGCCATGTCAGCCTAAATCGGCAGTTGTCCCATCGAGATGCGCTGAAGCGTCAGCGCTGGCAAGGCGTCAAGGGACGCTTGGCACACTCACCCGGTGGGTGGAGTAAGACGCAAGGCGCCAGGAAGGCGCGGAGATCGGCACCTGCGCCCGGAACTCGGGCGGTTAGGCTGCCGGATACCTCCCGGAGGGCTTGCGGTCATCCCGCTGCGCGTGGCCTTCCGGCGCGCCGCAGGTCTCGCAGCATGAACAGGTACAGGTTCTCCACCTTCTCGCGGGCCCAGGGCGTCTTGCGTAGAACCTTCAGGCTGGATCCGATGCTCGGCTCGGTGCTGAAGCAACGCAAGGCAATGCGCTGCGAGAGGTTGTCCCAGCCGTAGTGCAGCACCAACTCGGTGAGGATGGCCTCGAGCGTCTTGCCGTGCAGCGGGTTGTGCGGCTGGGCGGGTGGTGGCGGTGGGGTCGACATTGGCCGGGATTCTCTCGTGGTGCGGCTACCGGCGCCGTTCCGAGACGCTACCGTGGCGAACATCACGCGACGAGCCCGGCGACCAGGCGTGTTGACTCGGGCACGTCGGTCCGAGGGGGCGAAAGCGCCAGCGTCGTGGCGAGCCAAAAGGCACTGGGCTCGCCAGACGCAGGCGCCAACCCCCACGCAAAGCGCGCGAGCATGGGCTGTCGGTCGTCTGCCGATCTGCAAGGAGGTGTTCTCCACACCCCTCGCAGTACTGACGGCTGAGGCCGCACTGCAGCGGTGCTCAGGCGTCGCGTGACGTATCGGACAGGCCTGGCGCCATCGCGCCTGGCGCCAGGCGAGGCACAGACTCGTGCGTGGCGGCACGCTCCAGGCGCAGGGCCACCAGGGCCGCCACCAGCGACAGCAGCACGCAGCCCGCGAGCAGCGTGAGCAAGGCGAAAGGCGTGGGCAAACCCTCCACCACCAACGCGGTGAGCACGCTGAGCACCGCCCCCAAGGCCATCACCAGCGCGCCGCCAAGCCCCGCGGCCGTGCCGGCCAATGACGGGCGAACCGACAAGGTGCCGGCGTTGGCGCTGGGCAGCGTCAGGCCGTTGCCCAGGCCGATGAAGAACGTGAGACCGAACAGCGCCAGCGGGTGCGAGGCACCGACCGCGAACACCGCCAGGCCCAGCACCATGCCCAGCATGGCCACCACCCGGCCCGCCACCAGCAGCACGCCCATGCCCAGCCGGCGCGCCTGGCGCGCGCTGATGGCTGCGCCGACGAGAAAGCCGCCGGTGATGGACCCCACGCCGAGGCCAACCTGGGCGGGTGACAGGCCCCAGGCCGCCTTGCCCACGTAGGGCACGCCGGTGACGAACACGTAGAAGGCGCCCACCGAGAAAGCCGTGCACAGGACGTAGGCCCAGTAGCGGCTAGAACGCAGCAAGGCCACCCAGTCCGCCAGGCGCGGCGCAGGCAGTCCCGGGGCACGCGTTTCGCCCATATCGGCCCAGGTCAGCAGCAGCAGCGCGCCGCCAAGCAAGGCATACAGCGCGAATACCGCGCGCCAGCCCAGGCTCACGTCCAGTACGCCCCCCAGCATGGGCCCTAACATCGGCGCGACAGCCATCGCCGAGCCGATGAGGCTCAGCTTGGCGGCCGACTCGACGGTCGAGTGCTGGTCGCGGATGGCCGCGCTCGACACCACAACCCCAGCGACGATCACGGCCTGCAGCACCCGGCAGGCCAGCAGCACAGTCACGTCAGGCGCCAGCAGGCAGCCCAGAGACGCGCCGATGAACAGCAGCAAGGCGCCCAGCATCACCGGCCGGCGGCCGAAGTGGTCGGAGATGGGCCCCAGGCCCAGCTGGAACACCGCCGAAGCCACCATGTAGCCCGACACCACCAGCGCTGTCACCGATTCGCGCGCGGCCAAGTCGCGTGCCATGGACGGCAGCGACGGCAGGATCATGTTCAGTGTCAGTGCTGACAGCGCGGTGAGCAGCGTCAGCGTGATCAGGCGTGGAGGCGAGCGGGTCAAGCGCGGGATTTTGATGGAGACTGCCGCGGCGTATGGCCGCAGGCGCGTCGGCGACAGCTTGCGACACGGCCACCAGCAGGTCGATGCCACCGTCCCGGGCACCATCGTCGGTGCGTGAGCCGAACCGCGGGGCGGCTTGGGCCTGTGGCCCGGCCACTTCGGCGGTGGCGTGCAGGATGGCTGCGCGGTCGTGCGGGCTCAGGCGCATGGGGGCCGAGTGCAGGGGGCGATTGCAGGGGGGCGCGGACGAGGTTTGGGGTAACTACAGAAGCGTTCGTGCTCGTTCGGGGCTGTCCGGGAGAATCCGGTCCTTGTCAGTCCGCCCATACGGGCTGCATCGACGACAACACGGGCCCTGCCATGACCGACACCTCGCTCTTCGAGTCCCTCGACCTCACCCCAGCAGACACCACCGGCGGCGACCTGCCCGTGCGCTCGCCCATCGACGGCGCCACGATCGCGCAGGTGCACCAGACCGACGCCGGCGACGTGCCCGCGACGGTGGCGCGCGCGCAGGCGGCGTTCGCGGCCTGGCGCGAGGTGCCGGCGCCGCGGCGCGGCGAGCTCGTGCGCCTGCTCGGCGAGGAGTTGCGCGCCGCGAAGCCGGCGCTGGCCGCGCTCGTCACGCGCGAGGCTGGCAAGATCACGGCCGAGGGCCTGGGCGAGGTGCAGGAGATGATCGACATCTGCGACTTCGCCGTCGGGCTGTCCCGCCAGCTCCACGGCCTGACGATCGCCTCGGAGCGGCCCGGCCACCGCATGGCCGAGACCTGGCACCCGATGGGCCCGTGCGCGGTGATCACGGCCTTCAACTTCCCGGTCGCGGTGTGGTCGTGGAACGCCGCGCTGGCCCTGGTCTGCGGCGACCCGGTGATCTGGAAGCCCTCCGAGAAGACGCCGCTGACGGCGCTGGCGACGATGCGCATCGCGCAGCGCGCGCTGCGCCGCTTCGGCGTCGACGCGCCCGAGGGCCTGCTGCAGCTCGCCGTGGGCGGCGCCGG
The DNA here is from genome assembly GCA_964522465.1 of uncultured Rubrivivax sp. Lineage (GTDB taxonomy): Bacteria > Pseudomonadota > Gammaproteobacteria > Burkholderiales > Burkholderiaceae_C > Rubrivivax. Next base: position 18,872 of record CAZFVH010000033.1, on the reverse strand, counting down.
GCTCGGGCAGGCGCTGGCGGCCTCGCCGGCGGTGCCCATCGTCTCGGCCACCGGCTCCACGCGCATGGGGCGCGCGCTCGCGCCGGTGGTGGCGGCGCGCTTCGGGCGTGCCATCCTCGAGCTGGGCGGCAACAACGCGATGATCGTCGCCCCCTCGGCCGACCTGGACCTGGCCGTGCGCGCCATCGTGTTCTCGGCCGTCGGTACCGCGGGCCAGCGCTGCACCACGCTGCGCCGGCTCATCGTGCACCGCTCGGTGCGCGAGCCGCTGCTGCAGCGGCTGCGCGCCGTCTACGCCGGCCTGCCGCTGGGCGATCCGCGCGCGCCCGACACGCTGCTGGGCCCGCTGATCGACACCGACGCGGTGGCGTGCATGCAGGCGGCGCTGGCGCGGGCGCAGGCCGATGGCGGCGTGGTGCGTGGCGGGCAGGCCGTGACGCAGGGCGTGCCCGCGGGCGGCGCCTATGTGCGGCCCGCGCTGGTGGAGATGCCGGCACAGACGGCGGTGGTGCGCGAGGAAACCTTCGCGCCGCTGCTCTACGTCATGGCCTACGACACGCTGGCCGAGGCGATCGCGCTGCACAACGACGTGCCGCAGGGGCTGGCCTCGTGCATCTTCACGCTCGACCTGCGCGAGGCCGAGACCTTCCTAGCCGCCGCGGGCTCGGACTGCGGCATCGCCAACGTCAACATCGGCCCCTCGGGCGCCGAGATCGGCGGCGCCTTCGGCGGCGAGAAGGAGACCGGCGGCGGCCGCGAGAGCGGCTCGGATGCCTGGAAGGGCTACATGCGCCGGCAGACGAGCACGGTCAACTACTCCACGCGCCTGCCGCTGGCGCAGGGGGTGCGCTTCGACGTGTGAGGGCCGATGAAGTGCCCGATGTCCCCGGCCTGAGCCTGCTCCGCGCCGATCTCCGGACATCAACTGCGCCGACGCGACCTGCACTGCGGCGAGTCCGGTCTGGGCGCCGTCCTGAGCCGAACGGTCGTCATGCGGGCAACTGGAGCGCCGCCAGGCCGGATGTCACGCGCGCGGGTGCCGCTGGTGCGGTGCTGGCGGACAGGTGCATCCCACGCGACTCGGCCAGCTTGAAAGCGGACACTGCGACGACGAGCTGACTGGCCTGCTGCTTCAGGCTCGCCGCGGCGGCTGCGCTTTGCTCGACCAGCGCAGCGTTCTGCTGTGTTGTCTGGTCGATCTGCTGCACCGCGGTGCTCACCTGCGCGACGCCCGAGCTCTGCTCGCTGCTCGCGCTGGAGATGTCCTGGATCAGGTCGGACACCTTGCGGATCGCATCCACGACCCGGGTCATGGTCGCGCCCGCCTGGTCGACCAGCACCGTTCCCTGCTCGACCCGTTCCATGCTGGCGGAGATCAGGCTCTTGATCTCCTTCGCAGCGTCGGCGGCGCGCGTGGCGAGGTTGCGAACCTCGCTGGCGACGACGGCGAAGCCGCGCCCCTGTTCGCCCGCCCGTGCCGCCTCCACTGCCGCATTCAGAGCAAGGATATTGGTCTGGAAGGCGATGCTGTCGATCACCGATGTGATCTCGGCGATGCGCCGTGAACTGTCGTTGATGCCCCGCATCGTCGCCACCACTTCGTTCACAGCCTGGCCTCCTTCGGTCGCGACGCGGGAGGTCGATGACGCCAGCGTGCTTGCGTTCTGCGCGTTGTCCGCCGTCGAGCGCACCGCCGAGCCCAGTTGCTCCATCGACGAGGCGGTCTGCTCCAGGGCGCTGGCCTGCTGCTCGGTGCGGGCGCTGAGGTCATGGTTGCCCTGCGCGATCTCATCGCTGGCCGTGGCCACCGACTCTGCGCTGGACCGCACGCCCTCGACCAGCCGTGCCAGATTGCGCTGCATGTCCGCCACCGCCGCCATCATGCTGGACTTGTCGCCCTTGCGGACGACCACCTGTGAAGACAGGTCGCCTGCTGCCACGCGCCGAACGAGCATGGCAGCGGTCTCGGGTTCGCCGCCGAGGGTACGCATCAGGTTCCTGATGACCCATGCTGTGCCTGCAGCGCCGCCGGAAAAGACGACCACGACGGCCAGTGCAAGAGTCCACTCCACCATCCCCAGCCACGACAGGGTTTCGGCGGCACTGACCCGGACAGCCTCTGCCCGGGACTTGCTGCGCTCGCGCAGCAGGCGTGTCAGTTCGATCTGGCGGGGTCGATACTCCTCCACCAGCAATGGTTTCAGATCGTCGAAGCGGGCTTCGTCGATGGCGGCGAACACCTTGTCTCGCACGCTGGCGACAGCGGTGAGTTGCGCCTGGAGCTGCTTGAACCATGCCGCGTGTTCGCCATCGGCATCGCCCGTGGCTCGCTTGATCGAATCGATGCGCGCTGACAGTTGCCCGTCGATCGCCTTCATCTCCTTCAGCAGATCCTCCTGGACCTTCATGTCCTCATTGAGACCGAGGTCGCGCAGGATGACCGCCGAGGCATTCGCCATGGCTTCGAGTTCGGCCAGTTGTGCGACTTCCTCCAGACGCTGCGTGGCGACTTGTTCGAGTTCGTCGCCGGTGCGCACAAGCGACAGGATGGCAAAGACGATGACGCCTGTCATCGCCAGTGCCACCGCGCCGAAGGTGACCGTCAGCCGCCCAGCCGTGGTGCGAAACCAGTTCATAGATTGTTCCGTCCGATGTTCAGTGTCCATGGGCATGGCGCCGCCATACGGCGCCACGCCCACTGTCTGTGAAGACTGCGACGAGCGCTCACTTCGCGAAGAGCTTCTGCGCTTCCGGCGTCCGCCACCAGGCGATCAGCTTGGCCACGTCCCCGGTGGGATCGCCCTGTGTGACGAAGCCGAGGGTTCGACTCACATCCGGGCCGTCCACCGCCTTGACCTTGCCGTCGCCGCTCGCCACCGTGCCTTCGCCGACCATGCCGATGGCATTGGCATTTCGCGCGACCTCGGCGACTTCTGCCGACGCCGTGCGCACCTCCTTGGCAGTGGGCGCGGCTTTCAGCGTGCCGAGGATGGCGCGGTCGAAGACGCCGCGCGTGCCGGAGTTGGCCGATGCCACGACCAGCGCGACCGGGGCATCCGGGCCGCCGACTTCCTTCCAGTTCTTGACCTTGCCCGAGAACAGGTCGCGCAACTGATCGCGGCTCAAGGCCTTCACCGGATTGCTCGGGTGAACCATGGGAACCAGCTTTTCGCTGATCACCGCAGAGAACTTCAGGTTGCCGGGAACCGATGACGTCCCGGCCTTCTTCAGGGCGGCAACGGCGTCCTCGAGCGTGTCCGACAGGGCAGCCACCTTCACACGTCCTTCGATCAACATCTGCAGGCCCTTGACCGAGCCCACGGCGAGCATCTTCGGCTCGATGCCCGTGGCCGCGCGGGCCGCGGCCACGGTGGGCTCGACCACCGTCTTGTTGACGGTGGTTGAGCCGGCGATCTCCAGCGGGGCGGCCAGCGCGGCGGAGGTCCAGCCGCTCAGCGACAGCGCGGCGAGGGTGCGAAGGGTGAGGTCACGACGATTCATCATGGTTGGCGGTTCCACGGTTTGTGAAGAGGGAGTCAGGTGCGAGTGAACGTGCACATCCGCTTATCGGTCTCGACTGTCGGCCACTTGAGGCTGGCCGGAGCGTCGAAGGCAGGCCGGAATGCCCGGCAATTCCGCGTCTGCTGGAGGCTCCACAGCCCGCCGAAGGCTGGGTGGCCGGCTCGGGCTGAATCCTCTGACGCCTTGCTGCACAGCCTTGCTGACCCTGGCCTGGACGGGTGGTCTGCATCCCTGGGGCCGTTGCGATCTGCGATGACCGCCAGCCGGCTGCACACGGTCCGGGTTCTGGCCCCGGGCGGTTCGGTGGAGACAAGCACACCGGCGGCGGCGGCGAGAGCGGTTCGCACGCCTGGAAGGGCTGCATGTGCCGGCAGACGAGCACGGTCAACGACTCCACGCGCCTGCCGCTGGCGCAGGGGGTGCGCTTCGACGTGTGAGGGCTCGGTCCGCTGTGATAAAAATCTGCCCATGGGATACGCCGCCCGCAAGCCCTTGATCGACGCTGATGCCTTCCTCACCTGGGAGGCCGGGCAGGCGCTGCGCCACGAGCTCGTCGACGGTGAGGTCTTCGCGATGGCCGGCGCCGAGGAGCGGCATGTCACGGTGGCGGGCAATGCTTACATGGCGTTGCGCCAGGCCCTGGCCGGCACGCCCTGCCGCACCTTCCTAACCGACATGAAACTGCGCCCGCTGGGCGCCGACGACGTCTTCTACCCCGACGTCTTCGTCACCTGCGCCGAGGCCGACCGCGCGCTCGCGCAGTTCAAGCGCGAGCCGAGCCTGATCGTCGAGGTGCTGTCGCCCACGACGGCCGCATACGATCGCGGCGAGAAGTTCGCGCGCTACCGTCGCATCGCCAGCGTGCGCGAGGTCGTCTTTGTCGACATCGATACCCGGCGCATCGACGTGTACCGCCGCGGCACCGACGGCCTGTTCGTGCTGCACGCCTTCGAACCGGGCGAGGGCGTGGTGCTGGCCAGCGTGGGTGTCACGCTGGCGGCGGCGGTGCTGTTTGCCGAAGTGCCGGAGGCACCGCCGTCCTCAGGTGGCTGGACGGGGCCTGTGCCCGAGGTGCGGATGCCGCCGGGGTACTGGGCCGGCGCCGAACTAGCGGCGCGGCCTTCGGGCTGAAGAGGCGGTCAACGTGCCCGCGGGATGTGTGGCGTCTCAAGGTCGTTGCCGCACGATCCATATGACGAACGCACCTTTCACCGGTGGCGCTGCTTGCGCCCCGCCAGCGTGCTCGATGGACGCAGCAGCCCCATCCTTTCGGGCTGATTCCCGACAGGGTAGGGTGGACGATCAACGGCCATCGCTCAGCGCTGGATGGCGCCGTCCAGCGCTGCCGCCGCGCCGCGCAGCGCCGGTGGCGACCTGGCGTCGATGACGAACACCGGGATCCGGCGCAGGTAGTCGCCCATCCGGCCCTTGGCCTCGAAGCGCTCGCGGAAGAAGGGCTGGCGCAGGGTGCCGAGGATGCGCGGCGGGATGCCGCCGCCCAGGTAGACGCCCCCGCGCGCGCCGACGCTCAGGGCGTGGTTGCCGGCCACGCCGGCCAGGAAGCCGACGAACCAGCGCAGCGCCTGTGCGCAGCAGCGGGCCTGTGCAGGCGAGGCGTCCGAGATCGCTGCCGATGGCTCGCTGACGCCTTCATCGGGGCCGGCCAGAGTGACGATGTCGGCGGCGCTCAGGTCGGCTGCATCGACGCCGTTCAGGTGACACGCCGCGGCGTGCAAGGCCACCAGACCCGGGCCGGAGAGCACCCGCTCCGCCGACACATGGCCATAGCGCCGTCGCAGCCAGGCGATCACCGCTGCCTCGTCGACATCGAAGGCGGCCAGCGTCACGTGCCCACCCTCGCCATCGACCGCCACGGCACCGGCCGCCGTGGGCACCAGCGTCGCCACCCCGAGCCCGGTGCCCGGGCCGACCAGCGCCATGGCCGCGCCAGGTACCGGCGCCTCGGTGCCGCCGACGCGGTGCAACTCCTCGGGTCTCAAGGAGGGCAGGGCCAGCGCCAGCGCCTTGAAGTCGTTCATCACCAGCAGACGCTCGAATCCCAGCGCCGCGCGCAGCCCCTCGATCGAGAACGACCAGTCCCGGTTGGTCATCGTTACCCGGTCGTCCGTCACCGGGTTGGCGATGCCGATGGCACAGTCCGGCGGGGCCTGCCGCCCCGTCTGCCGCAGGTAGTGCGCGATCGCGTCCTGCAGGCTGCCGTGGGCGTCACAGGCGAGCTGCAACTCATCCACCAGCGGCTGCCCCGGGCCCGCCTGCCAGGCGAAGCGGGCGTTGGTGCCGCCGATGTCGGCCAGGAGGCGGTCCCTGGGTGCGGCTGGCATCTTGCTTCGTTTTCCTTGCTTCGCGCGTCAGATAGGTCACAGGGGCGCAAAGGGGCCGAACGGGTCGCTCGGCGCCGCACCCAGCCCCAGCAGGTCAGCCTGCTCTGGCGTGAGGTCGGCGGGGTTGCTCACCTGCAGTGGCGTGGAGGCGCCGGCCTGCGTCAGGGCGCTGAGGCGCTCGGACGTCACCGACAGGTCCGGTCGCAGTTCCGTGATGCCCTGCGCCGCCAGGGTCTGCATCGATGTGGCGTCGGCGAGCAAGGCGGCCACGTCGTCGTCGTCCAGCACCAGCGCCACCGCCTGATCGGCATTGCGCACGAAGAAGGGCAGGCCCGTCAGGTCCACGGAGGTGGTGGTGTCGGCCTTGTCGCGCAGTGCCAGAACCGCTTCGTCGGTGGCTGCCGGCAGCAGCACCCGGTCGATGCCGACCTCGATCAAGTCCAGCACCGACGCCTGGATCCAGGCGGTCGAGTCGGTGCCGTCTGCATGGGCGATCGTCTGGAGCGTATCCCCCGTAAAACTGTCACCGAGGTCGATGCCGGCACCGGCCAGGGCGTCGACCAATGCCTCGTCGAGGTCAATCTGGTCCATGCCGGCGCCAGACAGCCGCGCCATCACGCCGGTGCTCAGCGCGGTGAACAAGGTGGCCACTCCCGCGATGTCCGTGATCCCGGCTTCGTTGACCGCCTCGCGGACCCCCGCCAGATCGATCGTCGTGCGCGCGATCGATGCGCTGCTCACCGACTGCAGCAGGGCCCCGTTGGTGCCAGTCTCCACCGCCGACAGCACGTCGCCCACGTCGAAGATCGAACCCTGCTGGAACACCCGCACGTAGTCCACCTCCATCGTGTAGACGAAGTCGCCAGCAGGCACGGTGCCGCCCATCGTCCCGCCGACGGCCACGTTCACGATGAGGTCCATCGGGTGGTCGTAGGGCCACCACGACGCGGTGGCCCCGGCGGGTTTCAGGTACTCGAAGTGCGCGGTCGTGACATCACCATCGACGCCGATGCGGATGGCGTCAGGTGACCACCAGAGTTGGTAGGTGTGGAAGCTGTCGATGTCGGTCGACAACGTGGTCGAGGCCTTGAAGGCCGTGTTGCCATAGGACGTGATCGACTGGTTGTTGTCGCCCTTGAAGTGGATGGCGGCTTGTGCCTGGTTGTCGGCGAACATGCGTGCCCATTCGACGATGTCGATCTCGCCGGTATCGGGCCAGGTGCCGTTGCCCAACATCCAGATCGCGGGCCAGGCGCCCGTCTCCGCGGGCAGCTTGGCCCGGACTTCGATGTAGCCGTAGGGCTCCAGGTCGGGCAGATTGGATTTCAGGCGCGCCGAGGTGATGGACGCGCCGGTCTTGTTCGCCACGATGTGCAGCGTGCCGTCCTCGACGAAGGCATTGGACAGGTCGCTGGTGTAGACCTGTGATTCACCGTTGCCCCAGCCGTTGTTGCCGGTGCCGATTTCCCGGGTCCAGTGGGCGGCGGGTGCGCCTGGAGCACCTGTCGTGTCGTGCACGAAGCCGCCGAACTCGTCGCTGAAGGCCAGGGCGGTGGGCGTGGCCAGTGCGTCGGCCCGGTTCAGGAAGCTGACGTTATCGAAGTAGAAGGTCTTGCCTGTGCCGGTCTGGCCGAAGTCGAAGAAGACGCTGGCACGGTCGAGGGTCAGCGCGTGGTTGGCGCCGCTGAAATCGAAGCTCAGGGTCTGCCAGGCGTTGGCCTGTGTGGTCGGAGCCGAGCTTTCGAAGAACTCGCTGCCGTTTGCAGCGTTCTCGAGTTTCAGCATCACGGTCGTGCCGGCCTCCGGCGACCACACCCGCATCGTCACCAGCGGGTGATCTGCCGTGACCAGTTCACCTTCGCCAGCCCCGAGCGTGAGGAAGGTCGTGCCCGCCCAGGACTGCGCCTGATCGGCCTTGACGACTTGGGCGACGCGGCCAGAGGACGCGGCCGGTGCCGTGGCGGCGATCGACGAGCCGGCGCCGCCGAAGTCGCTGTCCGGCTCACCCGGTGGCTTGCCAAGGGTGTAGCCGCTGGTGTCGTGAGATTCGAATGTGACGTTGATTGGATTGGTTGGCTCGGGCGGCGGGGTGGGGACTTGGGTGAGCAGTTCGATGTCGGTGAAGTAGAAGGTGAACTGCTGAGCGCCGTTGTCGCCGGGCATGCCGATGAGGTAGCCGGAGTGGTTGGCGATGTGGGCGGGGTTGGTGAAGTCATCGAAGGCGATGGCCACGTCGAACCAGCCGTTGCCAAGGTCGGTGGAGCCGGCGTAGGTGGCGAGCTCGATGTTGGCCACGCTGTCGGCGCCGCCGCCGATGAGCTTGACCTCCAGGCGGCCGTTGGGCGTGTCGGCGACCTTGATGCTGAAGGCTTCGTAGCCGTCGGCGAAGCCGGCGCCGAGCGCGGTGAAGGCGGCGAAGGCGACGTTCACATCAGGCGCGTAGCCCTCGCCGGAGACGACCGAGCCGACGCGGTTGAAGACGCCATTGGGGTCGACGGCGTCGACGAAGTTGAAGGTGGCGCCATTGCCGAAGCCTTCCACGCCGGCGAACTGGGTGGCGAAATCTTCAGACGCTGCGGTGCTGGAGAACAGTTGCAGGTCGGTGAGCTCTGGCGGCGGGGTGGGGACTTGGGTGAGCAGTTCGATGTCGGTGAAGTAGAAGGTGAACTGCTGAGCGCCGTTGTCGCCGGGCATGC
>CAZFVH010000033.1:0-10212 GCA_964522465.1 uncultured Rubrivivax sp. | reverse complement strand
CTTCAGACGCTGCGGTGCTGGAGAACAGTTGCAGGTCGGTGAGCTCAGGCGGCGGCGCCGGCGGCTCACCGCTCGCCACGTTGAGGAAGCTGACGCTGTCGAAATAGAAAGTCTTGCCCGAGCCCGCGGTGCCATAGTCGAAGAACACACTCGCCTTGGCCAGGCTGAGCGCATGGTTGGCGGCGCTGAAATCGAAGCTCAGCGTCTGCCAGGTTTGCGCGGCGGTCGTGGCGGCCTCCACTTCCGCAAACGAAGGCCCGCCGGGCGGGTTGTCCAGCGTCTCCAGCTTGAGCAGCACCTTGGTGCCGGCCTCTGGGGACCACACGCGCATGGTGACGAGCGGCTTGTCAGAGGTCGCCAGTTCGCCGGTCGGCAGGGTGAGGAAGGTTGTGCCGGCCCAGACTTCGGCGCCCTGAGACTTGACCACCTGCGCCGCCCGTCCAGCTGCGCCCTCCGGCGCTTCGGCTGCGATGGACGAACCTGCGCCGCCAAAGTCGTAGTCCAGTTGCCCGGTGGGATTGCCGAGGGTGTAGCCACTCGTGTCGTCGACCTCGAAGGTGACCCGGATGCGTGTCGAGGTGTCGAGCCCCTCGACCTGCAGGCCGGTGTCGCCGACCGCGTCGGCTTGCGCTGTCGTGAGCGCCAGGCCGGTCTGGGTCAGCGTCAGCTTGTCGATGCCGGCGCTCACCAAGGCCTGTGCGTGGGTCACGACGGCTTCGAGCTCGGCGGCGTTGGCCACGCGCAAGGTCACGGCGTAGTCGGGGCCCTCGGCGCCCTCGACGAGGTCGCCGTCGGCAAACAGGTCAGCCGAGAGGTCCTGGCCCTCGAAGGCCTCCAGGCTGCCGATGTCCAGGCTCAGGCTCTTGCCGGCACCGACGAGCTTGACCACCCGGACGTTCTGCGCCACCAGGTCGGCCAGGGAGATCGACTCGACCGCCGTGGCGTAGTCGAGGACGGCCTTGGCGCTGGAGTCGCTTCTGCCCGGCAGGTCGGCCACCAGGAAGGCCGGCAGGTTGTCCACCGTGAGCGACTGGCCTGCATCCACCGCGACCAGATCGGTGTATTCGTCCTTCAGTTCGGTGATCGAATCGCTCAACTTGTCGCCGAAGGTGGAGGCGGCCGTGGCGGCGTCGGTCGCGCCTGAGGCCACGCCGGCCACGGTGTCGAGCAGCAGGATCTGGCTGGCGGATGCGGCGGCCTTGGCGCTGGCCAGCTTGTCGATCGCCGCCTGACGGTCGGCCGGCGAGGCTGTGTCTGGCGTGGCCACCAGGCGGCGCGCCTGCCACAGAGCCAGACCATCGGGGGTGCTCTCGTAGGCCTCGGCGACCTTCTGGGCCGATGCGACCACCACCGACGCCAGCCCGGTGCGCGAGGCCGCGGTCACATCGGCGTTCTCGAGGGTGTCGCCGACGATGGCGGCCAGTCTGTAGCCCAAGCCCGAGGGTGTGACGGGATCCACGGCGGCTGCCGAGGTCTTCAGTGCGCTGCCCATCGAGGCGACAGCCTTTGTCAGGGCGGCGGTGTCGGCTTCGCCGCCACCCACCGCCACGGCCACGGCCTGCACCACGGCCAGCAACTGCTGCTGGGCGGAGAACACGGCCTGCCCGATCGCGGCCTCTTCGGCGCTGCCCGCGTCCATCGCGGCGACCGGGTCGAAGGCGTCGATGTCCACGCTCTGGGGCAGACCCAGTGCGGTTTTCAGTTCGGCCTCGCTCAAATCGGGGTTGAGCGCCAGCACCAGCGTCAGGGGCGAGACGACCTTCACCGTCGGGTCGCCCGAGGCCATGAGCCGGCCGACCTTGTTGCCGGTCTCGATGTCGATGCCTCCTTCCAGCACGACGATGCGCCCGTTGGCGCTCGGCGTGACGCCGTCCAGCGAGAAGTTGCCGTTCTCGTCGGTGACGGTCGAGAGCTCGCCGGCGTCCAGCACGCCGTCGGCGTCGGCGTCGTAGAAGACCGTTGCGCCCTTGACGTAGCCGTCGACGACGCGCGCGTCGAAATCGACGGTGGCGGGTGCGGCTGGAGCGGGTGGGGGCAGGGCGCTGGGGGTGGGCGCCGCGGGCGCCTGGCCCGTCAGGCCCTTGCCCGCCAAGCCGATCAGTGCGCTCACACCGGCGACTGCGCCCAGCAGCATCGGTGTGGACAGCCCGCCGCCGGCGACGGCAGCAGGCGCTGCGGCCTCGACGACGATCACATCGCCGCTGCCGGCTGCACCCGAACTCGCGCCATCGCCCGCCGTCTCTGCGACGACGCCAGGGCCTGCCTGGGCCGGGTCCGAAGTCGCCTCGGAGGCACCTGCGGCTGGTACGTCGGTCGACGGCTGTGGCGTCAGGAAGGCGCCTACGCGGACGAGCGTCATGCCGTCCGCACCACTCGCAAGGGCAGGCTCATCTGCAGGCGGCTGGGCCACGGTCAGGCCGTCGGGCGTGGGCGCACGGGTCGGTGAGGGTGCGCGTGCGATCTCCTCGGTCATGCCAGCCAGAAGTTCATGCAGTGCTCGCTGCAGCGCGTCGACGTCTGAGGGCATCGTCACCAGCGCGCCGGCCGACGCCACGGCTTGCGGTGCCACAGCCGCGCCCGCCTGCGCCAGTCGTGCAGGCCCTGCTTCCGCGCGGTCAGTCTCGGTGGGCTCCGTTCCCCGGTCGCCCTGCGAGGCGATAGCCCAGAGGGCACCCAGCGTCAGACTGCCCAGCGCGGCGTTCCGCGTGGTCGGGCGGCGTGGCTCGGCACGGTGCTGGCGTGGCTTGCGCGTCTGGCTCATGGCGGAGGCTTCCGATTCTGGGGTTGATCACTCGGAGATGGGAGTGGCGGGATTGAAAGCGCTTTCAATCCCGCCTGAACGGACGGTGGGTGTTGGGGTGTGCCGGACGCATCCGAGGGGGGCCGTGGGGCTGGCTACGGACGCGTGTCGCGGTGGGTGTGCAGGGCGAAGGGTGCGACGTCCAGCACGACACCGTTGCTGAAACGCACGGTCAGCGGCGCGCCGCTGGCGTTGTAGGCCAGATAGGTGCGGCGGCCCTCGGCGTTGCGCAGCACGGTGTAGAGCGACGTGTCGGCCGTCACGCTGAAATCCGGCGTGCCCAGTTGTTGCAGCGTCAGCATCCAGTGCAGGGCGTGCGATCGCGTGTCACCCAGCTCGAACGACCCCCAGCGGTCCCAACTCGCCAGCGCGGCGTCCGGGTCGACCAGGGCGAGGCATTTCGCAAAGATGTCCTGCCAGATGTCGGCCGGTTTGGCCACCTTGCCGCGCGAGGCGAAGACGCGGCTCTCCTCCTCCAGCGTGCCGAGGCTGCGGCGGACGAATTCCGGGTCGCGTCCAAGGTAGGTCGATGCGCTGGTGATGGGCAGCAGGTTGATGCCCTTGATCTGGCGGGGCTCGTCGGTCCACCACGTGTTGTGGGCGATCTTGCCGCCGAAGAGCATGCTCACCTCGGCGCTCTTGTAGGCCTTGGGCAGCACCAGCCCGTGGACGTCGAACCAGTAATGGCGGATCGCTTCGATCTCGCTCGTGTACAGCCAGATGCCGAGGTCGCGCAGCGCCCGGTCGCCGCGCAGTTCGCCCCACAGGATCAGGCCGACCCAGGCATTGACCGCCTCGGACGAGCTCTCCTGGTTGTTCCCCCAGCCGCCCATGGCGTTGCCCGAGGCCCAGGAATGGCCCTCGTAGGCGTCGAAATGGCGCAGGAAGGGGAAGTCGGCAGCGCCGCGGCGCGTGGTGGCGATGTCGGCGACCAGCAGGTCGACGATCCCGCCCCAGCGGTCCTTCGCCGCCCAGGCCGGGTCACGCAACGCCACTTCGGCCGCACTGCGGATCCAGTAGCCGTAGTGGAAGTGGTGGTCGTTCATCTGCTCGATGCTGAAGTACTCCTCGGGGTGCGCCAGCACGGTGCCGATGCGGCGGTCGAGCACGAAGTAGGTCCTGCGGTCCTCGCCGGAGAACCACGTCTGCATCCGGTCCTTGACGAGTTCGAGCAGTCGGTCGCGCCCCTTCAGGTCACCTTGCGCCTCGAAGACGTCGGCCAGTTTCAGGATGCGCTGCAGGCCCTTGCCCTGCCAGTACGAGCCCTTGCCGATCTCCAGCATCATCCGCCGCGCGTTGCGCAGATCGGTCTTCATCAGGTCGCGCAGCAGGGGTACTTGCGGCGTATCCGCCTGGGCGAGCCCGGGCCAGCGGGGCACGAAGCCGTGGTACCGCACGGTGGTGGTGAAGTCGTGCGACGCGAGCAGCCGGATCTGTCCGCGCAGCGTGCGGTATCCCGGGCCGAGCCGCCCTTCCACGCTCGGGTTCTCGAACCAGTGGTGGGGGTACAGCCCCAGCAGCGGCGGCTGCGGCTCGCCTTCCATCGTGTCGGTGGTGGCGGAAAAGCGCGTGGTCACGCTGCTGGCACTGGCGTCGTACTGCCAATCGACCCGTGTGCCCTTCAGGAAGGCGTAGGCGTGGCGCTGCATCAGCGCGAAGGACGCGTCGCTGCGGTCGGGCAGGGCGGCCACGCTCAGGTAGCCGCCTTTGGCGCCCGTGTCGACCGACCAGGTGCCCGGCGCGGTCTCCGACCACACGGCGCCGCCCGGGGCGAACGCGGCATAGACCGCGTTGCGGGTCTGCACGCGCAAGACGTGCGGCGCCGCGGCAGAGGCCTGCGCCTGGGCCGGCAGCGCGATCTTGAAGCCCCCGCGCGTGACGGTGAACTGCGCGTAGGGGCTGCCGTGCGCGACCGTGGCGTGCATCTCCTGCGGGGCGCCCGCCGGCGCAGCCCACGACAGTTGAATAGACCAATCCCCGGTGTCCGCCAGCCGGGCGGTGTCCGGCTGGAAGGCCGATGGCGACACGAGGAGTGCGTCCTGGTGGACGGCGCGTATCTCGGTGTCCATCCGCTCGGTGGGTACCGCGGTGAGCTGCGGCAGCGCCACCTCCAGCCCCTGCGGGAGCGCCCGCACCGTCAGCGGATGAGCGAAAACGGGTTCAGCCGGGCCGGGGTACATCAGGTTCGAGTACCACTGGTTGGTGGGGGCCGCGCGTGCCGCCATGTCCGCCGTGCGCAGGGGCGCATCGGCGGGACGGTTCTCCGCCGAGGTGCGCGGGGCGGTCAGCACCTTGGCGGCACCGAGCACGATGGGGGATGCCGCCCCGTCGGAGGCGGCAGCCGCCACCGACACGGCAATCCAAGGCGCGACGAAGAAGTTTCTGAACAGCATGGCTCCAGCCCTGGCAACTACAACGCCGATGTTAATGAAAGCGCTTTCAAACCTCAAAGTCAGGACTTACCCTTGGTCGATGCGCGGCTTGCGCGCCGGGTCGGGGAAATCCCGATGCACCGCGTCTTGACCCTGCAAGACGAGGTAGGCTATGCTTGAAAGCGCTTTCAGATTCTTCCGGGAATCTGCGCAGAGCGCCCAGCAGATCAACCTCCCGCGCGGCGGCATCCGCCACGCGATCTTCATTTGGGGCCCCTCCATGACCCAACCCTTACCGGCCGAGCGCGTCCTTTCGGGACCGGACCGGGATGTGCAACCGCCTGCGGCGGCGTCCCTGTGCCGGCTTGGGATCCGGGGTGTCCGCGTGGGGCTCGTGGCTGCGGGCCTGGCCGTCCTGTCCACCGGCTCGGGGGCGGTCGACTTCGGCCCTTTCACGCTCAGCGGCTTTATCAAGAACGAGTTCGTGCGTGCCAGTCGGCAGTGCCCCACCTGCCAAGTGGAGCCTCTCGAGAACAAGCAAAGGGCCTGGGCCGATGCGCTGGCCTCCGGTGCGCCGTACGACACCCGTACGACGCAGGTGGTGCTGTTCCAGCCCTGGCTCGCGGCCAACTTCGACCTGGGGCAGGGTGTGAAGCTGTCCGGGCTGCTCAGCCAGCGCCGGCGGGATGGTGGCGACGACATCCCTGGCTTCTTTTACGAGCGTAACCTGGCGTTGTCGCGCGAGGATCTGGGCCGCCTGGCCATCGGCGCGATGCCCGCCAGGGCCTGGTCGGTGGCCGACTACCCCTACGGCAGTAACGTCGGGCAGGCCGATCCCTGGGCGTCCAGCGGAGCGGGATACGGTCTGCTCACCCGTGCCGTGCGTTACACCTCGCGCCTGCTGGATGTGGCGGGCGGCGACCTCGTGCTCGAAGCCACGCACGACGCCGGCGACACCGGGTTTCGCATCCACGAGCCGCGTCTGCTGGAGGTCTACGCGCAATACGTCAATGGCGACCTCGTCGTCGATGCGATCGCCCAGGATGCGCGCAACGGCACGCCGCAGGCCTGGGGCCACGGGCCGTTCACCGGGTTGACGCCTTTTCCGGCGGACGATGCCAAGCTGAAGGATGCCAGCCAGTCCATCGTCATGGTGATGGCACGTTATGCCATCGATGCGCGTTGGGAGGTCTCCGGGGGGCTGCGGCACAACCGCTGGAGCGGTGCCGATGCGATCGTCACGACCACCGCCACGGGCACGTCCAGCGCGCGGTGGAACACGATGTTCAACGTCGACTGGGGTGGGACGCGCAACGGGGTGCCCAACCCCGGGTACTCCGCAAGCTCCACCGACCTGATGCTCGGCGTGCGCCGCCGTGCGGGGAAGTGGATCGCCTCCGCCGGCATGACCTACCTGGGCACCGCGAGCACCGCCAACCCGAGCGAGCGCGGGCAGCGCAACTCCGCCTGGATCGGCACGCTGGGCTTGAACCACGACTTCGGCAACGGCTTGCAGGCTTACGCGCTGGCCGGGGTGGTCCGCTACGGCCGCCTGGGCCTGTCGCCGATGTCGATGCCGTCCAACTCGGCGTTCTCGGGGGTGGATTCCCGGGTGCACCGCACCGGCAACTGGTTCGGTCTGGGCGTCGTCTACACGTTCTGAGGGGCCACATCCCATGAGTTCACTGCGGCAAGCATGCCAGCCCTTCATCCAGCGCCTGCGGCGCTTGCTCTTGGGCATCACCCTGGGTCTGGTTGGCGCCGGCCTGCTCGCGTCCTGCGGTGGCGGGGGCAACCTGCCGGTCACCGGTGTCGAGCGTCGCGCCCTTTCGGCGGAGTTCCTGCAGCGGCAGGCCATCAACTACTCACCCTACCGCACCGCCAACCGGGAGACGGAGACGATCACCAAGGCGCAGATCGAAGAGGATCTGCGGCTGGTCGTGCGCGCCGGCTTCGGTCTGATCCGCCTGTTCAGCAGTGACGACATGGTCGGACGTCAGACGCTGGAGGTCATCCGTGACCAAGCGCTGGACCTGAGGGTCCAGCTGGGCATCTGGATCGGTCCTGATGAGGCCGCCAATCAGGCCGACATCGCCCGTGGCATCGTGCTGGCCGGGGCGTTTCCTTCCATCGTGGCCAGTGTCAGCGTCGGCAACGAGGCCATGGTCTCCTGGAGCGGTCACCGCATCACGGTCGAGCGCATGCTGGGCTACATCCGCCAGGTGCGCGCGGCCGTGGCTCAACCCGTGACCACCGACGACAACTGGGCGTTCTTTGCAGGCACCGATGGTGCGGACCCGCGACCGATCGTTGACGCGATCGACTTCGTGGCCATGCACACCTACCCGTTGATCGATACCAAGTACGCGCTGTGGGAGTGGCGGCGCAGCGACGCAGCCGCCGACGTGCGCGCGGGGGCCATGATGGACAGCGCCTTGGTCAAGGCGCGCAAGGATCACGACGCCGTCCGTGACTACCTACGCCGGGTTGGACATGCGGCCATGCCCGTGGTGATCGGCGAGACCGGCTGGAAGGCCGAGGTCGCCGACGGCGAGGTCTTCCGCGCCCATCCGGTCAACCAGAAGATGTACCTCGACCGTCTGCGGGCTTGGGCGACCGAAGGCGGAACGGCCGCGCCCGACAA
The DNA here is from genome assembly GCA_964522465.1 of uncultured Rubrivivax sp. GTDB lineage: Bacteria > Pseudomonadota > Gammaproteobacteria > Burkholderiales > Burkholderiaceae_C > Rubrivivax. Next base: position 2,396 of record CAZFVH010000033.1, on the reverse strand, counting down.
GATCTTCTGGTTCCAGGCCTTCGACGAGCCATGGAAGCAGGGTGACGACAAATGGGGTCTGTTCGACGTCAACCGCAAGGCGCGGTACGCGCTGCAGGCCTTGTTCCCGCAGGACGAGTGGACAGCCGAGCGCTACACCGATGCCGACGCCGTGCACCATCTGCCCTTCGTGGTGGGCCCGCCCGTGGCTGCGAGCCGGTACACGATCCAGGCGGAATCGGCCGTCCCCGGCGAGGCGACACCCACCCAGGCACTGGCGACGCTGACGTGGGCGGCAGGCACGGCGTCCACGGTTGCGGTCGGCGCGGGCGCGGCCGTGGAGGGCACGCAGATCCTGAGGGTCACGCCCGGCCCGGCCGACTGGGGATGGGGCTTTGCCTTCGCGTTGTCGACCGACGGCCTGTCGGCCGAAGATCTGTCGGGCTTCGCCTCGGGTGGCGCGTTGAATCTGTCGATCCGGACCACCTATCCCGGCAAGATCGAACTCGGTTTCATGACCGGCAGCAACGGCGACGAGTCGGCCTTCCTGAAGCTGATCGCGCTCGACCCGGCCGCCAACCCGTACGGTTACGTCAACGACGGGCAGTGGCACAGCCTGCGCATCCCGCTGGCCGATCTGGTGGGCGAGCGCGCCTTCGGCATGCAGGTGTCCACGCTTGACATGGGCAAGGTCACGCAGCCGCTGGTGGTGGCTGACCGCTACGCCTCGACCGGCAAGGCGGCCGGGTTCGCCGGCAATACGGCGGTGATCGATTTCGACGGGATCTTCTGGTCGCGGCCCTGAGCCTGCGGGCTCTCGGCGCGCCGTGCGTCAGACGGCCGAAGAGTGAGCAGCCGTTGCACCTACCCGTGCATCGGTGCCGAGTGGTCTGAGGCGTCCGCGATGATCTTCAACCGGATCGGCCTGAGAGGGGCTTCGCGCGTGCGGCATACGTCGACCGATGCGCGGCAGCGTCTCACCCCACCCTCACCCCACCCTCGTCGAAGCGCATCCGCCCGTCCATCGACGGGGCAAGGCCAACGCGCTGTCCGGCTTGCATCGCCGGCGCGTCGCCTTCGATCCGGGCCCGCAGCAGGTCGTCGACGCCATCCACGCGCAGGTGCACGATGGTGGTGTCGCCCAGGTGCTCGGCCAGGGCCACCTGGGCCTGCACGTCCTGGGGTGAGGGCTGCATCCGCAGTTGCAGGTGCTCCGGGCGCAGGCCGATGCTGTGCGCGCGGGCGTCGTCGTCCGGGGCGAGCAGGCTCCACAGGCGGTGGTGCGCCTGCGTGGCCCGGGGGCCGGGCCGCTCGATCAGGTTGATGCGCGGCGAGCCCATGAAGGTGGCCACGAAGCGGTTGGCCGGGCGCTCGTAGACGTCCATCGGCGCGCCGACCTGCTCGATGAGGCCGTCGCGGAAGACGGCGATGCGGTCGGCCAGCGTCATCGCCTCGACCTGGTCGTGCGTGACGTAGAGCATGGTCGTGCCGATCTCGTGGTGCATGCGCTTGAGTTCGATGCGCATGTCCACGCGCAGCGCCGCGTCCAGGTTGGACAGCGGCTCGTCGAAGAGGAAGACGCGGGGGTTGCGCACGATGGCGCGGCCGATGGCCACGCGCTGGCGCTGTCCGCCCGAGAGTTCCTTGGGCAGGCGCTGCAGCAGTCCGTCGATGCGCAAGGTCTGCGCGGCCTGCAGCACCTGGCGCTCGCGCTCGGCCCGGCCGGCGCCGGCCATGCGCAGCGAGAACCCCATGTTCTCGGCCACCGTCATGTGCGGGTACAGCGCATAGCTCTGGAACACCATGGCCGCGCCGCGCTGTGCCGGGTGGATATCGTTGCAGCGGCGGCCGTCGATCAGGATGTCACCCTCGCTCGCGCTCTCCAGCCCGGCGATCAGGCGCAGCGTCGTCGTCTTGCCGCAGCCCGAAGGGCCGACAAAGACCATGAACTCACCGTCGGCGATCTCGAGGTCGACGCCGCGGATGACGTCGGTGGCGCCGAAGCGCTTGCGCAGCCCGCGCAGCGTCACCTGGCCCATGTCAGGCCCCGCCCGTCGTGGCGGGCTGCGCGCGGGCCCGCGCGTGGACCTCGGCCTGCTGGCGCAGCAGTTCGCGCAGCCACAGCGCGCTGTCCTTGGGCGTGCGGCGCTGGGTCTCGTAGTCCACGTGCACGATACCGAAGCGCTTGACGTAGCCCGAGGCCCACTCGAAGTTGTCGAGCAGGCTCCACACCATGTAGCCGGCCATGGGCACGCCCTGGCGCAGCGCAACGCCCACCGCGCCGATGTGCTCGTGCAGGTACTGGATGCGGTCGGCGTCGTGGACCTGGCCGTTGACCAGGCGGTCGGGGAAGGCGCCGCCGTTCTCGGTGACGTAGGTGGGCGGCAGCGGGTAGTCGCGGTGCAGCCTCAGCAGCA
>CAZFVH010000032.1:0-37388 GCA_964522465.1 uncultured Rubrivivax sp. | reverse complement strand
AACGGCTTCTCCGAACTCAACGACGCCGAGGACCAGGCCGCGCGCTTCGCGGCGCAGGCGCGAGCCAAGGACGCGGGCGACGACGAGGCCATGGTCTACGACGCCGACTTCGTGCGTGCGCTCGAATACGGCATGCCGCCCACGGGCGGCTGCGGCGTGGGCATCGACCGCCTGGTGATGCTGCTGACCGACAGCCCGAGCATCCGAGACGTCATCCTCTTCCCGGCGCTGCGGCGGGAAGCGCATCCCCATCTGGCCCCGACAGCGGACGCCGCCGAGACCCACGGCAGTGGCGGTCACTCGGCATCCGACCCCTCGCCCTCGACCGGGGCATGAACACCGAGCGGCGGCGGATGCCGCAGGTTGCGGACGGTGGGCTCGACTTGGAAGGAAGTCCGGACACGAGGCGCCGCAACGACACGATGGCGCCACCGGCCCATGCCCCGCTGCCACCCGGGCTGGATCAGGCAGCCACCCGCCCTGTCGTCGATGCGTCCGTCTCGCGGTCGCGACTGCGCAGCCGCATCGAGTCGCTGCGTCTGATCGAGTCTGCGTGCTGGCACGAACTGGCCACGGCCGTGCGCGAACGCGGGCACGGCTGGCGCGTCATGACACTGGCGACGATCGACGGCGACCGAGCCGACGCCCGCTTGGTGGTGCTGAGGGAGGTGGACACCACGCGACGCAAGCTCGTCTTCTACACGGATACGCGTTCACCCAAGGTCGCACAGATCCAGGCCCATCCTCGGGGCACGGCGGTCGGCTGGTGCGCGGCCCTGTCGTGGCAGATCAGGCTGCACACGCGCTTGTCGATCGAGTCCCAGACCGCTGCCGCGCACTTGCGGTGGTCACGCCTGCAGATGACGCCCGGCGCTCAGGATTACATGTCCCCGCTGGCTCCGGGCCAGACCGTGTCGGAACCGAGCCGCGAAACGGGCGCACGGGAGCACTTCGCGATCCTCGAAGGCCAGATCGAGGCGCTGGACTGGCTGGAACTCCACGCCGACGGCCATCGGCGAGCGGTCTTCGACCACGACGGCGCGCGCTGGGTGCAGCCCTGACAGCCGGGGGTCAGCCCGGGGCCCGGTGCCCCGAGTCCGGGGAGGCCGAAGCCTGAGCGGGCCCACCTCGGAAGGCCCGCAGGCCCGGGAGGTCGAGCACCCGCACGCCGCCGTACTCGACACGGATCAGCGATCTGCACTGCAACACCGCCAGCGCCTCGTTCACACGCTGGCGAGACAGGCCCGCCAGATAACCCAGCTCCTGCTGCGTGATGCGCAGCAGGCTGCCCACACCGGGATAGAGCACCGGGTGGAACAGCTGCGCCAGGCTGGCGGCCACACGGCTCTCGGGCTCGGTCTGTCGGTCGATCTCGCGCGCGGCAATGAACTGTCCCAGTCGCTCGTTGAGCAAGCTCATCACATAGCGGTTGAAGGGGATGCTGCGGTCCAGCAGCGCATGGAAGTCCTCGATCGGCAAGCCCGCCACCGTGCTCTGTCGCAAGGGCTCGATGTTGTAGCGGTAGGGTTCACGTTTGAGCAGTGTGCCCTCGCCGAACCAGGCGCCCGGTGGCAGGCCGGTGTAGGTGATGGTGCCGCCGGAGGCGGTGTCGTTGCTCATCTTCAGGAGCCCGTCGACCACGCCGAACCAGAAAGTGGGCGCTCGGCCGAATCGCACGATGCGCTCACCGGGCCGCGCGGTGGAGACACGCAAGGCCGCGATCGCACACGCCTGGTCGGCCTTCGACAGCAGCGGCAGCCAGGCGATGCCATGGAGTTCGCTCGCGGTTGCGGGTCGGGCCCGACCCAGCACTGGACTGTTGATCAAGGACAGATCCCCGGGAAAGTCCCCTTGGTGGCAACCCTAGGATTGTCGCCAGACCGACAACATGACGTCAAACAGCGGCCTAGCATGTGATGGCTTTGTTGTGGAACACGCCTCGTTCAGGGCGATCGCCGCCCGCGCGCCGTACCTCTTCAGCACAGCCCCTGGTCACAGGAGAACCGCTTTGGAGACGACCTTCCCCCGCCTGATGCTCGACCACGCCAAGGCCCGGCCGGATGCTGCGGCGCTGCGGGAGAAGGAATACGGCATCTGGCAGACGACGTCCTGGCGTGATCTGGTCGATGAGGTCCAGGCCATCGCCGCCGGTCTGGCCGACAGCGGCCTGACCGCAGGTCAGCATCTGGTGGTGGTGGGCGACAACCGGCCCCGCCTGTACGCCTGCATGCTGGCCGCGCAGTCGCTGGGCGCGATCCCGGTGCCGCTCTACCAGGACGCGGTGGCCGCGGAGATGGTCTTCCCGATCAACAACGCCGAGGTGACGCATGCGATTGTCGAGGACCAGGAGCAGGTCGACAAGTTGCTGGAGATCCGTCTGCAGTGCCCGCAACTGGCTCGCATCTGGTACGACGACCCGCGGGGCCTGCGCAACTACGACGAGCCGGGGCTGGAAGACCTGGACATGCTGCTGGAGGTGGGCCGCGCGCGGCTGCAGCGCCAGCCCAGCTTCTTCGATGAGGCCGTGGCCCGCGTCAAGCCCGACGACGTCGCGGCGATGTTCTTCACCTCCGGCACCACCGGCCACCCGAAGGGCGTGGTGCACACACACCGCACGCTGCTGGACCGCGCACGCGCCGGCGCCGACTTCGACAAGCTGACCCATGCCGAGGAGGTGCTGGCCTACCTGCCGCCGGCCTGGATCGGCCAGAACATCTTCAGCTACGCGCAGTGGCTGGCCTGCGGCTACATCGTCAACTGCCCCGAGTCGGCGGCCACGGTCTCGATCGACATGAAGGAGATCGGGCCGACCTACTACTTCGCGCCGCCGCGGGTCTTCGAAGGGCTGCTGACCAGCGTGACCATCCGCATGGAGGACGCGAGCGCACTGAAGAAGTGGCTGTTCAAGACCTGCATGACCGTGGCGCGCCGCGTCGGACCCGACCGCATGGACGGCAAGCGACTGTCCTTCGTCGACGACCTGAAGTGGCGCCTGGGCAACCTGTTCATCTACGGTCCGCTGCGCAACACCCTGGGCCTGTCGCGAGTGCGCGTGGCCTACACCGCGGGCGAGGCCATCGGCCCGGACCTTTTCACCTTCTACCGCTCCATCGGCATCAACCTGAAACAGCTCTACGGCTCCACCGAGACGGCGGTCTTCGTCTGCCTGCAGCCCGACCACGAGGCGCGCGCCGACACCGTGGGCGTGCCGATCTCGGGCGTGGAGATCAAGCTCGCCGACAACGGCGAGATCCTGGTGCGCAGCGCCGGGCTGCTCAAGGAGTACTACAAGAACCCGCAGGCCACCGCCGAGGTGCTCACGCCCGAGGGCTGGTACCACACCGGCGACGCCGGCTTTCTCGACAGCCATGGCCACCTCAAGATCATCGACCGCGCCAAGGACGTCGGACGCCTGATGGGCGGAGCCAACGACGGCGCGATGTTCGCGCCCAAGTACGTCGAGAACAAGCTCAAGTTCTTCCCCCACATCAAGGAGGCGGTGGCCTTCGGCGACAAGCGCGAGCAGGTCTGCGCCTTCCTCAATATCGACTTCGAGGCGGTGGGCAACTGGGCCGAGCGGCGCAACCTGCCCTACGCCGGCTACACCGACCTGGCGGGCAAGCCCGAGGTGCTCGAGCTCATCCGCGAGTGCGTGGAGAAGGTCAACGCCGACCTGGCCCAGGACGACAAGCTCGCCGGCAGCCAGATCAGCCGCTTCCTGGTGCTGCACAAGGAGCTCGACGCCGACGATGGCGAACTCACCCGCACGCGCAAGGTGCGCCGCGGCTACATCGGCGACAAGTACCAGGTGCTGGTCGACGCGATGTACGGCGGCCGCAGCGAGCAGTTCATCGAGACCGCGGTCAAGTTCGAGGACGGCCGCAGCGGCAGCGTCAGCGCGACGCTGAAGATCGTCGACGCGAAGACCTTCGGCGCGCTGCGCCGGGCGGCCTGAGATCCCCGGGGAAGCGACATGGCAGAACGCAGGATCGGCGACGTCATCCTCGAGGCGAAGAACATCTCGCTGAGCTTCGGCGGCGTCAAGGCGCTCACCGACATCAGCTTCGATGTGCGTGAGCACGAGATCCGCGCCATCATCGGCCCCAACGGCGCCGGCAAGAGCTCGATGCTCAACTGCATCAACGGCGTCTACACGCCGCAGCAGGGCACGATCACCTTCCGCGGTCAGACCTTCAGCCACATGAACAGCCGCCAGGTCGCCGAGATGGGCGTGGCGCGCACCTTCCAGAACCTGGCGCTGTTCAAGGGCATGAGCGTGCTCGACAACATCATGACCGGGCGCAACCTGCGGATGAAGACCAACCTCTTCCAGCAGGCGATCCGCTTCGGCGCGGCCGAGCGCGAGGAGAGCGAGCACCGGCACTTCGTCGAACGCATCATCGACTTCCTCGAGATCCAGGCCTGGCGCAAGACGCCGGTCGGGCGCCTGCCCTACGGCCTGCAAAAGCGCGTGGACCTGGGCCGCGCGCTGGCCATGGAGCCGCAGGTGCTGCTGCTGGACGAACCCATGGCGGGCATGAACGTCGAGGAGAAGCAGGACATGTGCCGCTTCGTGCTCGACGTCAACGACGAGTTCGGCACCACCATCGTCCTGATCGAGCACGACATGGGGGTGGTGATGGACATCTCCGACCGCGTGGTCGTGCTCGACTACGGCAAGAAGATCGGCGACGGCACGCCCGAAGAGGTGCGCGCCAATCCGGACGTGATCAACGCCTATCTGGGCACGAGCCACTGAGCCCGGCGGAGCGGACCATGGGATTCTTCATCGAGACGTTGATCGGCGGCCTCATGACAGGCATGCTGTACTCACTCGTCGCACTGGGTTTCGTACTGATCTTCAAGGCCAGCGGGGTCTTCAACTTCGCGCAGGGTGCGATGGTGCTGTTCGCGGCGCTGGCGATGGCGCGCTTCTCGGAGTGGTTCCCGGCGCTGATGGGGTTCGAGAGCAAGGTGCTGGCCAATGTGCTGGCCTTTGTCGCTGCACTGGCGGTGATGGTCGCGGTGGCTTGGCTGATCGAACGACTGGTGCTGGGCAAGTTGGTCAACCAGGAGGGCATCACGCTGCTGATGGCCACCCTGGGCATCACCTACTTCCTCGACGGCTTCGGCCAGACCTTGTTCGGTAGTGAGATCTACAAGATCGACGTCGGACTGCCCAAGGACCCGATGTTCCTGTTCGAGACCGTGTTCGACGGCGGTGTGCTGGTCAACAAGGAGGACTTGTACGCCGCAGCGATCGCCGCATGCCTGGTCACCTGCCTGTCCTTGTTCTTCCAGTACACATCGACCGGCCGCGCGTTGCGTGCGGTGGCCGATGACCACCAGGCGGCGCAGTCGATTGGCATCCCGCTCAACCGCATCTGGGTGATCGTCTGGAGCGTGGCCGGCTTCGTCGCCCTGGTGGCCGGCGTGATCTGGGGCAGCAAGCTCGGCGTGCAGTTCTCGCTGTCGCTGGTGGCGCTCAAGGCGCTGCCGGTGGTGATCCTGGGGGGCCTGACCTCGGTGCCCGGGGCCATCATCGGCGGGCTGATCATCGGCGTGGGCGAGAAGCTCTCCGAGGTCTACATCGGCCAGCACATCGGCGGCGGGATCGAGATCTGGTTCGGCTATGTGCTGGTGCTGTTCGTGTTGCTGGCGCGCCCGCAGGGCCTGTTCGGCGAGAAGATCATCGACCGTGTCTGAGGAGACCACCGCTGTGACAGGACTTCTTCCGACAGGCCGCCTGCGTGGATCCAGCCACACGGGTCTTCGGCGCCAGCCCTCACCCGACAACACGATCAGCGGGAGCGTCGAGTCATGATCTACCGCGAGAACGGCCAGTTCAAGACACGCTACGCCACCGATCAGCAGATCTTCCCGATCGCCCAGGACCGCATCGCGATCGGGCTGCTGCTGGCCGTCGCGGTGTTCGCCGTGCCCATGCTGGCCGATGAGTACGCCTTCCGGGCCATCCTCATCCCCTTTCTGATCCTGTCGCTGGCAGCCCTGGGCTTGAACATCCTGGTGGGCTACTGCGGCCAGGTGTCGCTGGGCACCGGCGCCTTCATGGCGGTCGGCGCATACGCCGCCTACAACTTCATGGTGCGCATCGACGGGATGCCTCTGCTCGTGGCCTTCCTGCTGGGTGGTTTGTGCGCCACGGTGGTGGGTGTCCTCTTCGGCATCCCTTCCTTGCGGATCAAGGGGCTGTACCTTGCGGTGGCCACTCTGGCGGCGCAGTTCTTCGTCGACTGGATGTTCCTGCGGGTTTCCTGGTTCACCAACAACAGCACGTCGGGCTCGGTTTCGGTCTCGAGCCTGAACGTGTTCGGCATTTCGGTCGACACCCCGCACGAGAAGTACCTGCTGTGCCTGGCCATCGTCGTGGTGTTCGCGCTGATGGCCAAGAACCTCGTGCGCAGCCACATCGGCCGGGAGTGGATGGCCATCCGCGACATGGACGTGGCGGCTGCGGTGATCGGTATCCGCCCCGTGTACGCCAAGCTCACGGCCTTCGCCGTCAGTTCATTCATCGTCGGTGTGGCGGGCGCGTTGTGGGCCTTCGTCCACCTGGGCTCCTGGGAGCCCGCAGCCTTCTCGATCGATCGCAGCTTCCAGCTCCTCTTCATGGTCATCATCGGAGGGCTGGGCTCGATCATGGGCAGTTTCTTTGGTGCGGCCTTCATCGTCATCCTGCCGATCTTCCTCAATCAATTCCTGCCTGCCGCAGGTGCCTTGGTCGGAGTCGACATCAGCACGGCCATGGTCGCGCACGCCGAATTGATGATCTTCGGCGGGATGATCGTCTTCTTCCTGATCGTCGAGCCACACGGCCTGGCCCGACTGTGGTCGACCGCCAAGGAGAAGCTGCGGCTGTGGCCCTTCCCGCACTGATGGATGTTCCCAAGGACGGATTCGCCCCTTGACCGGGAATCCCAGCGTGTCCGCCGATCATCAACCCGAGCCCACTGGAGGTAGACAATGAAGTTCCGATCGATCGCGATGGCGGCGGCCCTGACCGCCGCTGCGGCCAGCACCCTGCTGGCCAGCGGCGCTGCGCTTGCGCAGGCCAAGGTTCAGTTCTTCCCCAGCCTGACAGGCCGCACCGGCCCGGTGGCGCCGAATGCGACACCGTTTGCCAACGGCTACGCCGACTACATGAAGCTTGTCAATGTCCGGGGCGGCATCAATGGCGTGCAGACATTGGTCGAGGAGTGTGAGACGGCGTATGCGACCGACCGCGGCGTCGAGTGCTACGAGCGCCTGAAGGGCAAGCACGGTGGCGCCACGGTGTTCCAGCCGCTGTCCACCGGCATCACCTTCGCGCTGACGGAGAAGATCCCGAACGACAAGATCCCGATGATCACCTCGGGCTACGGGCGCAGCGACAGCGCGGATGGCGGTGTCTTCAAGTGGAACTTCCCGCTCATCGGCCACTACTGGGTGGCCGGTGACGTGGTGCTGCAGCACATCGCCAAGAAGGAAGGCGGCTGGGACAAGCTCAAGGGCAAGAAGATCGGGGTCGTCTATCACGACAGCCCCTTCGGCAAGGAAGTCCTGCCCATCATCAACGAGCGCAGCAAGATGCACGGTTTCACCGTGCAGTTGTTGCCCGTGACGCCTCCCGGGGTCGAGCAGAAGTCCGTCTGGCTGCAGGTCCGACAGCAGCGTCCCGATTACGTGATCATGCAGACCTGGGGCGTGATGACGTCGACGGCGATCAAGGAAGCCGTGGCCACCGGCTACTCTCGAGAAAAGATGTTCGGCACCTGGTGGTCGGGCGCAGAGCCTGACCTGCGGGATGTGGGAGCGGCGGCCAAAGGCTACAACGCCGTCATGATGCAGCATGGCGCGGAACCGCAGTCCCAGGTGGTCCAGGAGATCCTCGAAAAGGTCCACGCCAAGGGACAGGGCACCGGTCCGAGGGACGAGGTCGGTCAGGTCCTCTACATGCGCGGCGTAGTGGGCGCGATGCTGGCTGTGGAGGGCGTTCGCACCGCCCAGGAACGGTTCGGCAAGGGCAATGTGATGACGGGTGAGCAAGCCCGGTGGGGATATGAGAACCTCAACCTGACGCAGGACAAGCTGGATGCCCTGGGGTTCCGTGGCGTGATGCGGCCCGTGGTGACCACCTGTTCCGACCACATGGGGTCGGCCTGGGCGCGCATCCACACCTGGGACGGCTCGAAGTTCGTCTGGTCCTCCGACTGGCTCCAGGCGAACGAGGAGATCATCAAGCCGATGGTGCGGGCCTCTGCAGACAAGTACGCCGCCGAGAAGAAGATCGAGCGCCGTCCCGCATCGGACTGCCAGTCCTGACGCGCGGATGCGCGAAGACGTCGGGCATCGGCTGCCCGGCGTCTTGCGACGCCACGCCACGATCTCCCGACGTGGCGCGGCCCCGTCCGAGGCACCCCTTGGTGCCCTGCTGCAGACGCGGCGCGCCGCCTCTGCAGGAGCCACCGGAAGCGACCATGAGCAACATCCTCCTGAACGTCAACGGCATTGAGGTCATCTACAGCCACGTGATCCTCGTGCTCAAGGGCGTGTCCCTGCAGGTGCCCGAGGGAGGCGTCGTCGCGCTGCTCGGCGGCAACGGCGCCGGCAAGACGACGACGCTGCGCGCGGTGAGCAACCTGCTCGCGGGCGAGCGCGGCGAGGTCACCAAGGGCTCGATCGAATTGCGCGGCGAGCGCATCGAACAACTCAGCACCGCGGACATGGTCGAGCGCGGGGTGATTCAGGTGATGGAGGGCCGACACTGCTTCGCTCACCTGACGATCGAGGAAAACCTGATGACCGGGGCCTACACCCGCAAGGACGGCAAGGCCGCCGTGGCACAGACGTTGGAGAAGGTCTACAACTACTTCCCGCGTCTGAAGACGCGGCGCGGCTCGCAGGCGGCCTACACTTCCGGCGGCGAGCAGCAGATGTGCGCCATCGGCCGGGCCCTGATGGCCAACCCGAAGATGGTGCTGCTCGACGAGCCCTCGATGGGCCTGGCACCGCAGATCGTCGAGGAGGTGTTCGAGATCGTCAAGGACCTGAACACCAAGGAGCGCGTGACCTTCCTGCTGGCCGAGCAGAACACCAACATGGCCCTGCGCTACGCCGACTACGGCTACATCCTGGAGAACGGCCGCGTCGTCATGGACGGCGAGGCGAAGGCGCTGCGCGAGAACGAGGACGTCAAGGAGTTCTACCTCGGCATGGGTGGCGGCGACCGCAAGAGCTTCAAGGACGTCAAGAGCTACAAGCGCCGCAAGCGCTGGCTGGCCTGAAGCCCATGCCGAGCGAAGACAGCTCCGGTTTCGCGCCGCCGCCCTTCCGGCCCGATGAAGCCCTGCAAGGGCTCAGGCGTTCGCTGCGCGAGCTCGGCCTGAGCGAGCGCGCAGGCGTGTTCGAGCGCCGGGGGCTGGCGATCGCCCGCGTGGCGCTGTCGGACGAGGGCGCGATCGACGCCGCCAGCGTGCGGCGGCCGACACGCGCCGGCCCCGAGTGGCAACGGCGCACCCTGCGACACGGCGCCGACGTGCGCGAATTCACCCAGGACCTGAAGAAGAAGCTCGCCATGTGGAGCGACCGTGATGAATGAGGTGGAAGCTCGCCCCGCTGCGGGGTTCCTCGACGCACTCGAAACCCGCCCGCCCGGGGTGCGCGAAACAGCGCTGGCCGCAGCGCTGCCAGGGGTGGTCGCCGCCGCCCAACGCACACCCGCGCAGGCGCTCTCACTGGCCGGTGTGGACGCCGCGCGCATCGACAGCCGCGCCGCGCTGGCCACCCTGCCCGTCACGCGCAAACCCGAACTGCTCGAGCGCCAGAAGGCCGCTCGCGCCACCGACCCCTTTGGTGGCTACTCGGCCATCGGCTGGCGCGCACTGCGGGGGCTTTCGGGCGCGCAGCGCGTGTATCAGTCGCCTGGGCCCATCTACGAGCCCGAGGGCCGGGCGCGCGACTACTGGCGCATCGCCCGTGCGCTGGCCGCTGCGGGCTTCACCGCTGGCGACCTCATCCACAACAGCTTCAGCTACCACCTGACCCCCGGCGCATGGATGATGGAGTCGGGTGCGCAGGCGCTGGGCTGCACCGTCTTCCCCGGCGGCGTGGGCAACACCGAGTTGCAGCTGCAGGCGATCTGCGACCTGCAGCCGGACGGCTACTGCGGCACGCCGAGCTTCCTGCGCATCCTGCTGGAGAAGGCGCAGGAGACCGGCACCGCCCTGCCCTCGCTGCACAAGGCCCTGGTCAGCGGAGAGGCCTTCCCGCCGTCGCTGCGCGACTGGCTGGCCGAGCGCGGCATCCAAGGCTACCAGGCCTATGCCACGGCCGATGTCGGCCTGATCGCCTATGAGACCGCGGCGCGCGAGGGCCTGATCGTCGACGAGGGCGTGATCGTGGAGATCGTGCGCCCGGGCACGGACGAACCGGTGCCCGACGGCGAGGTAGGCGAGGTCGTGGTCACGGTGCTGCAGCACGACTACCCGCTGGTGCGCTTCGGCACGGGCGACCTGTCAGCGGTACTGCCGGGCCCTTGCCCGACGGGCCGCACGAACCAGCGCATCAAGGGCTGGATGGGCCGGGCCGACCAGACGGCCAAGGTACGAGGCATGTTCGTCCACCCCAGCCAGGTGGCCGACGTGCTGCGCCGCCACCCGGGCATCGGGCGCGCGCGACTGGTGGTCGAGGGCGAGATGGCCAACGACCGCATGACGCTGCACGCCGAGACACCCTCCCCGGCCGATCATCTGCGGGACGCTCTGGCAGCGTCGGTTCGTGACGTGACCAAGCTGCGCTGCGAGGTCCGGCTGGTGGGGCCCGGCACGCTGCCCAACGACGGCAAGGTGATCGAGGACGCGCGGAAGTACGCATGAACCCGGTTGTGCCGCTGAGCAGGCAACCCGGAAGCAACGTCGCAGCGATCTGCTGTCAGATCAGCCGATGCGGCCATACGTAATTCCCGTCATCCAGCCGCCCGACCTCCCCTCTACATTCGGACACTCGTATGTCCTTTTGCGTTCCTTTCCACCCTCTGTATCGGGAGTTCTTGCCATGAAGAAGACGCTTGCCGCCCTGACCCTCGCCGCCCTGAGCGCCTCGGTCCTGGCCGCCTATCCGGAAAAGCCGATCACCATCGTCGTGCCCTTCGCGGCGGGCGGCCCCACCGACAAGGTGGCGCGCGACCTGGCGGTTGTGCTGAGCAAGGGACTGAACAACCAGACCATCGTCATCGAGAACGTCGGAGGCGCCGGCGGCACGCTCGGAGCGGCCAAGGTCGCCAAGGCCAACCCGGATGGCTACACCCTTTTGCTCCACCACATCGGGATGGCCACGTCGCCCGGCCTGTACCGGAAGTTGCCCTTCAAGGTCCTGGAGGACTTCGAGTATCTGGGCATGGTCAACGACGTGCCCATGACGCTGATCGGCCGGCCGACGCTGCCGGCCACCAACTATGCCGAGTTGGTCAAGTGGATCAACGACAACAAGGGCAAGATCAATCTGGCCAACGCCGGTCTGGGTGCTGCGTCCCACCTGTGCGGTTTGCTGTTCCAGCAGAGTGTCGGCGTCGACATGACCACGATTCCCTACAAGGGCACGGCACCGGCGATGACCGACCTTCTCGGCGGTCAGGTCGACATCATGTGCGACCAGACGACGAACACCACCGGGCAGATCGTGGCGGGCAAGGTCAGGGCATACGCCGTGACCACACTCAAGCCTCTCACCACGCCAGGTCTTAGCAACCTGCCGACGCTGGACAGTCAGGGCCTGAAGGATTTCAACGTCAGCATCTGGCACGGCATGTACGCGCCCAAGGGCACCCCCAAGGCTGTGGTCGATCAGATCAACACCGCCCTGCGCGGTGCGCTGAAGGACCCGGAGTTCATCAAGCGCCAGGAGGCGCTCGGGGCGGTGGTCGTCACCGACAACCGTCTCTCGCCGGCTGAGCACAAGAAGTTCGTCGAGGCCGAGATCAACAAGTGGGGCCCCGCGATCAAGGCCGCGGGCCAGTACGCCGACTGACATCGCTGTGCTCCCGGACCGGCCTGGTGCCGGCCCGGGTTGTCACGGTGACGGCATCTGCCACGCCGATCGGACAGCCGCCCGCGTGCACGGGGGTGTCCACTCACCCCTCGATGCGCAGCGGAATCGTCACCGGACCGTCGTTGACGAGGTGGACCTGCATGTCCGCGCCGAAGCGGCCGCTGGCCACCGGCGCGTGTCGTGCTCGGGCCAGGCGCAGCACCTCTTCATACAGTGCCCGACCGTGTGCTGGCGGCGCGGCGGCTGAAAACCCGGGCCGATTGCCACCACGGGTGTCGGCGGCCAGCGTGAACTGCGACACCACCAGCAACCCGCCGCCGACATCCACCACGCTTCGATTCATCCGCCCGTCGCTGTCTGCGAATACGCGCAACTTCAGGATCTTCTCGACGAATCGCTCGGCCGTCGACACGGTGTCCGCAGGCTCCGCGCAGACGAGCACCAGCAGACCGAATTCGATGCGGCCCACGACCTCGCCCGCAATCTCGACGCGGGCCTGCTTCACCCGCTGGAGCAACCCGATCACCCTTCACCCTCCCGCAGGCGACATCGTCACAAGGGATCCGCGTCGTCGTGCAGGCCGGCCTCGACGTCCATCGGCAGCAGCTGGATCGTGGCACGCAGCCCCGGCACCGCGCTCATCAGCGCCTGCTCCACCGAGGTGCGCAGCGCCGCGGCGCGGCCCAAGGACCAGCGCGCAGGCATGTGCATGTGCAAGTCCACGAAGCGCCGTCGGCCCGCCCGGCGCGTCACGATGTGGTCGAAGCGGATGGCTGCGTGGCGGAAGCCGTCGAGCGTGCGCTCGATATCCTGACGGACCTCGGGCTCGACAGCCCGGTCCATCAAGCCATCAGCCGAACGGCGGACCAGCGACACCCCCTCTCGCAGGATGTTCAGGGCCACGGCGATCGCGAGCACGGCGTCGAGCCACAACCAGCCGGTCAGCGCCACCGCGACGAGACCGCCCACAACGCCTGCGGACGTCCACACATCGGTGAACAGGTGTCTTGCATCAGCTTCGAGCGCCATCGACCGGTGTTCGCGTGCCTTGCGCAGCATGGCCCAAGCGAGTGCGCCGTTGAGCACCGAACTCGCCACCGACAGCGCCAGCCCCAGGCCCAACTGCTCCAGCGGCTGCGGATCCCAGAACCGATGCACCGCTGTGACGATGATCGCCAAGGCCGCCACGATGATCAGCACCCCTTCGAAGCCGCTGGAGAAGTACTCGGCCTTGTGATGACCGTAGGGGTGGTCTTCGTCGGGCGGACGGGCGGCGATGGTGACCATGACCAGCGCGAACACCGCTCCGGCCAGGTTCACCAGCGACTCCATCGCATCCGACAGCAGGCTCACCGAGCCGCTGACCCACCAGGCACCGGTCTTCAGGCCGATCGTCGCCACGGCCACGGCCACCGACAACTGAAGATAGGTGCGGATCTCCATCGCTCCGCGCCGATTCAAGCCCTGCGTGGGCTGGCGCCCTGCGTCCTGTTCACGACGAGCCCGCTCGCGCTGCTCAGCACAGCGTGACCCTGGCGAACTTGCGCTTGCCCACCTGGATGACGAAGGTCCCGGCGCTCACCTTCAAGGCCTTGTCCGAGACCGAGGCGCCGTCGATACGAACCCCGCCCTGCTCGACCAGCCGCAATGCCTCGCCGGTGGACGCCGCCAAGCTCGCCTGCTTCAGCAAGGGACCGATGCCCATCGGCGCGCCCGACAAGGTGACCTCCGGGATGTCGTCCGGGATGCCGCCCGCAGCCCGGTTCCGGAAATCCTGGACCGCGGCCTCGGCCGCCGATGCGCCGTGGAAACGCGTGGTGATCTCGCGCGCGAGCAGGACCTTGGCGTCCTTGGGGTTGCGCCCCCCCTCGACCTGGGCCCGCAGGGCGTCGATCTCGGCTTGCGGCAGGAAGCTCAGGAGGGTGTAGTAGCGCCACATCAACTCGTCGCTGATCGACAGCAACTTCGCATACATCGAGTTCGCCGGCTCGGTGATGCCGATGTAGTTCTGCTTGCTCTTGCTCATCTTCTCGACACCGTCGAGGCCCTCGAGCAAGGGCATGGTCAGGATGCACTGGGGCTCCTGTCCGTACTCGGACTGCAGCGCCCGGCCCACCAGCAGGTTGAACTTCTGATCGGTGCCGCCGAGTTCGAGGTCGGACTTCAGCGCCACCGAGTCGTAGCCCTGCATCAGCGGGTAAAGAAATTCGTGCACCGAAATCGGTGTGCCCGCCTTGAACCGCTTGGAGAAATCGTCCCGCTCCATCATGCGCGCCACGGTGTAGCGCGCGGCGAGCTGGATCATGCCGCGCGCACCCAGCGGATCGCTCCACTCGCTGTTGTAGCGGATCTCGGTGCGCGCCGGGTCCAGCACCAGACTGGCCTGGCGATAGTAGGTCTGCGCATTGGCCTCGATCTGCTCGCGCGTCAGCGGCGGGCGCGTGGCGTTGCGACCCGAAGGGTCGCCGATCATCGAGGTGAAGTCGCCGATCAGGAAGATCACCTGGTGCCCCAGATCCTGCAACTGGCGCATCTTGTTGAGCACCACGGTGTGACCGAGATGGATGTCGGGCGCCGTCGGGTCCAGTCCGAGCTTGATGCGCAGCGGCACGCCGGTGGCCTGCGACCGCGCGAGCTTGCGAACCCAGTCGGCCTCGGGCAGGAGCTCCTCGCACCCACGCTTCGTCACGGTCAGCGCGTGCTCGACACGATCGTCGACGGGAAAACCGATGTGGCGGCTGGCGGCCTGAGCTTCGATCATGGCGAGATTTCCGGTCCAATTCTTCAGCCGGGGAGATCTCGCTGCTTGATATACTCGCAGCCCCGGTCGTATTCGCGGCTTCATCCAATCTTCTGGAGCAATTGCTCCGGAGAACGCTGGATTCTAGGCGTCGGCTCCGGGATCACCACCGGCGCCATCTGCGCCGACCCCGCGGCCCCCTCTCCTGGGGGGGTGTTTCAAGGCCAGGTTGGCAGGACCCGAGGCATTGAAGTCCATCTCCCACACCGTTCGACACTGGAATGACCATGTGATCCGACTGCGGCAGGCTCACGGCCGTACCGCGTCATGGACTTTGGTCGCGTGTCTGGCGAGCTTCGGCGTCGTCGCCTTCGCTGTCTCGCCGTTGGCGCCGGATGCGGCCGATCTCCCCCGGTCCATCGTCTCGGAAGAAGTGTCGACGGCCCAGATCGAGCCCCAGCTCGAAGCCTTGGCCGGTCACGCTCTGGAGCTCTCACAGACCATCGTCACGCGGCCCGGCGTGTCGCTCACCGCCGAACTCAGACGTCTGGGCGTCTCCGACGCCGGTGCGCTGCGTATGGTCGGCAGCGACGCCGCCGTTCGCAAAGCGATCGACGGCCGGGGTCCGCGCATCGTGCAGGTACGCACCGACGGCATGGGTGGACTCATCGAGCTCATCATCCGATCACCCGCGGAGCGCCCCCAGTTGATCGGCACGCACTTCACGCGGACCCGCTTGCGCGCGGAGGGTGGTTCGTGGATCCGCGACACGGCTACCGTCCCCGTGGCCACGGAGACGCGACTGGCCAGCGGCACCATCACCAGTTCCCTTTTCGCGGCCACGGACGACGCACGGATCCCCGACAAGATCGCGGCGCAACTGGCCGAAATCTTCGCTGTCGACATCGATTTCCACCGGGAATTGCGCAGAGGCGATACCTTCAGCATCGTCTACGAAGCGCTGACGGCCGACGGTGAGCCCGTGCCCTGGAACGAGGGTGCCGGCCGCGTCCTGGCGGCGGAGTTCGTGAACGGGGGCACCGTTCATCAGGCCATCTGGTTCGAGAGCGGAGGTCGCGGCGCCTACTTCGACCCGAGCGGGCGAAGCCGCAAGCGCGTCTTCCTTGCCAGTCCGGTCGAGTTCTCACGCATCACCTCGGGATTCGCCATGCGCATGCATCCCATCCTCAAGCGCATGCGTGCCCACAACGGCGTCGATTACGCTGCGCCGACCGGCACGCCCGTGCGGACGGTGGGCAGCGGTACGGTCGACTTCGCTGGCTGGCAGACCGGTTTCGGCAAGGTCGTGTTCGTGCGCCACGACGCACGCCGCACCACGGTGTATGCGCACTTGAGTCGCGTCAACGTCCGCAAAGGGCAGCGCGTCGAGCAGGGTGATCTGGTCGGCGCAGTCGGGTCGACGGGATGGGCCACGGGCCCGCACCTGCACTTCGAGTTCCGGGTGGGCGGTGTCCACCAGGATCCACTGAAAATCGCGAAGTCCGCCGAGACGTTGCGACTCGACGCCGGCGCTCGTCCCCGCTTCGAGGAAGTCGCTCGGGTCGTGCAGGTCAAGCTAGAGGCAGCGGAATCAATCGGCGGTCCGCTGCGGTTCGAGTGAGCCGTCCGTCTTTGCGGGCCGCAGCGCCTTGCTGATCATCGGGCTGATGTCGGGCACCTCGCTCGACGGAGTGGACGGCGTCCTCGTGGATTTCTCGACGCGAGACGCTCGGGTCGTGGCTCATGCCCACCGGCCCTACAGCCAAGCCCTGCGGCAGGATCTCCTGGAGCTGAACACCCCCGGGCCGGACGAGATCCACCGCGGCGCCTTGGCTGCCAATGCCGTGGCAAGAGCCTACGCCGACGTCGCGGCGGCCGTTCTGCTCCAGGCCGGGATCGAGCATCGCCTGGTGCGTGCCATCGGCGCCCACGGCCAGACGGTCAGGCACCGCCCGCTGGATGTCGACGGCACAGGCTACACGGTGCAGTTGCTCAATGGTGCGCTGTTGGCGGAACTCAGCGGCATCGATGTGGTGTGCGACTTCAGGAGCCGCGACCTCGCTGCTGCGGGTCAGGGCGCGCCTCTCGTGCCGGCATTCCACGCCAGCGTGTTCTTCCGTCCCGGCCGACACACGGCGATCCTGAACCTTGGCGGCATCGCCAATCTAACCCTCCTCGGCCCCAGCGAAGGCGAGGTCAGCGGATTCGATTGCGGACCCGGGAATGTGCTGCTCGACGGCTGGTGCGAGCGCCACACAGCCCGACCCTTCGATCGCGAGGGAGGTTGGGCCGCCGAGGGCCGTGTAGACGACGGGCTGCTCAATGCGCTCATGGACGAGCCGTATCTCCATCGGCACCCACCAAAGAGCACAGGGCGCGATCTGTTCAGCCTGGATTGGCTGGAGACCCGACTGCAGGCGATATACGGCGGCGAAAGGCCATCACCCCAGGATGTGCAAGCCACGTTGGCCGAGTACACCGCTACAGCCGCTGCGCAAGCCGTCGACCGGCACGCGCCGCTGACCGACACCCTGCACGTCTGTGGGGGTGGCGCACTCAATACAGACCTGATGCGCCGACTGTCGCGCCTGCTCCCACGAGCCCAGGTGGGCACGACTCAGCAATGTCACGGGATTCCAGTCGACCAGGTCGAAGCGCTGGCTTTTGCATGGCTCGCCCACGCGCATCTGCTCGGTCACCCCGGCAATGTACCCGCTGTGACGGGCGCACGGGGGCCGCGTCGCCTCGGTTGCCTGTACCCAGCGCGCTGACGGCAGGCCTGCGACAGCGATACCTCCCGACCGGTCCAGCGTCCGGGAGACCGAGGGCAGGCGGTAACGGGACTCAGACCGAGAAAGACGAACCGCAACCGCAGGTGGTGGTGGCGTTCGGGTTCTTGATCACGAACTGAGCGCCCTGCAGGTCATCCTTGTAGTCAATCTCGGCACCCATCAGGTACTGCAGGCTCATCGCGTCGATCAGCAGGGTCACACCGTTCTTCGTCATCGGCGTGTCGTCCTCGTTGACGACTTCGTCGAACGTGAATCCGTACTGGAAGCCCGAGCATCCACCGCCCTGAACGAATACGCGCAACTTCAGGTCGGGATTGCCCTCCTCGTCGACGAGATCCTTCACCTTGGCGGCCGCACTATCGGTGAAGATCAGTGGTGCCGGCATCTCGTCGACGGCGGGCTGCAGGCGTTCTGCAAGAGCATTCATGGTCTTTCCTCCGGAAAGGCGGCGCGCACGCATCCGCCATCATGGTCTGGTCAACGATCGAGGCCCGACCTGCGCGTCGACCTCTAAAGCCCGAGCATACTACTGGGGCGCTTGTCGTTGCACGACAGGGCCTGCTTGTCGCAGTCCAAGGCGCCCAGCTGAAATGAAAAACGCCCACCGGCCATGCAAGGCAGGTGGGCGCCATCCGATGACACCAGACGCCCATGCAGCAGATGCTGCAGGGAACCGGGTGGCAGGCGCTCAGCGCTTGCTGAACTGCTTGCGCCGACGGGCGCTGTGCAGGCCGACCTTCTTGCGTTCGACCTCGCGGGCGTCCCGAGTGACGAAGCCAGCCTGGCTCAGCTCGGGCTTGAGCGCCGCGTCGTAATCGATCAGCGCGCGCGTGATGCCGTGACGCACAGCGCCCGCTTGTCCCGACTCACCGCCTCCGTGGACGTTGACCTTGATGTCGAACACCTGCGCATTCGACGTCAGCAGCAAGGGCTGCTGGACGATCATGATCGAGGTCTGCCGGCCGAAGTACTGGTCCAGCGGCTTGCCGTTGACGATGATCTGGCCCGTGCCGCGCTTGATGAACACACGCGCCACCGACGACTTGCGCCGACCCGTGCCGTAATTCCATTGTCCGATCATGGCCGACCTCAGATCTCGAGCGGTTTGGGTTGCTGCGCGGTGTGCGGATGCGTGGCACCTGCGTACACCTTCAGCTTCTTGATCATCGCGTAGCCCAACGGGCCCTTTGGGAGCATGCCCTTGACCGCCTTCTCGATCGCGCGGCCGGGGTGGCGGGCCTGCATGTCCTTGAAAGGGGTTGCGGTGATGCCGCCGGGGTACCCGGAGTGACGGTAGTAGATCTTGTCCGTGGCCTTGGAGCCCGTGACGCGGATCTTGTCGGCGTTGACGATGACGATGAAATCACCGGTGTCGACGTGAGGCGTGTAGATGGCCTTGTGCTTGCCGCGCAAACGGAGTGCCACTTCGCTGGCGACACGTCCGAGCACCTTGTCGGTGGCGTCAATCACAAACCACTCGTGCGTCACCTCGGCCGGCTTGGCGCTGAAGGTTTTCATGAGGGTCTTTCAGAAGGCGCGCCAGCCCGGGAGACTGCGCGCCGCAACACGGCTGTACGGCCCGTCCAACCGCCCTCGGAACCACTCGCTCGGTGGCCTCTCGGGCCTGTCGCTGATTTGATCGCCCCGTCCAGGTCACTTGCGTCACCCCAGGAACCACCCACTCACCGCAGACGAACCTCCCCGCCGATTTCGGGAAAGCCGGTTAGTATAGCCGCTCGTCCTTCTCTGGCATTGAAGGGCCGCCGCCGGGTATCCTGGGCATCTCGTCCCCCCGGGACGACACCGCTCGACAGGACGCGGCGGTGACCCGGACGTTGCCGCGCCCAGAATGCCCACACACCGAACGGCTCTGCCTGCCTTCTCGGACCTGCGACCCCAGACCGTGCTGAGCGCGATGGAGGCCGTGAACCTGCCGGGTGATGGCCGACTGCTGCAGTTGAACTCCTACGAGAACCGGGTGTTCAGGGTCATGCTCGAGGATGCCGGCGCGGTGGCCACCAAGGTCTATCGACCCAACCGCTGGAGCGACGCGCAGATCCTGGAGGAGCACGAGTTCATCGCCGAACTCGCACGCGCCGAAGTGCCGGTCCTCGCGCCGCTGAGCCTGGAACTGCGGCCCGACGCGTCGTCGGGCGCGAGCGTGTCTGGCGATGGGCACACCCTGCTGCATTGGCCGACCCGTGCCGACGACATTGCCACCGCGGCGCACCGGCCCGACGAGGCGCCACTACGGATGGCGGTGAGCCCCTGGCTGGGAGGCCGCGATCCCAGCGTCGAGACGCCTCAGGCCTTCGAACGCCTCGGACGCCTGATCGGTCGGGTGCACGCCGTGGGCAGCCGACATGTCTTCGGACACCGTATGCCGCTGACCCCCGAGCGTGGCGCGGAGGCCATCGACACCCTGCTGGCGCTCGAGGTCATCGACCCGTCCCTGCAGGCGGGATGGGCCAGCGCGGCGCGAAGAGCGATGGATGCCGTACGGCGCGCCTTCGACCACGTCGCCGGTGGGAGCGGACTGCGCACGCTCAGGCTGCACGGCGACGCACACCGCGGCAACCTTCTGGAGCGCGACGACGCACTTCATTTGGTGGACTTCGACGATGCCTGCACCGGCCCTGCGATGCAGGACCTCTGGCTGTTCCTGGACGGACAGGACGGCGAGAGCCGACGCCGCCAACTCGACGCGCTGCTGCGCGGGTATGAGGACTTCGCCGATTTCGACGATGCCGAGATTCGCCTGATCGAGCCCCTGCGAACCTTGCGACTGCTGCGCCACAGCGCCTGGATCGCACTGCGCTGGCAGGACCCCGCCTTCTCCCGGGCCTTCTCCGATTTCGGGTCACCGAACCACTGGGCAGACCAGACCGCGATGTTGCAGGAACAGACCCATCGGATGGACGGTGCCTTCACGCCCTGATGCCGTCGCGGGCGCGGCCTGCCCGGCGGCGACCATCGGCACGATGGGCCGGTATGCGGCGTGTCGTCAAGACGGATGGACGCGTCGGCTGCGGAGGAACTCATCCACCAGGCGCAGGCGAGCCACCGGGTCCTCGAGTTCCATCAGTCGCTGCTTGGCCACCAGCGACACCGGCAGCAACTCGCTCCAGCGATTGGCCACCCAACCCGTATCGGCCCATCGGTAAGGCTGGGAGATGGCACGCACGCCCTGGGCCTCCAGCGCATCCGCAGCCTCCTTCAGCGCCTGCACGGTCTGCGAGAACGCGGGGTCAGGGACGACGACGTCGTCGTCGGACATCACCCTGGCCGTACCCACCCACAGGCCGTCGGGACGTTGCACCGGGGCCTGCAGCAACCGGAAGCGCGACCCTCCGATGCAGGAGACCTTGAGGATACCCGCCTGCTCGGCGTCGACCTCCTGCAGATGGGCCAGCACGCCCACGGCCTCGATGCGCATGCCGTCGGCTGCCGCGCCGGCCTCGTTGCCGCGAATGATGCACGCCACCCCGAAGGGCTCGCCGGCGCGCAGGCAATGACTGATCAGGTCGAGGTAGCGGGCCTCGAAAACCTTCAGCGGCAGCACACCACCTGGAAACAGCACCGTCTGCAGAGGGAACAGCGGCAAGGGATCGGGCATCGGGGCATCGGCAGCCGTCATTCGGAGATCTCCAGCTCACGGTGGCGCAACAGCACCGTCCGACGTCCTGCGAAGCGTGACGACAAGCGCTCGGCCGCGAAGACCGAACGGTGTTGCCCGCCCGTGCAACCCAACGCCACCGTCAGGTAGCTGCGCTGCCCCGCTTCGAAGCCGGGGATCCAACGATCGAGGAAGGCCTCGATCTGGCCGAGCAGTTCCGCCACCTCGGGCTGTGCGTCAAGATAGGTGGCCACAGGCTCGTCGCGCCCGGTCAGTGGTCGCAGGTTGCGTACGTAGAAGGGGTTGGGCAGCACCCGCAGGTCGAAGACGAAGTCGGCGTCCAGTGGCACGCCGTTCTTGTAGGCAAAAGACTGGAACACCAGGGTCAGCGTCGCGTCACGCGCGCCGACCAGGTCACGCATCCAGGTGCGCAACTGAGCGGGCCGCAGCTGGCTGGTGTCGATCACGGTGGAGCGGTCGCGCAGGGCCGCCAGCAGCGCACGTTCGTGCTCGATGGCCTCGATCAGGGCCGGCGCATCGGCGGACCCGCCGGACTTCATCGCCAGCGGGTGGGGGCGGCGAGTTTCGGAAAAGCGCCGCACCAGGGTCGGGGTCAGCGCATCGAGGAAGATCGAGCGGATCGGGACCCCATCGGCCTGCAACGCATCGATCAGTTGCGGCAGCGCCGGC
The DNA here is from genome assembly GCA_964522465.1 of uncultured Rubrivivax sp. Classification (GTDB taxonomy): domain Bacteria; phylum Pseudomonadota; class Gammaproteobacteria; order Burkholderiales; family Burkholderiaceae_C; genus Rubrivivax. The sequence goes on along the minus strand of CAZFVH010000032.1, from coordinate 15,505 downwards.
AACGATCCGGCCGCACGGACATCCACCGCCACCGCCACCCGGCCCGTGCGCCGCTCGCCTTCGAGCCGGACGAATTCCGGCAGCAGTTCAGGCGGCAGGTTGTCAACGCAGAAGAAGCCCGCATCCTCGAGCGCATGCAGCGCCACCGACTTGCCCGAGCCCGACATGCCGCTGAGCAGCAAGACCTGTGTGGCGTTCACCGGACACCCCTTCTCACCGCCCGATGCGGGCATCGCCCTCGGGAGCGACCTGACGCCGTCATGCGCCTCCCCCGAGCAAGGCCTGGGCATGGGCGCGACGGGTGTCGGCCAGCCGCTCGCCGCCGAGCATGCGCGCCACCTCGGCCACCCTCGCCTCGCCCACCACCGCGCGCACGCTGCTCGCCACCTGGTCGTCCTCCACGGCCTTGGACACCACGAGGTGGGCGTCGGCACAAGCCGCAACCTGGGCCAGATGCGTCACGGCCAGCACCTGCGCATCGGCACCGAGCTGCTTCATCATGCGCCCGACGGCATCGCCGACCGCGCCACCGACGCCCGCGTCGATCTCGTCGAAGATCAAGGTGGTCCGCGTATCGCCGCCTCGACGACCGCGCGCGGTGGTGGCCGCGATGGCCAAGGCAAGGCGCGAGAGTTCGCCACCCGAGGCCACCCTCGCCAGGGGCTGTGGGCTCGCCCCGGCATGGCCTGCGACGCGGAACTCCACCTCCTCCAGGCCGTGGGCCGCCGGGGCGTCGAGTGCGGGCAGGCCGATCTCGAAACGCCCGCCGGGCATGCCCAGATGCTGCATCGCCTGCGTGATGGCGGCTGACAGCACCGGGGCGCGCGCCTGACGCGCGGCCGACACCTGACGGGCGACCGCCTCGAAGGACTGCCGCGCCTGTTGCTCGGCAAGCGCCAGCGTCTGCTCATCGGCGCTGGCGTCCAGACGTTGCAACTGCGCCTGCCACTCCTGCCACAGCGCTGGCAGCTCGGCAGGCGCGCGGCGGTGCCGGCGCGCGAGCTGCAACCAGGTGGACATCCGGCGATCGAGCTCTGCCAGGCGTCCAGGATCGGGGTCGTGATGGGCCAGATAGGCACGCAGGGTGTGCGCTGCGTCCTGCAACTGGGCCTGGGCCGACTGCAGCACCTGCACGACCTCCCCGAGCTGCGGGTCGTAGCGTGCGACGGCCTCGAGCGCCTCCGCCGCGCGGACGGCCAGCGCATCGGCCGACGGCTCGCCCTCGGACGTGGCTTGCAGGGCAGCGGCCGCAGCCTCCAGCAAGGCCTGCGCGTGCGCCAGCCGGGTGTGTTCCGCATCGAGCTGCGCCCACTCGTCGGGCTGCGGTGCGAGAGGGTCCAGCTCCGACAGCTGCCATTGCAAGCGCTCGCGCTCGCGCAGCATCGCGGACTGCTCGGAGCGCGCGCGGCTCAGCGCGGCCTGTGCATCTCGCCAGCCCGCCCACGCCGTCTGGAGGGCGTGGGTGTCGACGCCGGCCTGTGCATCGAGCAGCGCCCGCACGGCAGCCGGGCGCGTCAGGCTCTGCCAGGCGTGCTGGCCGTGGATCTCGACGAGGTGATCGGCCAGTTCGCGCAACTGCGCCACCGTGGCCACGCCGCCGTTGATCCACGCGCGGCTGCGACCCTGGGCGTCGATCACACGGCGCAGCATCAGACCCTCGTCCATGTGGTCGAAACCCGCCTCGCCCAGCCACGCGTGCACGGCCAAGGGCAGGTCGAATTCGGCCACGACCTCAGCGCGGGCCGCGCCCTCCCGCACAGCACGCGCGTCGGCGCGCCCACCCAGGGCCAGCTGCAAGGCATCGATCAGGATGGACTTGCCCGCACCCGTCTCACCGGTGAGCACGGTGAAGCCCGCGGACAGATCGACCTCGAGCGCGCGCACGATGGCGTAGTCCTTGAGCACCAGACGTCTGAGCATTGCGTCGCCCCGCTCCGTCAAGCCCTTACACCACGTCCTGGTACCAGCGCAGCTTGCGCCGCAGCGTGGCGTAGTAGCTCCAGCCCCGGGGGTGCAGGAAACGGACCTTGTGCTGAGAGCGCCGCACCCGCACCTCGTCGCCATGCAGCAGGCTGGTCAACGCCTGCATGTCGAAATTGGCTGAGGCGTCACGCCCCGCGACGATCTCGATGCGGATCTCGCCCTGGTCGGGCAGCACGATGGGCCGGTTGGACAAGGTGTGCGGCGCGATCGGCACCAGCACCCAGCCCGCGATCCGGGGATGCAGGATCGGCCCGCCCGCGGACAGCGCGTAGGCGGTCGCACCGGTGGGCGACGCGACGATCAGCCCGTCGGCCCGAAGGTTCGCGACGAAGTCGCCGTCGATGGTCACGCGCAACTCGACCATGCTGGCGGTGGCGCCGCGACTGACGACCACGTCGTTCATCGACAGGCCCTCGAAGATGCGGTCGCCGTCGCGCCAGACGCTGCCGTCCAACATCGTGCGGCGGTCTTCCTCGTACTCGCCGGCCAGCATCGGCGCCAGTGCCTCACGGAAGCGGTCGATCGACACGTCGGTGATGAAACCCAGCCGCCCCTGGTTGATGCCGATCAGCGGGACGTCATGGCGGGCGATCTCGCGTGCGATGCCCAGCATGGTGCCGTCGCCGCCGACCACCACGACCACATCGCACTGGGTGCCGAGCCTGTCGCGACGGATCACATCGAACCGCGAGAGCCCTGCGCCGCTGGCGGTTTCCTCATCCACGGAAACGTCCAACCCCTGGTCGGCGAGGAACTGGGCCACGTCCTCCAGCACATGCTGAACGCCGCGGGCCTGGTACTTGCCGACGATCGCGGCGTGGCGGAACCGGGCAGACATGCAATTGATTACACCATAGCGCCTCCTGGAAAGCGCCATCCGGGTCGCTTCGCGCAGGGGGTCTTCATAGAATCGACACATGCTGGATCAACGCGCACGCACCCTGCTGAAGATCCTGGTCGAACGCTACATCGCCGAAGGCCAGCCGGTGGGGTCGCGCACGCTGTCGCGCGCCTCGGGCCTGGACCTGTCGCCGGCGACGATCCGCAACGTGATGAGCGACCTGGAAGAACTCGGCCTGATCGCCAGCCCGCACGCCAGCGCCGGGCGCATCCCCACGGCGCGCGGTTACCGCCTGTTCGTCGACACCATGCTCACGGCACGCCCGGTGGACATGGAGCAGCCGCCGCCGGACCTGGCCGCCGCGCGCGAACAACTGCACCCGGACCAGCCCCAGCGCGTCATCGCACAGGCAGCCCAACTGCTGTCGAGCCTGTCGCATTTCGTCGGCGTGGTGACGGCCCCGCGCAAGGCCAGCGTGTTCCGCCACATCGAGTTCCTGCGCCTGGGCGAACGCCGCGTGCTGGTCATCCTGGTCGCGCCCGATGGTGACGTGCAGAACCGCGTGATCTTCACGATGCGCGACCACAGCCAGGCCGAGTTGCTCGAGGCCGCCAACCATCTGAACGCGCACTACGCGGGCCTGACGATCGAGTCGGTGCGCGAACGCCTGAAGTCCGAGATCGAGGCCCTGCGCGGCGAGATCGCCGCCCTGATGCAGGCTGCGGTGCAGGTCGGCAGCGAGGCCGTGGCCGAGTCGGTCGACCAGGTCGTGGTCAGCGGTGAACGCAACCTGCTGGGCGTGGACGAACTCAGCCACGACATGAACGCGCTGCGCCGCCTGTTCGGCGTGTTCGAGCAGAAGACCGAGCTGATGCGCCTGCTGGACGTGTCGAGCCGCGCCGAGGGCGTGCGCATCTTCATCGGCGGCGAGAGCCGCGTCGTCCCCTATGAAGAGCTGTCCGTGGTCAGCGCCCCCTACGAGGTCGACGGGCAGGTCGTCGGCACCTTGGGCGTGATCGGCCCCACGCGCATGGCCTACGACCGCATGATCCAGATCGTCGACATCACCTCTCGTCTGGTCAGCCATGCGCTGAGCCAGAAATAGCCCGAGCCACGCCGGGCGCTTGCACATTTGCCCCTAGACTTCAACCCTGCCGACCCCGCGGGTACCCGCGGGATTTGACACTCCAACGTGCCGTCGTGTGACGGCGCCAACGCCACACAGCCTGCCATGTTCCGAGCTGCCCTTACCGCCTGCGCCCTCGCTGCCGCCGCCTTGCTCCCTGCCGCCGCATCGGCGCAGGGGTCGAAGGAGTTGAACATCCTGAACTGGGCCGATTACATCGCCGAGGACACGATCGCCAACTTCGAGAAGGAAACCGGGATCAAGGTTCGTTACGACTACTTCGACTCCAACGAGACGCTGCACACCAAGCTGGTGGCCGGCAAGACCGGCTACGACATCGTCGTGCCCGGCGCGCACTTCGGCAAGCGGCAGATCGACGGCAAGCTGCTGCAACCCCTGGACCGCAGCAAGCTCAGCAACTGGGGCAACCTCGACCCGGAACTACTGAAGAAGGTCGCCATGGCCGACCCGGGCAACAAGCATCTGGTGGTCTGGCTGTGGGGCTACGTGACGATCGGTATCAACGTCGACAAGGTGAAGGCGGCCCTGGGCACCGAGCCGATGCCGGCCAACCCGCTGGACCTGCTGTTCGACCCGAAGTACGTCTCCAAGCTCAAGAGCTGCGGCGTTCACGTGATCGACTCCGCCTCCGAGGTGGTGCCGGTGGCGATGCTCTACGCCGGCAAGCCCGGCTGGAGCCGCAACGCCAAGGACTACGACGCCGCACGTGCGGTGCTGATGAAGGCCCGCCCCCACATCACGCGCATCGACTCGCCCGGGCCGATCAACGACATGGCCAATGGCACGATCTGCCTGTCGCTGGGCTACTCGGGTGACTTCCTCATCGCCAACCAGCGCGCCGAGGAGAACAAGACCGGCCACAAGATCCAGGCCATGATCCCGCCGCGCGGCGCGACCATGTTCCTCGACACGATGGCCATCCCCAAGGATGCCAAGAATGTCGAGAACGCGCACAAGTTCATCGACTACATCCTGCGCCCGCAGGTGCATGCGTCGTTGACGAATGCCGTGTTCTACGCCAACCCGAACGCCGCGGCCAAGCAGTACGTCGAGCCGGCGATCGCCAACAACCCGATCGTCTTCCCGCCAGCGGCCGACGTGGCCAAGCTGGCCGTGCCCGAGGCCCTGCCGCAGGACGCGCTGCGCGTGCAGACCCGCACGTTCCAGAGCTTCAAGGCCGGTCGCTGACACCCGGCGCGGGTTCAGTCCCCCTTCGTAAGGCGCCCTCGGGCGCCTTTTTGCTTTTCGGGCCTGCGATGCCCCTTGTGGGAACACGGTGTTCGCGACGCAACCGTTTGGGCTGAGCCTGCCAGAACCCTGCGCTCCGGGCAAGCCACTCACCAAGCCACTCGCGAAGAGTCGAAGACTTGCCTGACGGACTCTTTCGTGCGGGTTGGGGAAGCAGTCCGCGACGCACCCGCGGGCGATCGCCCGCGGGTCGCCCCGCTACACTCCCGAACGGGGGCCGTTAGCTCAGTCGGTCAGAGCAGAGGACTCATAATCCTTTGGTCGTTGGTTCGAGCCCAACACGGCCTACCACCCCTCCGTCCCACGCCCGCTGCAAAACGGTGGATGTCAGGCGCGGTCGAACCCGGGTTGGGGGCGCGCGGATGAGCCGATCGCAACGCGCGCCAGCGGGTCGGTTTCACTCAGTCGGCATACCCGGGCAGGTCCCGGTCCAGCACCTTCATCATGGCCTCGAAGTACAGGTCGGCGCGCTGCGTCGGGGTGTGGGTCTCGCCATCGGCCGGGCGCAGCACCCGGTCGACCAGGGCCGGGGCCATCACCGCCAACTCGCGACCGGTGGCCATGGCCAGCACCTGGGTGCGGCAGGCCTTCTCCAGCTTGTACAGGCGTCGGTAGGCCTGCGCCACGGTGGCGCCGGTGACGAGCACGCCGTGGTTCTTCATGAACAGGATGGGCTTGTCGCCCAGCACGGCGGCCAGGCGCTCGCCCTCGGCCGGGGTGTCGGCCATGCCCTCGTAGTGGTCGTCGTAGGCGATCTGGCGCGCCATCAGCGCGGCTGTCTGGCTGGCCGGCAGCAGACGGTTGTCGTGCAACAGGTTCAGCGCCAGCGCCCAGGTCTGGTGGGTGTGCAGCACCACCTTGGCGCCGGTCAGGCGGTGCAGCGGCGCGTGGATGCACCAGGACGACAGCTCCAGGTCGCTCTGCCGGCCCTGCACCACGCGGCCGTCGTCGTCGAAGACGACCAGATCGCTGGCCCGCGCCAGCGACCAGTGGATGCCGAAGGGCAGGATCAGATAGCGCCCGGGCTGGCCGGGCACGCAGGCGGTGAAGTGGTTGTCGATGCCCTCGTCCAGACCGTCGCGCACCGCCAGGCGCAATGCGGCGGCCAGGTGCACGCGCAGCGTGCGCGCCTGCTCTTCGGATGGCGTCAACGTCATCAGCGTTCTCCAGGTGTGTCAGCCGGCCGGGATCATAGGCAACACCACCCGCGAGGGGTGGGCGGCGTCCATCCACACCGTCTGGTCGGCCGCGACCTGATGCGTATGCCGACCCATCGGCTCGCCGGTGTTCGGGTTCAGATCGAGGCGGGGCCAGTTCGACGAGGAGATGTCGACGCGGATGCGGTGGCCGCGGGCGAAGAGATTGCTCGTGGGCGGCAGCGTGATCGTCACCGGCACGACCTCTCCCGGCGTCATGAACACCTCGCGGTCGAAGCCCTGGCGGTAGCGACAGCGGATGACCGAGTCGTTGAGCAACATGTCGAAGCCCTCAGGATAGTCCTCGTTGGCGGGCTGCACGTCGATCAGCTTGGCGGTGAAATCGGTGTCGACCGCGCTCGATGAGACCCACAGGTGCACCGTGACGACGCCGGTCACCTCCACCGGCTCGGCCAGCGGTTCGGTCTCGAAGACCAGGACGTCGGGCCGGTCGCGCAGCCGGGGCCAGGGCTCGCGCGCGCCGAAGAAGGCGGGCGACTCCTTCTGGTCCACCGGGCCGGGCGTGAGCAGGTCGCGCAGGCGCAGCACCGGGCTGAGCAGCCGCGCCCAGGCGGGCTCGACGCCGGCGCCACCCTCGGGCAGTTCGCCGATCGAGCAGTACAGCCCACCCAGCGTGGGCACCGGGTGCGCCGGGTCGTAGCGGAAACGCCGCGGCGGCTCGGCGGCATCCGGGGGCACCTCGCTCAGCCGGCCGTCGGCACGCAGGTGCAGCGTCGTGGCCACGGCGCGCGCCAGCGGCCACTCGCACTCGGCCCGCCAGCGGCCACCGTGGTCGAGCTTGCCGGCAGCGGTGCGCCGGCCCGAGCCGCCGCCCATCACGAACAGGCGCACCGGCGGCGGCTCGCGCATCTGCGGTGGGGCATCGGGAGCATGGGGGGCGTCTGGACCGTCTGGAACGTCTGGAACGTCGGGATCGTCGGCCAACCAGCGGGAGAAGAAAGCCAACTGCTCCTCGAAGTAGCGTTGCACGCCCCAGACGCTCTCGGCCCCGAAGTCCACCTCGTGGCACCAGGTGGCCTCGCCGCGCATGCCCACATGGCTCCACGGGCCGATCACCAGCCGCATCGGCGAGGCCTTCAGCCGGGCCATGGCCGAGAAGTAGTCGGCGTCGGCGCCGACGTAGGGGTCGTACCAGCCGCTGGACATCGTCACCGGGATGTCGGCATGCTGCGGCCAGAAGGCGGTGAAGTCGTGCTCGACTCGCTGCCAGTAGGTGTCCAGCGTCCCGCGCGTGGCGTAGTCGATCAGCGTGTCTTCCAGGTGCGGCGCGTGGCGCAGCGAGGTCTGGCCGCGCTGCCAGGGCGCGGACCGGAACAGCTCGCGCAACCGCCGCAGGTCGGCCCAGACATCGGCCACCTTCGCCGGGTCGCGCCGCACCTGCTGGTCGTCCTGGGCATGGATGAACAGCGCCCAGAACATGTGCTGCTGCATCGCGCCGCCCTCGCGGCACTGGTTGTGGAAGCTGTGGGTGGGCACGACGTCGGGCCACATCGCGCGCAGGGACGGTGGGGCCTCGATCGCCGTGCGCACCTGCGTCACCGCCGCGTAGGAACTGCCCACGGTCCCCACGCGCCCGTTGCTCCAGGGCTGCGCCGCGATCCACTCACAGATGTCGGCGCCGTCGCGCCCGGTGTGCGGCGTGGCGACGTGGAAATAGACGCCCGAGGCTTCGGAGCGGTAGCGGTCGCGCAGGTCCACCAGGACCACGGCGTAGCCGCGCGGCACGAAGAAGTCGGCGATCTCGCTGTAGCGCCGATCGGTCTTGTCGTAGGGCGTGTGCAGCATGATCGTCGGGAAGCGCCCGTCGACGAAGGCGCCGTGGCGCGCCGGCCGGTACACGTCGAAGGCCAGACGCACACCGTCGCGCATGGCCACCATCACGTCCTTGGACAGGTTGATGCCGTAAGGCTGCATCGCGGTCTCCTTCTGGTTGCCGGCAAGGTGCTGTGTGAAGCCGCCTGCGGCGAGCCTTCACCGGCGCCGGCTCGCCGCAGTGCAGGGTTGTCTGGGAGCCGACCGCTCGTCAGGCGCTCAGATCACCACCGTCATCCCGCCGTCGACCACCATCACCTGCCCCGTCATGTAGGCCGAGGCCGGGCTCGACAGGAACAGCGCCGCGCCCATCAGGTCTTCGGCGGCGCCCCAGCGCTTCATCGGCGTGCGGTTGCGGATCCACTCGTAGCGCCCGGGCTCGGCGCGGAAGGCGGTGTTGATGTCGGTGGCCATGTAGCCCGGCGCGATGCAGTTGACCGTCACGCCGTGCGGCGCCAGTTCGGCCGCCATGCCGCGTGTGAGGCCCTCCAACCCGGCCTTGGCGGTGATGTAGGGCGTGTTGGTGGCGCGGCCGATGCGGGCGTTGACCGAGGAGATCATCACGATGCGGCCCCAGCCCTGCGCCACCATGCCGGCGGCGGCCTTGCGCGACAGGCGGAAGCAGGCGTCCAGCAACACGTCCATCGACACCCGCCAGTCGTCGTCGCTGATGTCGAAGAAGTCGCGCGGCACGCCGAAGGCGGCGTTGTTGATCAGGATGTCCAGGCGGCCGTGGCGCGCGACGATGGCGTCGATGGCGGCGTCGCCCGCGGCGCGGTCTCGGACGTCGAAGGCGGCGACGTCGGCCAGGCCGCCGGCGGCCTCGATCTCGGCGCGGCGCGCCTGCAGCGTGGCCTCGTCGCGGCCGTTGAGCACCACCCGCGCGCCCGCGTCGGCCAGGGCCTGCGCCATGGCCCAGCCCAGCCCGCGCGATGCGCCGGTGACGAGCGCGACGCGGTCGCGCAGCGAGAACAGCTTCAGCATCACCGGCTCCTGTGGCCGGCCGCGGCCGGCATGTGAGGGCTCATGCGCGAGGGCTCAGGACGCGAACAGCGGCCGCGCGTCGGGCGTGTAACGCGCCACGCCCTCGGGGTCGAGCTCGACGCCGAGCCCGGGGCGGTCGGGGATGGGCAGCATGCCGTCGGCGTCCAGCACGAAGGGCTCGCGCAGGATGCCATCGACGTAGGGGCTGCCGCCGATGAACTCGACCAGGTCCACGTTCGGGAAGGCGGTGGCCATCTGAAGGTCGGCGGCGACGCCCATCGCGGTGTTCCAGCCGTGGCCGACGTAGCGCACACCGAAATCCTGCGCCATCCAGACGATGCGCCGCTGCTCGCTGATGCCGCCCACCTTGGTGACGTCGGGCTGGACGATGTCGAAGGCGCCGCGCGCCAGCCAGGGCTGGAAGGCCTGGCGCCGGGTCAGCACCTCGCCGCCGGCGATCGGCACGGGGCTGGCGCGGCGCAGCGTGCAGAAGTCGTCGATCGCGTCGGGCTTGAGCGCCTCCTCGAACCAGCCGACGTTGTAGTCGGCCAGCATCTCGGCCGTGCGCAGCGCCCACTTCAGCCCCTGGGGCCAGTGGGCGTCGCTGGCGCCCGGGTCGACGAAGAGCTGCACGTCAGGGCCCAGCGCGTCGCGCGTGGCGGCGATGATGGCGCGGTCCAGCCCGGCGTCGTGGGTGCGGCCGAAGGGGCCCCAGCCCACCTTGAAGGCCCGGAAGCCGCGCGCCTTGTAGGGCGCGACGACGTCGTGCATGCGCTCGGGCATCTCCATCAGCAGCGAACAGTAGGGCCGCACGCGGTCGATGTAGCGCCCGCCCAGCAGCGAACCCACGGACATCTGCGTGGCCTTGCCCAGGATGTCCCACAGCGCGATGTCGATGCCGCTGATGGCGTGGGTGAGCGTGCCGCCCCGACCCATCCAGAAGGTGTTCTGGTGCAGCTTCTCGGTCACGCGCTCGGGTTGCAGCGCGTTCTCGCCACGGAACAGCGGCTCGAGCACCGGCAGCGCCGCCTGCACCAGGCGGCCGTCGGTGAACACGCTGCCGTAGCCGGTGATGCCGGCGTCGGTGTGCACGGCGATCAGCGCGTGGATCGAGTCCTCGGGGCGGATCTCGGCCGACCAGCCGCCCTTCGGGCTCTCGCCGAACAGCGGGGCGGCGACGATGTTGCGGATGCGCACCGGCGGTAGCGAGGCGCGGACGTCGGAAGGGTTTGTCATGGCAGGCGGGACGCCGCGGCCGGCGTACGGTGGGTGGGAAAGGGGGGGAAGCAGGGGCGTTCGGAGCTCATGTCGGCGGCCGGGCGGTGGCGGAGCAGCGGGCGACCCTTCAGGCGCTCAGGCCGAGGCCTTCACCAGCGAGCGGCGCCGCGCGACGATGCCCTCCAGGTCGACCTTGTGGATCTCGACGTCGATGTGGTCGTGCAGCGTCATCGCGACCTCGTCAAGGTTGCCCCCCTGGAAGACCCGCAGCAGCACGCGGTGCTCGTCGACGATGTCGGCCATCGGCTTGCCCAGCGCCGACAAGCCGAAGATGATGGTCATCTGCCGCGCGAGCATCTCCCACATGTCGGCCAGCACCAGGTTGCCTGACAGCGCGCACAGCGTGCGGTGGAAGCGGGTGTCGGCCTCGGCGAAGCCGGCGACGTCGTTGACCGAGGCGCGCGCGACCATGTCGTCGACGATGGCCTGCAGCCGCGCCAGCGGCGCACCACGGTTGCGCCCCAGGCGGATCGCGGCCTTCATCGCGGCGGTCTCGAGGGCCACGCGCACCTCGATCAACTGATCGATGCGCTCGTGGGTGACCGGCGTCAGCCGGATGCCCTTGTAGGGCTCGTTGACGACCACGCCCTGGCTCTCGAGCACGCGCAGGGCCTCGCGCACCGGCACCCGGCTGACGCCCAGGCGCTGCGCGATGTCGACCTCGACGATGCGGTCGCCCGGCAGGATCACGCCCTCGGCCGCCGCGGCCACCAGCGCATCGATGACCTGGTGCACCAGGGTGCGAGGCTGCAGACGGCCCAGGCCGGGCCCCTCGGCCGCCACATCGGACGGCCCTGGGGGCATGGAAGGCATCACATCGAGAGTGTCAGTCATTCGGTTCATGCACAGCCCCTGGCGGGGGCTCGGAAGGGGGATGGAAACGACGCCGCGCGCCACGCGCGGATTCTCGGCCCCCCTGGCCCGGTGCTCGGGCGCCGAAACATGTGATTGATTGTATACCTTTAGGAAGTATGCTATCGTCAATTTCAGTCGGCCACGGTCTGCCCCACCCGCCAAGGACGGCCCGCCACGCCGACGGTGCCTGCGATCACCGGACCGACACACCATCGCCCACCACCCCGAGGAGACAGTCCATGTTGAAGAGATCCTTGTTGACCCTGGCGGTCTCGGCCGCCCTGGGGCTGGCCGTCACCGGCCCGGTCCATGCCCAGAAGCGCGGCGGTGACGTCGTGGTCGGCATGGTGGCCGCACCGCCATCGCTGGACCCCCATGCCACATCGGCGCAGGTCGCGCGCAACGTCAACCTGCACATGTTCGAGACCCTGTACGCGCGGGACGAGAACGCCCGTCCCGTGCCGGACCTGGCCGAGGGCGTGACGATCTCGCCCGACGGGTTGACCTATGTCTTCAAGCTGCGCCGCGGCGTGAAGTTCCACAACGGCAAGGACATGGGTTCGGCCGACGTGGTGGCCTCGCTCGAGCGCTATCGCAAGGCGGGTGCCTCGGCCAGCCTGATCCGCGCGATCAGCTCGGTCGCCGCGACGGGGCCCCACGAGGTGACCATCAAGCTGTCGTCAGTGCAGTCCACCTTCCTGGGCAACCTGTCGAGCCCACGCGCGCCCATCGCGATCATGCCGGCAGAGGAAGCGGCCAAGGAGATGGGCAAGGCCTCGCCCATCGGCACCGGGCCCTTCCGCTTCGTCGAGTACAAGCCGGACAGCCACGTCAAGCTGGCCCGCTTCGACGCCTACCAGCCCAATCCGGCCTACAAGGAGCGCGACGGCTTCGCCGGCCACAAGGTGGCCTGGGTCGACAGCGTGACCTTCCGCTTCATGCCCGAGGCCGGCGCGCGCGACGCCGCGCTGCAGACCGGCCAGATCCACCTGAACGAGACCACCGACGCCCCGACCGCCAAGCGCCTGCAGGGCAATGCCAACTTCCAGGTGATCAAGGCCCTGCCCTTCGCGGCCATGGTGCTGAAGTTCAACATGGCGCAGGGTGCTGGCGCGGACCTGAACTTCCGCCGTGCCGTGACGCAGTCGCTGGACTTCGAAGAGATCATGGCGGTGGCCTACCCGGACAACTACCGGATCGACACGGCCTGGGTCTACGCCGGCTCGGCCTATCACAGCGGCCGCGCCGCGCCCAAGCAGGACCTGGCAGCTGCCAAGGCCTCGCTCGCCCGATCGGGCTACAAGGGCGAGAAGCTGACCTTCATCGTGCACAACGATCGTCCGAGCGTGGATACCGCCACGGTCATCCAGCAGCAGGCCGCGCAGATCGGCGTCAACATGGAGGTCAAGGTCGCCGACTGGCCCACCACCTCCAAGATCGGCCTGGGCAGCGACCAGGGCTGGAACTTCTGGACCCACGGCTTCGGCATCGAGCCCTACGAGGGCCCGGCCTCGGCGATGTCGCACTGGGTCAAGGGCCAGGGCCAGCGCAAGGCCGACCCGGTGATCGACGCCCTGTTCGACAAGTTCAACGGCGAGATGAACTTCGACGCCCAGCGCAAGATGTTCCTGGAGTTCGAGGACCGCATGGCCGACCAGGCGATCGCGGTCAACCTGGGCAACTACGGGCTGTTCCAGGTGGCGACCTCGCGGCTGAAGAACTTCAAGGCCTACCGAATCCCACGCATGTGGGGGGTGTGGCTGGACTGAGCGCCTGAGAGTTCACAGGCATGGGCCGCTACGTCCTGCGCCGGCTGCTGGCCACCGTCCCGGTGCTGCTGCTGGTCTCGCTGCTGACCTTCGCGCTGCTGTGGCTGGTGCCGGGTGACCCTGCGTCGATGTTCCTCGACACCAGCGCCACCCAGGAGGCGCTGGATCGGGTGCGCCGCGAGATGGGGCTGGACCAGCCCTTCCTCGTGCGCATGGGCGACTGGTACTGGCGGGTGCTCCAGGGGGACCTGGGCACCTCGCTGCTGCTCAACCGCGGCGTGACCGAGGCCATCCTCGAACGCCTGCCGGTGACGCTGTCGCTGACCGCCATCGCCTTCGTCTTCGCAGTGCTGATCGGCGTGGCCGCCGGGGTGCTGGCCGCGGTGCGCCACGGCCGCGCCACCGACCAGGGGGTGATGACGCTCGCGCTGCTGGGCCTGTCGATCCCGGAGTTCTGGTTCGGTCTGGTGATGATCTGGCTGCTGGCGGTGACGATGCAATGGTTCCCGGCCGGTGACTACGTGGCCTTCGCGCAGGACCCGATGGGGTGGGCCTGGCATCTGGCGCTTCCGGCCTTCACGCTGGCCTGCGTGCAGATGGGCTTCATCGCGCGGATGACGCGCTCGAGCATGCTCGAGGTGCTGGGCCAGGACTACGTGCGCACCGCGCGCGCCAAGGGCCTGCCCGAGCCCTACGTGGTGCTGCGCCACGGCCTGACCAACGCGATGGTGCCCATCGTCACCGTCATGGGCATCATGGTCGGCGCGCTGCTGGGCGGCGCGGTGGTGACCGAGCAGGTGTTCTCGCTGCCCGGCCTGGGCCGGCTGATCATCGGCGCGGTGCTGTCGCGGGACTTCCCGGTGATCCAGGGCGGCCTGCTGTTCCTGGCGGTGATCTACCTGGTCGTCAACCTGGTGGTCGACCTGCTGTATGCCGCGCTCGACCCGCGGGTAAGGCTGGAGTAGCGCCATGGACGCGGTGATGAACGCCCCGGCCGCGCCGGCGCGGCGCGACACGGTCGCGCGGCGTCTGCTGCGCAACCGCTCCTTCGTGATCGGCGCGGTGCTGATCGGGCTGATCGCGATCGCCGCGCTGCTGGCCGGCGTGATCGCGCCCTACGACCCGCTGAAAGGCAACTTCCGGGCACGCATGGTCGCGCCCTCGGCCACCTACTGGTTCGGCACCGATCACTTCGGCCGCGACATCCTGTCGCGCATCCTGCACGGTGCGCGCATCTCGCTGCAGATCGGCATCGCGGTGGCGCTCGTCACCGGGCTGCTGGGCGTGGTCATCGGGGCGGCGTCGGGCTACTTCCGGCGCCTGGACGGGCCGATCATGCGGCTGATGGACGCCTTCATGGCCTTCCCCGGCATCATCCTGGCCATCGCCATCAGCTCGGTGCTGGGCGCCTCGGTGACCAACGTGATCATCGCGCTGTCCATCGCCGCCACGCCCCACACCGCGCGCATCGTGCGCGCCTCGGTCATCGTCGTGCGCGAGATGGAATACGTCGAGGCCGCGCGCGCCATCGGCGCGAGCCACGCCCGCATCCTGCTGCGCCACATCCTGGCCAACTCGATGGCGCCGCTGGTGGTACGCATGACCTATGTCTTCGCGGTGGCGATCCTGAACGAGGCGGTGCTGTCCTACATCGGCGTGGGCCCGCCGCCGCCCACGCCGACCTTCGGCGCCATCATCGCCAACGGCCGAGACTTCATCGTCGCCGCGCCGTGGATCACGGTGGCCCCCGGGCTGACGGTGCTGGTCAGCGTGCTGGGGCTGAACCTGCTGGGCGACGGCCTGCGCGACGTGCTGGACCCGCGCATGCGGGTGAACGCGCGATGAGCACGGCAGCCCCCGCGCCGCTGCTGCGCATCCGCGGCCTCGACACCGGCATCGGCCGGGCCGGGCCGCTGATCCTGTACGGGGTGGACCTCGACCTCGCGCCGGGGGAGGTGCTGGGCGTGGTCGGCGAGTCGGGCTCGGGCAAGAGCATGCTGGCGCTGTCGCTGATGGGCCTGCTGCCTCCTGCGGTGGCGGTGCGCGGCGGGCAGGCCTGGTGGGGCGAGCGCGACCTGTTCACCCTGCCCGAGGCGCAGCGGCGCGCGCTGCGCGGCGGCGAGATGGCGATGATCTTCCAGGAGCCGATGAGCTCGCTGAACCCGGTGATGCGCGTGAGCCAGCAACTGGGCGAGGTGCTGCGCTGGCACCGCGGCCTGCAGGGGCCGGCCGCGCGCGCCGAGTCGCTGCAATTGCTCGAGCGCGTGGAGATGCCCGACCCGCCGCGCCAGCTCGACAGCTACCCGCACGAGTTCTCAGGCGGCATGCGCCTGGGCGTGTTGTTCGCGTTGGCGCTGGCCGGTCGCCCGCG
>CAZFVH010000031.1:31249-37751 GCA_964522465.1 uncultured Rubrivivax sp. | reverse complement strand
GGGCGTGAGGAACTTGCCGGTGCACTCCAGCACCAGATCGACGCCCAGGTCGCCCCAGGGGATGGCCTGCGGCGCGGCGTGGGCGCTGAAGCCCAGGCGGCGCTGGCCGATGCGCAGCACCTCCTCGCCCTCGGCGGCGATGTCCTCGCGCCAGCGGCCCTGCACGCTGTCGAAGGCCAGCAGGTGCGCGGTGGCGGCGCTCCCGCCCTTGATCTCGTTGACGTGCACCACCTCGAGCCGGTTGCCGGCCCGCGGGTCGTCGGCGGGCCGCTCGGCCGCGCCGAAGGCCGCGCGCAGCGCCAAGCGCCCGATGCGCCCCATGCCGTTGATGCCTACTCTCATGACCCTGTGTCCTTCCTGCAGAGAAATCCTGGATCCGTTGGCAGATCCCTTGGAGACTTCCAGAAAAGTCGAATCATGCTGTGGCATCGTGTCAGAAGTGTGACGATGCACTAGGCGAGCCGCGCCCGCCCGCGGGCGACGTCGTCAAGCCGCCACGATCTCCCCCAGCCGCCTGCGCCAACGCGGCTCGGCCAGCAGCGCGTGCAGGGTGTGGGCCCGTGGTGCGGCGACGTGGCCTTGCAGCAGTTCCATGGCATGCCACCACAGCGCCAGGTTGCACGAGACCACCGGCACACCGGCGGCGTTGTCCGGCGGTGTGGCGATGGCGCCCAGCGTGGGGGTGCCGGTGCCCAGCAGCAGCACGGCCTGCGCGGTGTCGGCCCCTAGGCTGGCGATGCCTTCGCGCGCGGCGGCGCTGCCCAGCGCATAGATCGGATGGAAGCGGCTCGCGTCCGTGGCCAGCCGCTGCACGCGCGCGATCTCCAGCCCACGGCTGCGCCAGTAGGCCTGGCTGGCGTCCGTCAGCCAGGCGGGGTAGGGCGAGACGAGCGACAGGCGTGTCACCCCCAGGGCCCGCATCGCCGCCACCACGGCCAGCGCCGAGTTCGTCACCGGCACCCCCAGGTCTCGAGACCACGCGTCGAAAAGCACGTCTTCGGCGTGCGCGCCGATCAGGTAGGACGATCCGGTGCAGGCGCTCGCCACCACGCCCAGCGGGGCGTTGGCGAACTGTGCCGTCCAGCGTTGCGGCTCGCGGTAGTAGTCGCGCAGGCGGGCTTCGAGATCGGGTGCGGTGCTGCACATCCGCGCCGCCAGCAGGCCCACCCCCGGTGGGCACAGGCATTGCAGTTCCGGCTCGACGGTGGTGTTGGCCTGCGGGGTCAGCACCCCCACCAGGCCGATGGGGGCGTATTCGACGGTCGTGGACATCCGGGATCCTGCTCGGCGAGAAAGCGATCGACAAGGACAACGGCCCCAGGCGTTACGCCTGGGGCCGTGTGGGATCGTATCGCCGATTCAGCCTCTCGGACTCGCCATCGGACCCGGACCGGCCAGCCGGGCCGAGGCCCGGGCCGTGGCGGTCGTCAGACCCCGATGATCCCGCCGTCGTCGCGCGTGATCACGATGGTCGCCGAGCGCGGGCGCCCGGGGCGGCCGTAGCCCTTGTTGCCCGGCCAGACGCTCTCCGGTGTGCCGCCGGCCTTGGTGTTCTCGCCCGGGTGCTGGATGTTGACGAACAGCGTGCGGCCGTCCGGCGACTCGGTCACGCCCGTCACCTCGGCACCCGGGGGCGCCACGAGGAAGCGGCGCAGCTTGGCGTCGCCCAGCGTCGCCCCGACGAAGGTCTCCTGCGTGCCGGTCTGCTCGACGCCGTTGACCATCATGCGGTTCTTCACCGTGACCTTGCCGCCGTCACCGACATGGCCGGGGATGGCCGCCAGCATCATGCAGCCCGATTCGTCGGTCATCGCGCCGTCGTCGGTCTGGATCCAGCAGATGCCGGTGGCACGGCTGAACCACAGGCCGTCCGGCGAGGAGAAGGCGTTCTTCGCGTTCAGCCCGGACAGGTTGGCGTCACCCGCGTCCTCTTCAGCGCCGAACAGGAAGATGTCCCAGGTGAAGCCGGCGGCGGCCGACTGCCCGCCATCCTCGCGGAAGCGGATGATGTGGCCGTTGGGGTTGCCGGCGCCCTTCTTGCCGTCGACGTCCATGTAGGCGCGCGGGTTGGCGGCGTCCACCTTGCCCGGCGTGCGGTTGGCCGCGCTGTTGTTGGTCAGCGTGAAGTAGACCTCGCCGTTGCGCGGGTTGACCGCGCCCCACTCCGGGCGGTCCATCTTGGTTGCGCCCACGGCGTCGGCCGCGTGGCGGGCGTTGACCAGGACATCGCCCTGGTGCGCGAACTTGTACGCGGGGTGGTTGGCGATGCGCGGGTCGGCGATGCTCAGCTCGAGCCACTCGCCGCGGCCGTCGGCGTTGAACTTGGCGGCGTAGAGCTTGCCCTCGTTGAGGTACTTGTCGCCGGCAGCGATGCCGCCGCCGATGTCACGCGGGTCCCAGGCGGCGGCGCTGACGAACTTGTAGATGTACTCGTTGCGCGAGTCGCAACCCTGGTACATGGCCAGCGGCTGGCCTGGGACGGGCAGGCTGAAGACCGCGCCTTCGTGCGCGAAACGGCCGCCCGCCACGCGCTTGACCGGGGTCGAATTCGGGTCCAGCGGGTCGATCTCGACGTTGTAGCCGAAGGTGTTGGCCTCGTTGCGGAAGTCGCGCTCGGCATTGCTGCCCACGGCCGCGATGTTCCAGCGAGCGAAGCGGTCGTCGCTGGCCGACACGGTGTGCCAGCCCTGGCTGCGTTCATTCTTCGCGTTGGCTGCCGGCGGGGCCGACACCACGCCATAGCGGCGGCGCGACGCCACGTCCTTCGGGTCGAGCGCGGCACCGCCGTTGCCCATGCCGAAGTAGACGGCCCAGTTCTCCTCGCAGCCGAGGTAGGTGCCCCACGGGGTCTTGCCGTGGCCGCAGTTGTTCAGCGTGCCGCGGGACATGCCGCCGGCGGTGTCCCAGCGCGTGACCATCATGGCCCGGATCTGGTCGATGTGGGCTCGCGGACCGGCGATGCGGGCCGGCGTCTGCGCCGTCACGCGGCGGTTCAGCGGAGAACCGTGCACCATGCGCCAGCCAGCCGGCGTGCGCACGACCTCGACGATCGACACGCCGTGGTGGTTGATCTCCTTGAGTACCTCCAGCTCGGGCCGGGTGCCCAGATCCCAGTCGCCGAATTGCGTGAACTTCTTGCCCGACACGCCGTTGGACGTCTGGCCGTTGGGGTGCATGAAGTAGCTGTCGGCCGAGCTCTCGTGGTTGACGGCCAGCACCGCGCGGCCGGTGTCGACCTCGGTGTAGCGGCCGTTGCCGTCGATGAAGAACAGGTCCATGCCGTCGTGGTGATCCCCGATGCGGTGCGACCAGTCGTCGGTCTCGGCGCCGGCATTGGAGTAGGCGGGCACTGTCGGGTCGATGCTGTCGCCGGTGGCATGCAACACGGTGTAGCGGTAGCCGGGGGGCAGCACGACGTCGTCGAGCAGTGCCTTGTCGACCGAGGGGAAGCCCAGGCCCTGGGCCGTCGAGCCCATCGTCGAGGCGACCGCTGCCGCGCCGGGCAGCATGGCCAGACCGGCCAGGCCGAGGCCGCCACGCAGCAGGCTGCGGCGGCTGGGGCTGGCCAGCCCGCGCGCCAGGATCTCCTGGAAGTGGGGGTTGGATGATTCGTTGCAGATCGGCTCGTTGTCGGGGCTGGACATCTTCATGCTCCACGAGGGGTTGAGGGATGGCGTGAAGTAGACGCAGGCTCGATGACATCTTCGTGTCGGGCCCAGGTGACCGCAGGGATTGGGCGTTCCACGGCACGATCCGCCCAGTGGCGTGCTAGCGTCGTGGGTAGCTCATGCGATCCGCTTTGCGCGGCCCGGGGCGCACGGGCAAGCTCACATGCAAGCGCACGCAAGCGCACATGTAAGCGCGCGAGCCCGGCGCCCCCCGGCCGGTAGGGTCGTGTACCACCCTTCAACAACGGCGCAGGAGTGTGAGATGGCCCTGATTTCGAAGTCCCGGCGGGCAGCCCCTGTCCTCTCGGCGGCTGCGCTCGCGCTCGCGGCGGCCTTTGCCCTGCATCCCGGGCCGGTGCGCGCCGTGGACGTGCCCACGACCAACCCGCCACTGGAAGATCGCGCGATGCGCGAGGCCCGTGAGGCGATCGCGCAGCGGCAGTGGGCGCAGGCGCTTGCCCTGCTGCAGGGGCATGTGCAGGCTGCGCCGGGCGACGCCGACGCGCACAACCTGCTCGGCTACAGCCTGCGCCACCTTGGCCGCCACGCCGAATCGCTGGCCGCCTACGAGCGCGCCCTGGCGCTGAACCCCTCGCACCTGGGCGCGCACGAGTACCTGGGTGAACTGTTCCTGCAGACCGGCCGGCGCGATCTGGCGCTGCGGCAGTTGCAGATCCTGGCAGACCTGTGTGGCGCCGCCTGCGAGGAGTACCAGGAACTGAAGCAGGCCCTCGACGAGCGGCGGCAATGAGGTCCCGGTCAGGTGGCTGACCGGCGCCTGACGGACGCCGGCAGCCCCTTCCTCAGCCTCTCAGTCCAGCACCTTGTCGGCCCGCCGCGCCAGGTTCTGGATCCGTGTGTCTGCCGAGGCGTCGGTGTCCGCAGCGGCGTAGGGCACGCTGTCGTGGCGGTCGCGCAGGTACTCGGCCAGCGCGTCCTGCTCGCCGCCGGCCGGCAGCGACACCCGGCCGCCCAGGGCCGAGGCCGATCGTGGATCAGCCTCCAGCTTCAGCAGCTTGGCCAGGCCTTCGCCGGCGCGCCCGGTGGCGCCGAACTTGTAACCGTCGCCGCCGGTGGCCAGGAAGTTCAGCGTCACCACGCGGATCGTGCGCTGCGCATCGCCCTGCACCACGCCGTCGCGCACGATGACGTCGGCGCCCACGCGCACCGAGCGCACCCGGCCCGGTGTCGTCGACGCGCCGTCGGCGGCGATCGTGCCCTTGGCCGCCTTCGGATCGAAGCTGAAGCTCAGCCCCGAGACCTGCGGGAAGCGTCCGTCGATGCCCTCGATGTTGCCCACGCCGTGCTCGAGCAGGGCGTGCAGCCGGCCCGCGCTGATGTCGAAGACCCAGAGCTTGTTGTCGAACTTGAAGGCGGCCTCCAGCATCAGTTGCGACACCCCGCCTTCTGCGCGGCCAGCGTCCGGATTGGCCGCAGGCGCCAGCAGTTGCGGGTCGGCAGTCGAGCCGGGCAGGGCCTTGACGCTGCCGATCTCGGCGCGGATGCCCCCGCCGTTCTTGATCGACACCTGCACCGATGGGTCGACCGCCCGGGCATAGGCCAGATTGGCGTCGGCCGACAGGTTGCCCAGGTTGGTCTCCTCGGTGCGTACCGCGCTGCGCCGCCCCTCGAGGAAGACGGCGCTGCGGCCATAGACCTGCCCGTCCTTGGCGGCGATGACGCTGCGCAGCGCATCACGGATCTTCACGACCTGCTCGACGGCCGGCGTGCCGTCGGCCGAGGTGCTGTCCTCCTGCGTCACCCAGGCGCCGGAGGCGCGGTCGTCGAAGTGCTGCGGCATCAGCACGCCGCGCGCGTCGAAGGGCGCGATGAAGCGGCCGAGGTATTGGTAGTCGGCGTCGACGTTGACGACGACCACCGGCTCGCCTGACGCGCTGCTCGTCTGGAACGGGTACGCCTCAGCCGCGGTGGCGCCCGGGCGCAGCCGGTCGTTGCCGTCGGCCTGCAGCGTGTTCGAGCCGCCGGCCACGATGATGTCCACGCCGCGCAGCTTCTGCGCCAGCGCCTTCTCCACCGAGATCTGTTGCATGTGGGCCAGCAGCACGATCTTGTCGATGCCGGCGGCCGTCATCTCGTCCACGCCGGCCTGCAGGCGTGCGGCCAGACCGTCGATGTCGACCTGCGGGCCGCGCAGCGGCGGGTCGATCACCAGATCACCGGTGGAGGTGATGTTGCGGAAGACCGGCGAGCTCGCGCCGATCAGGCCGATCACCTGCCCGCCGACGGTCACCCGCGACCAGCCGGCGACCTTGCCGCGCTGCGCGCTGACGTCCTGGCCGTTGGCCGCGACGATGGGCGCGGTGTTGCGGTCGGCCTTGAAGTCGGTGTTGTAGGACAGGTAGGGGAACTGCGCACCCGGCCAGACGACGTTGCCGCCCGAGACCTGCGGTGCCACCATCTCGCGGAAGGTCCCCGTGCCCAGGTCCAGGTCGTGGTTGCCCAGTGCCGAGGCCTGCACGCCCATCGCGTTCATGAACGCGATGTCGCCCCGGCCCATGCCCTCGCGGCCGAGAAGTGCGCGCAGCGCCCCGGCGTTGTCGGCGGCGTTGAAGCGCGGGCCCGGGATCACGTTGTCGCCGGAACTCACCAGCAGCGTGCGCTCGGGATGCTCGGCACGGAACTTCTGTACCAGCGCCGAGAAGTGCGCCACGCTGCGCAGCGCCGTCGTGTCGGAGCCGTCGACATCGGCGAAATGCAGCAATTGCAGGGTGAAGGCGGGGGTGGGGGATTGGGCCAGCGTGGTGCAGGACAGGACGGCGGCGGCCAGTCCGATGGCCAGGCGGGCCAGACCGGCCAGACCGGCCAGACCGGCC
>CAZFVH010000031.1:0-31149 GCA_964522465.1 uncultured Rubrivivax sp. | reverse complement strand
GGCGGCCAGTCCGATGGCCAGGCGGGCCAGACCGGCCAGACCGGCCAGACCGGCCGAACCGGCGGCTTGCGGCCCGGGCGATGCGATGGCCGGGTCGGTGCGATGCAGGGTGCTCATGAGGACTCCCGAACGGATGAGGGGCTCCAGGCGACACCGCCCGGAGCCCTTATTGTTCTGCACCTGCGGCGGGCAGCGACCTTCGTGCCCGGCGCAATGCGCGACGGATCACTCGACCTGGAAGACCGCCATGCTCCCCGAGACCTCGTAGCCCACCAGCAGCAGTGCCTTGCCCGTGGGGCTCTGCGCTGCGGGGACGAACTTCATGCCTTCGGGGCTGATGTCGCCGTTGTCGAGGTCGGTGGTGTTGCGCACGATCTGCACGAAACGCGGCGCCGCCGGATCGGTGATGTCGTAGACGACGATGGCGCTGGTGCGCTCGAGGCCGACGAAGGCATAGGTCGAACTGCCCACCTGCCCGATGACCACACTCTCCGGTTCCGGCCCCTTGTTGTCCAGGCGGCCCAGCACTTGGGAAGCCTGGATCAGCTTGAGCTTCGTCGCCTCGTTGGGCTCGTCGTCGATGGCGTTGTAGGCGATGCGTTCGAGGTCGTCGCCCGAGTCATACACGAGGGTTCCCGCCTCCGGGTCGAAGACCGAGAATGAGCGCCCGCCGAGCACGTACAGGCGGTCGTAGTCGCCGTCCGCGTCGGTGTCACCGAAGTTGCCTGCGGCGTGCTTGGCCATGGCGGTGAGACGCCCGAGCTCGGCGTTGTTCTTCAGGGCTGCGCCATCCGGGAAGGCCGTTGCGTCGAGCGTGAGCGAAGAGACACGGGCGGTCTCGGCGGTGGCCAGGAAGTCGTCGCGATCGTCGCCTTCGTTGGCGGTCAGCACATAGGTCTTGCCGCCCACGGTGTAAGCCGCCACGCCATCCGGCATGTAGACGCCGTAGAGGCCAGGGTAGCGCTTCAGGGTGGGAATCACCGTGTGGGCGCTCGCCGAGCTGCTGCCGTTGGCATAGCGGTCGGAGGCCGCGATCCTGTTGCGCGCCAGTCCATGGTCCTTGAACCCGAGCGCAAAGATCTTCGTGATGCGCTTGGCGTCCAGGTCGACCACGGCGATCGCGTTGTTCTCCTGCAGCGAGACATAGGCCGTCTTGCTGTCGGCGGAGACGGTGACGTACTCGGGCTCCAGGTCCTGCGCCACCGTGGCGCCCGCGCGCCCGAGGCGCACGCCCGCCGGCAGCTCGCTGGCGCGCGCGCCGCCGACGTTGAAGGCCTGGAAGTCCAGCGCGGTGGCCGTGTCCGCCGGCACGCCGTTGCTGACGCTGATGATGGAGATCGAGCCCTCGGGGTCGATCCCGTCGGTCTTGAAGGTGGCGCTCAACTCACCCTCGTTCGCGACCACCAGGGACTTGCCATCGGGCGAGAAGGCCACGCCGTCGGGCAAGGAGCCGACCGCGACCTTCTTCACGAAGGTGGCGTTACCGCTGCCGTCGAGGCTGTAGAAGGCGATCACGCCGTTGTCGGTCTTGTTGGCGGCCTGCACGGCGATCGCCAGCAGGTTGCCGCTCACGTCCAGGCTCTGCACGCCGCCGGCGGTGAACTGGCTGTCGTTGACGTGCGCCGCCACCGAGACAGTCACGCCCGCGGGGAGGTTGGATGCCGCGGTCGGGTTCTGCAAGGCCGCCGTGCCGAGGCTCGACAGGTCCACCCGCCTGAAGCTGGACTTCTCGGCCGTGGTGTCCACGGTCACGAAGGCCGACTTGCTGGCCGGGTGGAAGGCGACGATCTCGGCCACCAGGCGCGTGTTGGCATCCCCGGTGTAGGGAGCACTGAACGGCGCGTAGCGGCCCACCAGACTCAGCTTCGCCGCCGTCGAGCGCGCAGCCAGCGTGCTGGCCATGTGGCGCCGGGCCTCGGCCGCGCCGCGCACCGTGACGCCGGCCTTGAACAGGGCCGCGATGTCGGTCTCGTCGGTCCAGGCCGCGGGTGCCGCCGCTGAGTCAGCGAGCCGGCTGCGGTCGATGCGGATGCCGTTGTCCGGGTTGTCGTCGCTGTCGAGCGTTTGCAGGAAACGCGCCAGCGCCACCGCCCGCGGGTCGTCGGGTGTGCTGGCGCCCACCATGTCGAGCGGCGTGACTTCCGACTTCGCCGCGGTTTCCGGCAGGTTCACTCCGCCGATCGAGAAAGTCACGCGGTCGCCCTCCCGATAGATGAACTGGCCTTGCGCATCGGTCTGGCCGCTGCCGCCCGAGGACAGGCGGTACGCGGCGCCTTCCACCGGGGAGTCGAGCAGGACGCCCACACGGTCGGGGTTGTCGGTGCAGGCGGCTACGAGGGCGGCGGTGGCGAGGAGGCTGAGTGCAAAACGGGGTTTCATGGGGGCTCCGGAAAAACCTGGCTGTCAGCCTATGGCGGGCCCATGACAGGGCTGTGACGCGGTGGTCGCCGGCCGGATGTCATCGCCCCGGGGCCCAGGGTCTTGCGGGAAGCCTGGCTGTAGTCCGCTTGTTACCGCATGCAGGTTTCGACCCCTGGCGCTGCGGGGGAGTCCGGTGTCAGCGCCGCCGAAGCGGCCGGCCTTCGGGTAAGGTCGATCCAGCGATGGCACCACCGGCACCTGTTGCCTGCGGCGGTGCTCGCACGACGTCCGCCCGGAGAGTTCCAGAATGACCTGTCCACAATGCAAGCCGATCTGCTCCGACCCTGTCAACCCCGTCGACCCGGGGCGTCGCGATGCCGCGCGCATGCTGCTCCTGGCGGGCGTCGGTGGGATGCTGATGCCCGTGCACGCCGCCCCAGGCGATGACGCGGCGGCACGCCTGTCGGCGGGCGGCGTCGTGATCGCCTTCCGTCACGCCCTCGCCCCGGGCACCTTCGATCCGCCGGAATTCCGCCTTGGGGACTGTCGAACCCAGCGCAACCTCAGCGAGGACGGTCGTGAGCAGGCGCGCAGGATCGGCCGGTGGTTCGAGACACGTGGCCTCGTCCCGCGCGAGGTGTCGAGCAGTCCCTGGTGCCGCTGTGTCGACACGGCGCAACTGGCGTTCGGACAGTTTCGGGTGGACCCGGCGCTGGGCTCGCCGCGGGGGTCCACGGCGCAGGTCAATGCACTGGCCTTGCAGCGGCTGGGGCAGGCGGTGGTCGACGCCGCGGCACGGCCCGGGCGCTTCGATGTCTGGGTAACCCACATGTTCGTGCTGGCCGACCTGACGGGCGAGGGCAGTGCGTCCGGCGAGGGCCTGGTGCTGGTCCCGGGCGGGCCGCAGGGCCGGCCTCGGGTGGTGGCGCGCCTGTCGGTCTGAAGTGGCTCGGTCGACAAGCCCCGCGCGGCCTGGGCGCTGCGTCCGCCGGGTGGGTCTCGGTGGCCGGAAAAGATATAAACTATTTATACCTTTTTTGAAGGAGACTGCGATGCCACGCACTGCTGCACGCCCCGCCGAAACGAAGCCGGCGGCCGCCAAGTCCTCCAGGGCCCCGGCTGCGCCCGTGGGCGCGGCGACCCCAGCGCCGGCTCGCCGATCTGCGGCAGCCGTGCAGGCCCCGCCGCCGGCCGCCGCCGCGCCCAAGACCGCCCGTCCCGACAGGTCGGCCAGGCTCGCCAAGACGGAGAAGCTGGAAAAGCTGGACAGGGTCGATAAGGTCGCCAAGCCCGCTCGCGCCGACAAGGCCGACAAGGTCGAGAAACCTGAGAAGGCCGAGAAGGCCGCCAAGCCGCGCCTGCGCATGGTCCGGGACAGTTTCACGATGCCCGAAGCCGATTTCGCGTTGATCGCCCAACTCAAGGCTGGCGCCACGGCGGCGGGGCGCCCGGCCAAGAAGAGCGAATTGCTGCGCGCAGGCCTGCGTCTGTTGGCAGCCCAGCCGGCCAAGGCGCTGCTGGGCGCGCTCGACAGCCTCGAGCCGGTCAAACTCGGGCGGCCCAAGCAGGCGGGCTGAGGCAGGTGGGCTGAGCCAGACAGGGTCGTCCCGCCCTGTGATCGGGTTCGACAAGGTGCGCCCAGCCAGTGGTGCAGCGCATCACTCCCGCCCCGGCCCGAGCCGCCGCACCAGGGCCCAGCCGATCAGGCCGGTCAGGGCGACGATCAGCAGCAGCATCAGCCAGAAGCCGGCCTCTTCCTCGGCCATGGGCACGCCGCCCACGTTCATGCCGAACAGGCCCGAGACAAGGTTGATCGGCAGCGCCAGAACGGTCACCATGGTCAGCACGAACAGGCTGCGGTTGGTGTCCTCGGCCATGCGCGCGGTCGACTCGTCCTGCATCAGCCGGATGCGGTCCTGCAGGGTCGCGATGTCGCGCAGCACGAGCGCGAACTCCTCGTTCGCCTGCGCCAGTTGCTGCACGTCGGCAGGCTGCATCCACACCGGCGGGCGGGTCAGCACGCGCGCCAGTGCGCCGGGCTCGGGCGTGAGCAGGCGCTGCAGGCGCACCGTCAGCCGGCGCTGTCGCGCCAGCTCGGCGCGATGGGCGCGGTAGCGGCCGGCCAGCACGTCGTCCTCGATGTCGTCCAGGCGCTGCGCCGTGCGGCGCAGGGTGCGTTGCAACTCGTCGGCCTGGTCGCGCAGCAGATGGTCCAGCAGGTCGACGCTGTTGTCCATGGTCTGGCCGCGCCGCACCTCCGTGCGCAGCCGGTCCACCGAGCGCAGCGGCCGGCGCCGCGCGCTGATCACCTGGCGCGGCGTGACACTGAGCCACAGCGTCTCGACCTCCTGCGCATCGACCGTGGAGTCGAAGGTCACGTCGTTCAGCACCGCGAACAAGGCCTCGCCGTCGCGCTCGATCCGCGCCGAGCGTGAGCCCTCGGTCAGCGCCTCGAAGAAGCTCTGCCCCAGTCCGGCGTGCTCGCGCAGCCAGCGCATGGTCGCGGCGTGGCTCAGGTTGATGTGCAGCCACACGAAGCCGTTGCCGGCCGGTCCGTCGCGCAACAGGGTTTCGGCGTCGGCCAGCGTCTGCACCGGCGTGGCGCCGGCCCCGGGCAGGAAGCGATAGCCGCAGATCAGGCCGTCGTCATCGCGCGCGGGCAGCCAGGGCGTCTGGGCGGCGGGGGGCGTCTGGGCGTCAACCATGTGGGTGGGGCAGGCGTTGGACGTGCGGCCGCAGTATCGGGCCCGCGGTCGTGCATCGTCTGGCAAACGCCATGCCTGGCATCGCGCTGGCCGTGGCGCGGGCGAGACGACATGCTGTCGTCACGCCTCGGTCATCGGGGCTGGAGATGATGCTGCAACGCATCAACCCGGTCGCCATGATGGATCAGGATTCGACGACACGGCTCGACGTGCGCACGGTGTGGATCTCCGACCTGCACCTGGGCACGCCCGGATGTCAGGCACGCGCGCTGCTGGAGTTCCTGCGCACCACGCGCTGCCAGACCTTGTACCTCGTGGGCGACATCGTCGACGGATGGCAGTTGCGGCGCAGCTGGTACTGGCCGCAGGCCCACAACGACGTCGTGCAGAAGCTGCTGCGCAAGGCGCGCAAGGGCACGCGCGTGGTCTTCGTGCCCGGTAACCACGATGAGTTCGCACGCCGCTACGTCAGTCACAACTTCGGCGGCATCGACGTCGTGGACGATTGCCTCCATGTCACCGCCGATGGCCGGCGCCTGTGGATCACCCACGGCGACCTCTTCGACGGGGTCATCCAGTGCGCGAAGTGGCTGGCCTATGCCGGCGACGTGGCCTACGAGCTGACACTGAAGGTCAATCGCTGGTTCAACCAGGCACGTGCGCGGCTGGGCTTCCCGTACTGGAGCCTGTCGAAGTACCTGAAGCTCAAGGTCAAACGCGCGGTCAGCTACGTGTCGGACTTCGAGGTCGCGGTTGCGCGCGAGGCGCGGCGGCGCGGCGCCGATGGCGTGGTGTGCGGCCACATCCACCACGCCGAGATCCGCGAGATCGAGGGCGTGCTGTACTGCAACGACGGCGACTGGGTCGAATCGCTGACGGCCCTGGTCGAGCATCACGACGGCCGGCTGGAGATCATCGATTGCAGCAGCGCGGCGCAGACTGTGCCGTCGGCGTCGGTATCCCCTGAGGTCGAGGACATGCCGCCCTGGATCGCGCCCCAGCCGGTGGGTCTCGCCACCCAGAGGCCGTCTGTCGTTCAGCGCGAGGGCTCGAGGCCGAGTCCTGAGGCGGCCGGCAAGTCCGGGCCGGTGGACGCGGATCCGGTGTCGGGGCAGACCGCACTCCCGGCGCGCGCGGCCTGAGCCATCGTCAACAGGTCCGCCAGGATCTCGGGGATCTCGAACACCGCCCGGTTGTCGGGCAGGGTCGGGTGCGACGTCTGGGACGACACCGCAGCGAAGATGTCATCCAGCGCCGCGCGCAGCTCGCGCACGTTGCGCACCGCCCGGCCCAGCCCGTGCTCGCGCAGCCACTGCAGGTTGTAGCGCTCCTGCGGCATCGTCGAGGCGTTGTCGAAGGTCAGGATCGGCAGGCCCAGGTGCGCGGCCTCGCTCAGGCTGCCCGGCCCGGGCTTGCCGACGAAGAAGTCCGCCAGGCGCAGGTACTGCGGGACGTCGGCGGTGAAGCCGACCACGGCATGCGCCGCGCGGCGGTGGCAGGCCTGCAGCGCGCTGGCCAGCCGGCGGTTGTGACCGCACATCAGGATCAGCTGCACATCATCGAGCACGCGCGCGATGCGCAACATCTGCGCCGAGCCGTGTCCGCCGAACAGCACCACGCCGGTGGGCCGCGCCGGATCCAGGCCGAGCGCGCGGCGTGAAGCCTCGCGATCCAGCGGCGGCAGGCGGTGGAAGGCCGGGCGCAGGATCATGCCCGTGCTCAGCCAGGTGCGATGCGCCGGCACGCCGGCGCGGCGTGCCTGGCGCAGCGCCTCGTCGCTGCCGCAGACCACATGCTGCTGGGTGCCCGGCTCGATCCAGAAACCCGGCGGCAGGTCGGCCAGGTCGGTCATCACGGTGACGAAGGGCGCGTGCGGCGCGGCGCGCTGCCCGGCGTCGTGCAGCGCGCGGTTGAAGTTCGGGATCAGCGAGACGATCAGGTCCGGGCGCGTGCGCGCCCAGTGCCGCGCCAGCCGCTCGACCAGCCATCGGTGCCCGAGCCGGATGCCGCGCTGCAGCAGCTTCAACTCGGTGGCCAGACCCCAGGTCCAGCCGCGAGCCAGACGCACGTTGTACAGGTCCTCCGGCATGAAGCCGGTCCAGCGGTGGAAGCCCGCGGCCGGGTCCAGCACATCGACCAGGTTCACCAGCCGTACCTGCCAGGGGCGGCGCTGCTGGGCGATGACCTCCTGCAGCGCCAGGGCGGCCGCTCGGTGACCGCCGCCGGCGTTGAAGTAGACGAGATCGATCGTTTTCATGCCCGAGCCGGCATGCTCGCCACCCTGGGTGACGGCGCCGTGAAGGATTCGCGTCCGTCGGGTGACGCCGCTTCGGCCGGGGCGGTCCCGGCTGGCGGGACGGCGGTCGGGACGGCGGTCGGGACGGCGGTCGGGACGGCGGGCGGCAGGCGCATCAGCGCCTGGCCCATGCGCAGCCGGCGGCCTTCGGCGATCCCCTCGCACAGCGTGAAGCCGGGCGGGGCGAAGACGATGATCGTCGAGCCGTGCTGGAACCAGCCGAGTTCCTGGCCCTTGCGCACGTCCACCCGGCAAGGCAGTTCCTTCGGCCCGGGCCAGCGCAGGTGCAGCAGCACGTCCAGGAAGTGCAGGCGGATGCTTGCCACCAGGATGGCCGCCACCGGCACCAGCGCGATCTCGTGTGCCCCCTGCGCGCGCATCCGGATCACCGCGCGCTCGTTGCGGCAGAACAGGCGCTCCACCCGGCGCAGCGCGATCGGGTTGACGTTCCAGGTGTCCCCGCTGAGGTAAGTCACGTGCTCGATCGTCGCGTCGTGCGGCGCGTGGAAGCGGTGGTACATCGCCGAGGTCAGCCGCAGCGTCGCGTAGCAGCCGCCGTCGAAGGCGCTGGCATCCTGGCTCGGGCCGAAGAGTTCGGCCGTGGCATACGGGTAGCCCTTGGCCTGGAACACCTGTCCGCGCTCGATGCGTCCGCAGGCCCCGACGATGGCGTCGCAGGGGCTGGACAGCACGTGCGGGTCGGGGTCGACTGGGCGTGCGCCGGGCTGCAGTTCGCGCGTGAAGCACTCGTGCAGGCTCGCGTAGCGCTGCGGCTTCGCGTCCGAGAGATCCAGGTCGGTGAACAGGCGCCACACCGCGATCGAGGCCCGGCACACCCAGGGGTGGCGGATCTGGCTGAACCATCCCATCCAGCGCGTCAACGCGATGCGCGGCACGCGGTTGGTCAGCAGGAAGTTCAGGTCTTCGTGCTGCAGCACGGAGCGCCAGGCGTGCAGGAGCTTCATTTCATCGCCTTGTCAAGGAACAGGGGTACACCCCTGAGTCTTCTCCAACGACCTGTCTGGCCATGGAAAACGCCGTCGCGCTGTCCGCCGTCTCCGCCCTGTCGCTCGGTGCGCTCGCCTGGGTCCTGCCGCGGGCGCGGCGCCGGATCCAGCTGTCGCGGGCCAAGCACCGCTCGCTGGCCGGCCACTCCCGCATCGCCAAGCGCATCGTCTCGCTGATCCCGGGCTACGCCTACGACGAGGCCGAGTTCCACGCCTGCGACGGCGCGCCGCCAGAGGTCATCGCCCGGCGCCGCGCCAGCCTGCAGCGGCTGTCGGCGCTGTATGGCGAGCGCTTCGCCCGGAGTGCGGCCAGCACCGCGCTGGCGCGGCAGACCATCTCCGACCTGCAGTTCACGGGCAGCTACCGGGTGCCGTTCCAGTTCAGCCCCCATCTGAGGCAGCACCTGCAGCCGGGTGCGGTGCTGACCGCCTCGAGCGACGTGCGGGTGTTCGACCAGGACGGCAACGCCTTCTACGACCTGACCGGCTCCTACGGCGTCAACGTCTTCGGCACCGATTTCTACAAGGCGTGCATCGACGACGCGGTGCGGCAGGTGCGCGACCTCGGGCCCGTGCTCGGGGCCTACCACCCGGTGGTGCTCGACATCCTGCCGCGCCTGCGCGAGATCTCGGGCCTGGACGAGGTGTCCTTTCACATGTCGGGCACGGAGGCGGTGATGCAGGCCGTCCGGCTGGCGCGTTACCACACGCGGCGCACGCACCTGGTGCGCTTCTGCGGCGCCTACCACGGCTGGTGGGAGGACGTGCAGCCCGGCCCGGGCAACCCGCTGCCGCCGCGCGAGACCTACACCTTGAAGGACATGGACGAGCGCAGCCTGAAGGTGCTTCGCACGCGCGACGACATCGCCTGCGTGCTCGTCAACCCGCTGCAGGCGCTGCACCCGAATGCCAGCGCCCCGGCCGACACCGCCTTGGTGGACAGCAGCCGACGCGCCGGCGTGGACCGGCAGGCCTACGCGCGCTGGCTGCAGCAGTTGCGAGAGGTCTGCACCGAGCGTGGCATCGTGCTGATCTTCGACGAGATCTTCGTCGGCTTCCGCCTGGCGCGCCGGGGCGCGCAGGAGTGGTTCGGCGTGCAGGCCGACATGGTCACCTACGGCAAGACGCTGGGCGGCGGACTGCCGGTGGGCGTGGTGTGCGGAAAGGCCGCGCTGATGAAGCGCTTCCGCGAGGATCGGCCGGCCGATATCTGCCTGGCGCGCGGCACCTTCAACGCCCACCCCTATGTGCTCGGCGCGATGAAGGCCTTCCTCGACCGGCTCGCACAGCCCGAGATGGACGCCATCTACGACGGCCTCGATGCGCGCTGGGACGGCCATGCGCGACGCTTCAACGAGCGTTTCGAGCGTGAGGACCTGCCGCTGCGCGTGGCCCACCTGTCGTCGATCTGGACGGTCACCTACACGCGGCCTTCGCGCTACAACTGGATGCTGCAGTACCTGCTGCGCGCCCACGGGGTGGCGCTGAGCTGGGTGGGCACCGGGCGCCTGATCTTCAGCCTGAACTACACCGATCACGACGTCGAGCAGGTGTTGGAGCGCTTCGTCGCCGCCGCGCGTCAGATGGTCGATGATGGCTGGTGGTGGCACGACGGGCAGCAGAGCGATCGGGCCATCAAGCGACGCATCCTGCGGGAGATGTTCAGCCGCCGGGGGTGATCGGGTGGGGCCAGGCACCGGCGTTGCTGGCGCCGGCGCCCGGCTCGATCGCATCCGGCCCGCTGGGCGACGGTTTGCGGGCAGTCTCAGGCTCTCAGTGCGGGCGCACGTGCGGCATCGGGTCGATCCGCTCGCCGCGCAGCAGGTGCAGCGGTGCGCGGTGGTACAGCGCGATGTCGTGGAAGGGGTCGGTGAGGATCTTGGTCATCCACACCACCCCGGTGAACAGGTCCTGCTGCACCCACAGCTGCAGCACGCGGAAGACGAGTCCGGCCACGCCCAGGGCCAGCCAGGCGATGCCCACATCGTGCACCCAGCCCGCCACCGAGGTCGCCGGCTCGATCAGGCCCCCCAGAGCGGGCTGCGCCCACAGCACCAGTGGGATCGCTGCCCACACCGCCATCAGCACGACCTTGCGCCGGATGTTGTAGCCGACCTTGATCTCCTCCTTGTAGGCGTCGGTGACCTGGTTGACGTGGTCGTAGCCGCGCGGCTCGAAGAAGAAGTGTCCGGCCTGACGGCTGGTCATCGACACACACCAGGCCAGGATCGCAGCCCAGGCGGGCTCGTAGAACAGCAGCCCATACGCAACCACGAAGCTCACGGCGCTCAGCAGGTGCAGGCTCTGGTTGATGCGGCAGTGGTGGTAGTAGCGGTGGTCGTCCCACCGTTGGGTGTGCAGGGCGAGCGAGAAGCGGTTCACGTCTATCCTCGAGGCGAAGGGGGGTGCTGCGCGGCATCGCCACCGCGCGTGCCGGATCTTGTCCGCCGTGCATGAAACTTCGGTGACGTTTCGATGGCAGGGACTGTCGTCATGCCGTCATCGAACTGTTGCGCACCCGCCCGACGATGCGCTCATGCAATGGCAGCACGGCAAACAGCGCGATCTCGAAGTCGACGAGTTCCCGGCGCCGCGCCGATCGCTGCGCGTGGCGATCGTCACCGAGACGTATCCGCCGGAAGTCAACGGCGTGTCGATGACGCTGGCGCGCCTGGTCGAAGGCCTGCGGCTGCGCCAGCACGACGTGCAACTGGTGCGCCCGCGCCAGACTGGCGCGGATGCCGGGCAGCAGGGCGAGCGGTTCCACGAGGTGCTGATGCGCGGCCTGCCGATCCCGCGCTACGGCCACCTGCGCATGGGCGTGCCGTCCAAACGCGCGCTGGTGCGCCTGTGGGCGCTGCGTCGACCGGACGTCGTCCACATCGCCACCGAGGGCCCCCTGGGCTGGTCGGCGCTGCAGGCCTGCCGGCACCTGCAATTGCCGGTGACCTCGGATTTCCGCACCAATTTCCACGCCTACAGCCAGCACTACGGCGTCGGTTGGCTGCGCAAGCCCATCATGGCCTACCTGCGCAAGTTCCACAACGCGACGCTGCGCACGATGGTGCCCACCGAGGCCTTGCGCCGCGATCTCGCGGCCTGCGGCTTCCGCGGCCTGCGTGTGGTCGCGCGCGGCGTCGACACCGAGCACTTCCACCCGCTGCGTCGCGACCGCGCCCTGCGCGCCTCGTGGGGCGCCGATGACGCCACCCTGGTGGCCGTGTGCGTCGGCCGGCTGGCGCCGGAGAAGAACCTCGACCTGGTCGTGCGCGCCTTCGAGGCCGTCGCGCGCGCCGAGCCTGCGTCGCGCCTGGTGCTCGTGGGTGACGGCCCGATGCGCGAGGCCCTGCGCGCGCGCTGCCCGCAGGCCGTGCTTGCCGGCCAGCGCTCGGGCACCGATCTGGCGGCGCACTACGCGAGCGCCGATCTGTTCGTCTTCGCCAGCATGACCGAGACCTTCGGCAACGTCGTCATCGAGGCCATGGCCAGCGGGCTGCCGGTGCTGGCCTTCGAGCACGCCGCGGCGGCGCAACTGATCCGGCACGGCCATGACGGCCTGCTCGTCGGCTTGGGCGACGAGGCCGGCTTCATCGAGGCCGCCTTTCGCGCGGCCGGCGATCGGCAGGCGCTGTCGCGCATCGGCGCAGCCGCGCGCGACAGCGCCTGCGCGCTGGACTGGTCGGGCGTGGTCGAGCGCTTCGAGGACGAACTGCGCTCGGTCGTCAGCCCGGTGTCGCCGGGTGCGAGCGCGCTGCCCGCCATGACAGCGCGCACATCGCCGCTGCGATGACGGCGCCGAAGCCCCACATCAGCGTGCGGATGGGCATCTGCGCCGCCATCAGGCTGCCGTAGACCGCCAGCATCGCCAGCACGCTGGCGTTCTCGTTGAAGCCCTGCACGGCGATCGAACGCCCCGCCGTCAGCACCGTGCAGCCGCGATGCTGCAGCAGGGCGTTCAGGGGTACCACCAGCAGCCCCCCGGCCGCGCCCACCAGCATCAGCATCGGCACGGCCAGCGTGACGCGTTCGATGCTTGCCACCACCGGCAGCATCAGGCCCAGGACGATGCCCACCGGCAGCATGCGCCGCGCCGCGTGCAGCGGCACCCAGCGACCGGCTGCTGCCGCGCCGCCGATCACCCCGACCGCCACCGCCGCCTGCAGGTAGGCCGCGCGGTCCAGGCCCAGGCCCAGCACGTCGATGGCCCACCGCAGCACGGCGAACTGCAGCGTCGCCGCCACGCCCCACACCAGCGTGGTCGCCGCCAGCGACAGCCCGCCCTCGCGGTCGCGCCACAGCCGCAGGTGGTCCCGGTGGAAGTCCAGGCACAGGCGCCGCACGCCGATGCGCTGTGGCGGGTAGCGGGCGCCGCTGTCGGGAATGCCGCGGTTCAGGGCCGACGCCAGTGCATAGCCTGCGATCAGCAGGGCCAGGGCCGGTGCGTGGACGCTGCCCGCGAGCGCGGTCAGCGACGCCATCGGGACGATCGCCGGCAGCGCCCCCACCACCGCCGGGCTGACCAGGACGCCCCCGAGCACCGTGCCCAGCAGCGCCGCGCACACCACCGAAACCTCGATCCAGCCGTTGGCCGCGACGAGTTGGCGCGCCGGCACGAGCTCGGTCACGAGACCGTACTTCGCCGGCGCGTAGGCCGCCGCGCCCAGCCCCACCAGCGCGAAGCCGGCGATCGGGTGCACGCCGCCCAGCATCAGCGCCGCGCCGGCCAGCTTGACCGCATTCATCCACGCCATCAGCCGCGCCTTGGGCACGGCGTCGGCCAGCACCCCGACGAAGGGCGCCAGCACGACATAGGACAGGGTGAAGCCGAACTTCAGCATCGGCGCCCACCATCCCGGCAGGCCCTGCTCGGCCAGCAGCGCGATGGCGACGATGAGCAGCGCGTTGTCGGCCAGTGCCGACACGAACTGTGCCGCGATCAGCAGGTGGAAGCCGCCGAGCATCGGGCGAGGTCCCGGGTGGCGGCGCCGGGCCTGGCGCGCGTGCGCCGGCACCGCCAGGGCCGTCTGTCATCGCTGCGGTGCACAATGAATGCGTGACGACGACCCGCACCCCCACGGCTTCCGCGTCCCCGTCCGGCTTGCTGGCCGCTGTCGACATGGGCTCCAACAGCTTCCGGCTCGAGATCGGCCGCGTCGTGGGGGCGCGCTACCGCCGGGTCGAATACCTCAAGCGCACCGTGCGCCTGGGCGCGGGTCTGGACGCCGACAGCCGGCTCACGGACGAGGCGGCCGATCGCGGGCTGGCCTGTCTGACGGAATTCGCTGCACACCTGCAGGAACTCCCGCGGGCGCAGGTTCGGGCCGTGGCCACGCAGACGCTGCGCGAGGCGAGCAACCGCGACGAGTTCCTGCAGCGCGCGCAGCAGGTGCTCGGCCTGCCCATCGAGGTCATCTCCGGCCGTGAGGAGGCGCGGCTGATCTACGCCGGCGTTGCGCACCTGCAGCCCTCGGACGAGCCGCGCCTGATCGCCGACATCGGCGGGCGCTCCACCGAGCTCGTGCTCGGGCAGGGACGGCGTCCGCTGGCGGCCGAGTCCTTCCCCGTGGGCTCGGTCGGGCTGTCGATGCGCTACTTCGGCGATGGTGCGCTGACCGCGCCGGCCTTCCGCGCGGCGCAGATCGCCGCCGGGGCCGAGTTCGAGGAGGTGCTCGAGACCTTCGCGCCCGGTCGCTGGGTGCACGCGCTGGGCTCGTCGGGCACCGCGGGCGCGGTGTCGCAGGTGCTGCTGCAGACGGGGGTGACCGACGGCCGCATCACGCCGCAGGCGCTGGCCTGGATGATCGAGCGCTGCATCGAGGCCGGCCACGTGGACCGCCTGGACATCGAGGGGCTGCGCGACGACCGCCGGGCCGTCATCCCTGGCGGGCTGGCCATCCTGTACACGCTGCTCACGCACTTCGGCATCGAGGCGATGCTGCCAGCCAAGGGGGCCTTGCGGCAGGGCGTCATCGTCGACCTGCACGAGCGCCTGGCCGCCGCGCGCGGCGCGCGCGTCCACGATGTGCGCGACCACACCGTCGGGGCGTTGCAGATCCGCTTCGGCATCGACACCGCGCAGGCCGCGCGCGTGCGCGCCGTGGCGCTGGCGCTGCACGATGCGGTGTCCCTCGACGACGAGGCACAGTCCCGGCGCGAGCTCGGCTGGGTCTGCGACCTGCATGAAATCGGGATGTCGCTGTCGCACCACGACTACCACCGGCACAGTGCCTACATCCTGTCCAACCTGGACGCCCCGGGTTTTTCGCAGAGCCAGCAGCGTCGGATGGGGCAACTGGTCCTGGCGCAGCGCGGGGGCCTGCGCAAGATCGAGGCCGGCCTGCAGGATCTTTCCTTCGCCTGGCGGGTGCTGTGCCTGCGCTTGGCGGTGATCCGCTGCCACGCGCGCGACACCG
This sequence comes from uncultured Rubrivivax sp., assembly GCA_964522465.1. Classification (GTDB taxonomy): domain Bacteria; phylum Pseudomonadota; class Gammaproteobacteria; order Burkholderiales; family Burkholderiaceae_C; genus Rubrivivax. The sequence continues at coordinate 16,367 of CAZFVH010000031.1, read as the reverse complement.
ACCGTCTGCCCGAACTGCTGCTGTCGCGTCGTGGGGACCGCACGGCGCTGCTGTCCTGGCGCCCCGCCCGCGTACCGGTCAGCCCCCGCACCCTGCACCTGTTGCACGAGGAGGCGCTGGCCTGGCAGCGCGCGGGCGTGCTGCAAATCGACCTCGGCGACTGATCAGGCGGGCATCGCTGACGGTCCAGCGGGCTGCGGCGACGGGCGCGGTGCGGTGGCCACTTCGTCGACGCCCGTCCGTTCCAGGAAGCGCCGCCTGCAGGCGGCCGGGAGGTCGCGCACGTTCAGCATCATCGGCAGGTCGGCGGTGCCGAAGTCGTGGTCCCAGGCGGGCGCCCCCAGCACCCGGGCGCCGCACTGAAGATAGCCCTTGACCAGCGGAGGCAGATCGACCGCCAGATCGAGTCGCAGGTCGTCCACCGGCAGCGGCAGCCGCGGGGTGACGCGATGCTCGATCGGCGCGAGGTGGCTCTTGCGCAGACGCTCCCAGAGGCTGGCGGCGACGTGGCCGCCGTCACGCATCGGCACGCTGGCGCAACCGATCATCAGGTCGAGTCCGTTGCGCTCCATGAACCGTGCGAGCTCGGCCCACAGCATCAGGATCACCGAACCCTGTCGCCAGGCCGGGTCGACGCAGGCGCGACCCAACTCGACCATGCGTGGACGCAGGCGCGACAGCCGCACGAGGTCGAATGCCTGGTCGGTGTATAGGCCGCCGACCAGCTTCGCCGCCGCCGGCGTCAGCACCCGGTAGGTGCCGACCACGGCGCCCGCGCTGCCGTCGGCCGGGTGCGCCCTGACGAGCAGGTGCTCGCAGTGGCGGTCGTACAGATCGCTGTCGTGCCCGGCGGGCGTGCCCGGCAGCGGTCGCAGCCGCGCGCCCATCTCCAGCGCGAAGACCCGGTGGCGCAGCGCCTGTGCGGCGCGTACGTCGTCAGCGTGCCGCGCCCAGCTCGCCTGCAGCGCCATGGGCCTGGCAGGCGCCGCGCGCGGCGGCTCGCCGAGCCGCTTGGTGACGATCTGCGGGGCATCGGGCGCGCAGCGGCCCAAGGGGATGGATTGCATGCGCTGATGGTCGTCCGCGACGGTGACGCATCGATGAAGATGGCGTGATGCCGCGGTGACACATTCCGCAGGCTCTGCGCGTGGACAATGGATCGCTTACGGTCCTTGCTGCTTTCCGGGGGTCTCCATGCGTCGAGTCGTCTTCAACCGCAAGGGGGGCGTGGGCAAGTCCACGATCACCTGCAACCTGGCCGCGGTCGGCGCGGCGCGCGGGCTGCGCACGCTGGTGGTCGACCTCGATCCGCAGGCCAACAGCACCCGCTACCTGCTGGGCGCGGGGGCCGACCCGGGCACCGCGGGGGCGGCGGGCTTCTTCGAGCAGTCGCTGAAGTACACGATGAAGGATGAGGGTGTCGAGGGCTTCGTCACCGCCTCGCCCTTCGAGGGGCTGGACGTGATGCCGGCCAGCGGCGAGCTCGAGGCGCTTCACTCCAAGCTCGAGTCCCGCTACAAGATCTACAAGCTCCGGCGGGGCCTGGAAACCCTGGCCGACCGTTACGACCGGATCTGGATCGACACGCCGCCGTCGCTGAACTTCTACACGCGCAGCGCACTGATCGCGGCCCAGGGCTGTCTCATCCCCTTCGACTGCGACGACTTCTCGCGCCAGGCGCTCTATGGCCTGCTGGAGGAGGTCGAGGACCTGCGCGGCGACCACAACCCCGACCTGCAGGTGCACGGCATCGTCGTCAACCAGTTCCAGTCGCGTGCCCGGCTGCCAGCCGAGCTGGTCCAGGCCCTGGTCGACGAGGGCCTGCCGGTGCTGCAGCCCTACCTGAGTGCGTCGGTCAAGATCCGCGAGTCGCACCAGCTCGCGCGGCCGATGATCCACATGGACCCGGGGCACAAGGTGTCCCAGGAGTACGCGGACCTGTTCCTGGCGCTGCCGGGCGAGGCCCCGGCCCCGCGGGCCGACAAGCGGCGCACCGCCAAGGGCTCCATCGCCTGATCCGCGCCGGGCTGGGTTGCCTTACAACTGCTCCGGCCCCAGCACCGCGTGCAGCACGACCTCGGCGCCGTCGGCGCGTTCGCGCTGGCGCAGCCACCACACCGCGCCCTTGCGCACCGACCACGGCTGCGCGACCCCGGCCAGCAGGTAGGCGGCCGTCAGTCCGAGCGTGGGCTGGTGGCCGACGACGAGCACCGGTTCGCGCGCGTCGGGCCATCGCGTGGCTGTCAGCAGGCCTTCGACACCGCCGTCCGGCCCCAGGTCGGGGACGGTGCGGACCTTGCGCCCCAGGGCGTCGGCCGTCTGTCGGGTGCGCAGCGTCGGGCTGATCAGCACGCGGGTCGAGTCCGGCAGGTGCTGGTTCAGCCACTGCGCCATCCGCCGCGCCTGCCGCTCGCCCTTGGCGGTCAGCGGCCGCAGGGCATCGGGCAGGGCCTCGTCGACGTCTCGGGCATCGGCATGGCGCCAGAGGATCAGGTCCATGTGTCTTTCCGGGCGGTGGGCGCGCCGAGTGGCCCGACGCCGACCGTATCGGAGTGATGGCCAGGTCGGCTCATCGGTTTCACACAGTCGCTCATGCGTGGTCCGCGTGGCCCAGCAGGCCCATGAGGACGTGCTGCGCTGCAGGGCCCTCGCCCGTTGCGGGGAGGTACCGGCCATCGGGCTGGAGTTCCCAGGCGTCGACGCCGTCGCGCAGATAGGGCTCGAGACACTCCTCGAGCACGCGTTGGTGCAGGGCTGGGTCGTCGACCGGCCAGGCCACCTCGACGCGGCGCAGCATGTTGCGCGTCATCCAGTCGGCGCTGCTGAGGTACAGCGCCTGCTGACGCGGGCCCTCGCCCCAGCGGAAGTGGAACACGCGCGTGTGCTCGAGGAAGCGGCCGATGACCGAGCGCACGTGGATGTGCTCGGTCTCGCCGGCCACGCCAGGCCGCAGCGTGCAGGCCCCGCGCACGATCAGGTCGATCCGCACGCCCGCGCGAGACGCCGCAACCAGGCCGTCGATCAGCGCCGGGTCGGTCAGTGAGTTGACCTTCAGCACCACGCGCGCCGCCTGCCCTCGGCGTGCCGCCGCGGTCACCCGTCGCAGCAGCGCCAACATGCGTGCATGCAACTGGGACGGTGCGGCCAGCAGGCGCTTCAGGCGCGGCATCGGCGCCAGGCTCGACAGCGTGAGGAAGACGGCGTCGACGTCGGCGGTCACCTCGGGGCGCGAGGTCAGCAGGCCGACGTCGGTGTACAGCCGCGCCGTGCGCGGGTTGTAGTTGCCGGTGGACAGGTGGGCGTAACGTCGCAGCACCGGGGCGCCGGTGCGCGGGGTTTCGCGCCGGGTGACGAGCAGCAGCTTGGCGTGCGTCTTCAGCCCGACCACGCCGTAGACCACCTGCGCGCCCACGCCCTCGAGTCGCTCGGCCCAGTTGATGTTGGCCTCCTCGTCGAAGCGGGCTTTCAGCTCGAGCACGACGGTGACGTCCTTGCCGCGGCGCACCGCTTCCAGCAGCAGGTCCATCAGCACGCTTTCCGAGCCCGTGCGGTAGATGGTCTGCTTGATGGCGAGCACCTGCGGGTCTTCCACCGCTTGGCGCAGGAAGTCGACCACGGGCTCGAAGCCCTGGAAGGGATGGTGCAGCAGCACATCGCCCTGGCGCAGGGCGTCGAAGACCGGTGCGCCGGGCTGCCACGGCCCGGCCGGCCAGCCCGGCTCGAACGGCGGGAAGCGCAGGCCTGGGGCGTCGGCCAGATCGATCAGCGCGTTCAGTCGCACGAGGTTCACCGGCCCGTTGACCTTGTACAGCGCCTCGGGCGGCAGCGCGAACTGCTGCAGCAGGAAGGACGCCAGCATCGGCGGGCACGACTGCACCACCTCGAGGCGGATCGCCTGCCCGAACTGGCGCGTCCTCAAGCCGGTGCGCAGCGCCTGGCGCAGGTTGGTGACCTCGTCCTCGTCGACGTCGAGGTCGGCGTCGCGGGTGATGCGGAACTGCGAGAAGGACTCCACGCGCCGCCCCGGGATCAGCCCCTCGAGATGCGCGCGGATCACGCTGGTCAGCAGCACGAAACCCTGCTCGCCGCGGGGCATCAGCCGGTCGGGCAACCGGATGACGCGCGGCAGGGTGCGCGGCACCTTGACGATCACCACCGAGCCGGCGCCGCCCGCCGCGTCGTCGCCCGACAGACGCAGGATGAAGTTCAGGCTCTTGTTGGCCACCAGCGGGAAGGGGTGCGCCGGATCCAGCGCCACCGGTACCAGCAGCGGCCGCACCTGGGTGTCGAAGTAGCGGGCCACCCAGCGCCGCTGCGCGGTGCCCCGGTCGGCGTGGTTGAGGATGCGGATGCCGTGCATGGCGAGCGCCGGCATCACTTCCTCGTTGAACACCCGGTACTGCTCGTCGATCAGCGCGTGGGCGGCATCCGATACCTCGGTGAAGGTCAGCGCTGCCTGTGGCGTGGCCGCCTGCCGCATCGACTCGAGGTGATCAGGGTAGCGGACCTCGAAGAACTCGTCGAGGTTGGAGGAGACGATGGTGATGTAGCGCAGCCGCTCGAGCAAGGGCACGTCGGCGCGCCTGGCCTGCTGCAGCACCCGGCGGTTGAACGCGAGGATCGACGACTCGCGGTCGATCATGGCCGAACCGGCCTCAGGGATGGGAGCACGGAAGCGCTGGCAGAAACGATGTGACGTTCGCGTGAGATTAGGGGTACATCGTGACAACTTCGTGAAATGAGCCGTCGCCCTGTGTGACTGTGGCAATCCCGCCACGAGACCGGATCGAAAGAGAGTGGCGAACTGTCACAAAACTTTCATGGGGCGTCCCTAGAGTCCGTTTCATTCCAACGCCCTTCGTTCAAGAGGAAGTTCCCATGAAGCGTCTTTTCCTGAAGTCGACCGCCGCGGTGGCGATCGCGCTCGGCCTGAGCACCCCGGTCTTCGCGGCCGACATCACCGGTGCCGGCGCCACCTTCCCATATCCGATCTACGCCAAGTGGGCCGAGGGCTACAAGAAGGCCACCGGGATCGGCCTGAACTATCAGTCGATTGGCTCCTCCGGTGGCATCCGGCAGATCCGCGCGAAGACTGTGGCGTTCGGCGCGACCGACGCGCCGGTGGCGGGCGATGCGTTGGACAAGGATGGCATGGTGCAGTTCCCGGCCATCATCGGCGGCACGGTCCCTGTGTTCAACCTGGATGGATTTGCCAAGGGTGAACTGCGCGTGACCGGCCCCGTGCTGGCCGAGATGTTCATGGGCAAGATCGCCAAGTGGAACGACCCGAAGCTGGCCGCCCTGAACCCCGGCAAGAACCTGCCCAACCAGAACATCACCATCGTCCATCGCGCCGATGGCTCGGGCACCACCTTCAACTGGACCGACTACCTGGCCTCGGTGAGCAAGGAGTGGGCCGACACGGTGGGCAAGGGTGCGGCGGTCAAGTGGCCGGCGGCGTCGTCCGTCGGTGGCAAGGGCAACGAAGGCGTGGCTGCCAACGTCTCGCGCATCAAGGGCTCGCTCGGCTATGTCGAGTATGCCTACGCGAAGAAGAACAACATCCCGGTGATGGCATTGCAGAACCGCAACGGCAAGTTCGTCATGCCTGGTGACGATACCTTCGCCGCTGCGGCAGCGGGTGCTGACTGGTTCAGCGTCCCCGGCATGGGGATTTCCCTGGTGAACCAGCCCGGCGACCTCAGCTACCCGGTCGTGACCGCCTCCTTCATCCTCATGTACAAGCAGCCGACCGACAAGGCCGCCGCCGCCGAGGTGTTGAAGTTCTTCGACTGGTCGTTCAGGAACGGCAAGCAGATGGCGCTGGAACTCGACTACGTGCCGCTGCCCGACAGCCTGACCAACGACATCCGCACCAAGGTGTGGTCGCAGATCGCGCGTTGAGTGCTGGCGCCGGGCGACGCGGCCGCAAGGTCGTGTTCAGCCCGGCTGTCCTGATGAGCGCCGGCACGCCAGCGCGTCCCGGCGCTCTTCCTTTCCCCGCCCGACGCCTTCAACCTGATCCAATACGGGAGTTGTCATGACTTCGGGAGCCGCGATGAGCGTCGAGTCCCAGCGCAGCGCGGATGACGTTGCGAGGGTGGAGGCCGTGGCCAGGCGTCAGCGCTGGCAGGACTTCCTCTTCCACAAGGTCACGATGGTGTTCTCGCTGCTGGTTTTGGCGGCGTTGACGGGCATCATCATCTCCCTTTTCATCAATGCCTGGCCGGCGTTCCAGAAATTCGGTGTCGGATTCATCTGGCGGGTCGAGTGGGACATCATCAACGAGGAGTTCGGCGCGGCCATCGCCATCGTCGGCACCTTGTTGAGCGCGAGCATCGCGCTGCTGATCGCCGTGCCCTTGTCGTTCGGCATCGCCTTGTTCCTGACCGAGACCTGCCCGACGTGGTTGCGCCGGCCGCTGGGCACGGCGGTGGAGTTGCTGGCAGCTGTGCCGTCCATCATCTACGGCATGTTCGGCCTGTTCATCTTCGCGCCTCTGTTCGCCGAGTACGGCCAGCCGGCGCTGCAGTCCACGCTGGGGCAGATGCCGCTGATCGCCCCGCTGTTCGGCGGCGCGATGAACGGGATCGGCATCCTGGCCGCCGGCATCGTGCTGTCGTTCATGGTGCTGCCCTTCATTGCCGCCGTGATGCGAGATGTCTTCGAGATCGTGCCGCCCATCCTGCGCGAGTCGGCCTACGGCTTGGGCTGCACCACCTGGGAGGTCGTGCGCCGCGTCGTGCTGCCCTACACGCAAAAGGGCGTGATCGGCGGCGTGATGCTCGGCCTGGGACGCGCCCTGGGCGAGACCATGGCCGTGACCTTCGTCATCGGCAACTCGCAGCGCCTGTCGGCGTCGCTGTTCTCCCCGGGCACGTCGATCGCCTCGACGCTGGCCAACGAGTTCGGCGAGGCGGCTGACTTCCACCTGTCCACGCTGTTCGCGTTGGGCTTCCTGCTGTTCGTGATCACCTTCATCGTGCTGGCCCTGGCCAAGCTGCTGATCGTGCGCACCGAAAAAGCCAAGGGCGTGTGAGACCGTCATGATGGACATCAGCAACCCTTCCCTATACCGTCGGCGCAAGGTCGTCAACGCCATCGGCCTGACCTTGTCGATGGCGGCCATGGTCCTCGGCCTGACCGTGCTGTTGTGGATCCTGTTCGTGCTGTTCAAGAATGGATTGGCGGCGCTGGACTGGAACATGTTCACCCAGTCCACCCCAGCGCCCGGCAGCGAGGGGGGCGGCCTGCTCAACGCCATCGTCGGCAGCCTGATGATGGTGGGCTTCACGGTCCTGGTGGCCACCCCCATCGGCATCTTCGCCGGCGTGTACCTGGCCGAGTACGGCGACCGCAGCCGCACGGCCGAGGTCACGCGCTTCGTCACCGACATCATGTTGTCGGCGCCGTCCATCGTGCTGGGCTTGTTCGTCTACGCCGTGTTGGTGGCGCAGGTCAAGCACTTCTCTGGCTGGGCTGGCAGCTTCGCTCTGGCGCTGATCGCGGTGCCGGTGGTCGTGCGCACCACCGAGAACATGTTGCGCCTGGTGCCTGGCAGCCTGCGGGAGGCAGCGTTCGCCCTGGGCGCGCCGCGGTGGAGGGTTGCGACGTTCGTCACCCTGCGCGCCGCGCGCAGCGGGGTCGTCACCGGATTGCTGCTGGCCATCGCGCGCATCAGCGGCGAGACCGCGCCGCTGCTGTTCACCGCGCTGAACAACCAGTTCTTCAGCACCGACATGAACCAGCCCATGGCCAACTTGCCGGTGGTCATCTTCCAGTTCGCGATGAGCCCCTACGACAACTGGATCCGCTTGGCCTGGGGCGGCGCGCTGCTGATCACCTTGGCGGTGCTGGTGATCAACATCATCGCCCGCGTGTTCTTCCGCGAGAAGGTGCCGTCCTGAGGCGGGCCTGCGCGCCTGCTGTCCTGTCGACACCGCTGTCCACTGCCACCCCCGCCTGCACGGACCCATCCTCATGAGCACGACCGCCCCCACCTCCGCCAACGCGCTCGAGATCCGCGGCCTGAACTTCTTCTACGGCAGCTTCCAGGGCCTGCGCAACATCCACATGGACGTGGTCGAGCGCAAGGTCACGGCTTTCATCGGCCCGTCGGGCTGCGGCAAGTCCACGCTGCTGCGCACCTTCAACCGCATGTACAGCCTCTACCCGGGTCAGCGCGCCGAGGGCCAGATCAACTTCTACGGCCGCAACATCCTGGACGCCGGACAGGACCTGAACCTGCTGCGCGCGCGCATCGGCATGGTCTTCCAGAAGCCCACGCCTTTTCCGATGACGATCTACGAGAACATCGCCTTCGGGGTGCGCCTGTACGAGAAGCTCTCGCGCAGCGAGATGGATGACCGGGTCGAGTGGGCGCTGACCAAGGCGGCGCTGTGGAAGGAAGTCAAGGACAAGTTGCAGCAGAGCGGCCTGTCGTTGTCGGGCGGTCAGCAACAGCGTCTGTGCATCGCGCGCAGCGTGGCTGTCAAGCCGTCGGTGCTGCTGCTGGACGAGCCGACGTCCGCCCTCGACCCCATCTCCACGGGCAAGATCGAGGAACTGGTGCACGAGTTGAAGAACGACTACACCATCGCCATCGTCACGCACAACATGCAGCAGGCCGCACGCTGCAGCGATTACACCGCCTACATGTACCTGGGCGACCTGATCGAGTATGGCGAGACGAAGGAGATCTTCATGAAGCCGGCCCGCAAGGAGACCGAGGACTACATCACCGGGCGATTCGGCTGACGATCGCCCTGCGGACCGCACGAGGAGATGCAATGAGCGACAAGCACCTGTCCACGCAGTTCGATGCCGAACTCAGCGGGGTTTCCACGCGCGTGCTCGAGATGGGCGGGCTGGTGGAGAGCCAGGTCTCGCGGGCCGTTTCGGCCATGGCGGCCTTCGACGGTGATCTGGCCGCGCAGGTGCTGCGCGACGAGATCCGCGTCAACCGCATGGAGGTCGAGGTCGACCGCGACCTGTCGGGCATCATCGCCCGCCGCCAGCCCACGGCGCGCGACCTGCGCCTGCTGATCGCGATCAGCAAGATCATCGCCAACCTCGAGCGCGTGGGTGACGAGGCCGCGCGGATTGCCCGCGTCGTGCAGCGTCTGGTCGACATCGGCCTGCCCGGGCGACTGCGCGTGCCGGTGTCCGACCTGCAGTTCGAGGCCGATCTGGCCGTGGCGCAACTGCGCAAGGCCCTCGATGCCTTCGCCCGGCTCGACACCGTGCGCGCGCTGGAGGTGCTCAAGCAGGACGACCAGATCGACCGGGAGTTCGAGGGCCTGATGCGCAAGCTCATCACCTACATGATGGAAGATCCGCGCACGATCTCCTCGAGCATCGATCTGGTGTTCGTCGCTAAGGCGGTCGAGCGCGTGGGCGATCACGCCAAGAATCTGGCCGAGGCGATCATCTACATCGTCAAGGGTGCCGACGTGCGTCACACGCCGATGGACGCCGTCGAGAACGCGATCAAGTAGGACGAGGCGACGGCGACGATGGCGATGAACCGATTGTTGGTGGTCGAGGACGAGTCGGCGATCGCCGAGCTGATCTCGATCAACCTCCGTCACGCCGGCTTCGCGGTCACGGTGGTGGGCAGCGCCGAAGCGGCCCGCGCCGAGGTCGATCGCGAGCTGCCGAGTCTGGTGGTGCTGGATTGGATGCTCCCTGGGCAGAGCGGCGCGGCGCTGTGCCGCCAGTGGCGGGCCGAGGCGCGCACGCGCGATCTGCCGGTGATCATGCTGACCGCGCGCGCCGAGGAGTCGGATCAGGTGCACGGCCTGGAGGCGGGTGCCGACGACTACCTGACCAAGCCCTTCTCCCCGCGCACGCTGGTGGCCCACATCCGCGCGGTGCTGCGTCGACGGGCGCCGCAGGTGCTGGAGGACGCCGTCCAGGTCGGGCCCCTGCGGCTGGATCCGGGGACCCGCCGGGTCACCAGCGAGCGACCGGAGGGCACGGTCGAACTCAAGGTCGGGCCCACCGAGTTCAAGCTGCTGCACTACCTGATGACCCACCCTGAGCGCGTCCACAGCCGCGGGCAGTTGCTCGACCGCGTCTGGGGTGACCACGTCTTCATCGAGGAGCGCACGGTCGACGTCCACGTCAAGCGCCTGCGCGAGGCGCTGACGCCCGGGGGCTGTGCGGCCATGGTGGAGACGGTGCGAGGCGCCGGTTATCGCTTCGTCGCTGCGGCGCGCACGGTCGCCGCCTGAACGGGCCGGCCTGTCGATGGAAGGACTGTTCGGGCGCATCGTCGCCGTCGTCCTGCACGCGCTGGTCGGTGCGGGCATCGGGGGGCTGATCGGCGCATTGGCCGGTGCCCCGCTGGGCTTGTCGGTCACCGGAGCGATCTGCGGCGCGGCGTTCTCGGCCTTCATCGACCGTTGGCGCGGTTCGCGCGTGCTGCTGTGGTTGCGAACCGCCCCGGACGGTCCCGCGCCTCGCGACAGTGGCTTCTGGGGGGAACTCGCCTATCGCATGGAGCGTGTGCTGTCGCAGCGCGAGCAGCGCACCCAGGCCGAACGCGACAAACTGCGTCAGTTCCTCACCGCGATCGAAGCTTCGCCCAACGGTGTGTTGCTGCTCGACTCGCAGGGCCAGATCGAGTGGTGCAACCGCGTGGCGGCCGACCATTTCGGGCTGGATCCGGTGCGCGACGTGCAGCAGCGCATCACGAATTTGGTGCGCGTCCCGGCCTTCGTCTCCTACCTGCAGCAGGGTGTGTATGACCGTCCGGTGGTCTACCCGAACCCGCGCGCTCCGGGGACGCTGTCGGTGCTGGTGCGGCCCTATGGCGACGGCCCACGCCTGGTGCTGTCGCAGGACGTGACCGAGCGGGTCCGGGCCGAGGCGATGCGCCGGGATTTCGTCGCCAATGTCTCGCATGAGATCCGTACGCCGCTGACGGTGCTGGCGGGCTTTGTCGAGACGCTGGCCACGCTGCCGCTGAGTGAGGCCGAGCGCAGTCGGGTGCTGACGCTGATGCAGCAGCAGACCGATCGCATGCAGGCGCTGGTGGCGGACCTGCTGACGCTGGCCCAGCTCGAGGGCAGCCCCCGCCCCTCGGCCGAATCGTGGATGCCGGTGGGGCGACTGCTCAGCCAGGCGCTGGCCGATGGCCGTGCGCTGTCGGCCGGTCGTCATGGCGTGGCGCTGGACGGGGACCTTCCGTCCGAGGACATCTCCGGCGCGCCCACCGAACTGCAGAGCGCCTTGGGCAACCTCGTCACGAACGCCGTGCGCTACACCCCCGAGGGCGGCCACGTCTGGCTGCGCTGGTCGCGCGACGTCGACGGAAGCGGGGTGTTCGAAGTCCGCGATGACGGCCCGGGCATCGCGCGCGAGCATCTGGCGCGCCTGACCGAACGCTTCTATCGCGTCGACGGGGGACGCTCTCGCGACACGGGCGGCACGGGCCTCGGTCTGTCCATCGTCAAGCACGTGATGCAGCGGCATGGCGGCCAGATCGACATCCAGTCGGAACTCGGCCGCGGATCGACCTTCAGGCTGCTCCTGCCGGCCGCGCGCGTACGCAGGTCGCTGCCGGAGCCGGGCCCTGCGTTGGTGGGGGCGCCGACCGCAAATCCCGTGGACTCTCTCAGGACGCGGGCGAAGGAGCCACTGGCTGGCGTCACGAACTGAAACAGCCTGTCACCCGTGGGCGTTCGGCTCGCCACTGCGGTGCATTCACAGCGCCTGTGCGCAAGGATAATGCGGTTCATGTTTCAGCGTTCGAACGTCACCTCGGCGTCCTGTGCCCGGCATTGGCGCAAGCCATCGGCCTGACACTCCTCCACGCCAGCGCCCGGCGACATGCACGCCGAAGCGCCCACACCCCACCCGCACGTGGCTGCACATCAGTGTGAGCCCCCGGCGGAAGACCCTCACGGAGGTGGTCCACCGTGCCAGGGCAGATCTCGAAGGGCAGGTGCCGACATGCTGCTGATGATCGACAACTACGACAGCTTCACCTACAACCTCGTCCAGTACTTCAGCGAGCTGGGTGAGGACGTGCGCGTGGTGCGCAACGACGAGGTGACGCTGGAACAGATCGAGGCGATGCAGCCCGATCGGCTGGTGCTCTCTCCGGGGCCGTGCTCGCCGGCCGAGGCCGGGATCTGCGTGCCGGCCATCCGCCATTTCATCGGCCGTCTGCCCATCCTGGGGGTGTGCCTCGGTCACCAGAGCATCGGCGCGGCGCTGGGCGGTCGCATCGTGCGTGCCGCGCGCCAGATGCATGGCAAGACCAGTCTTGTCCGTCACGACGGCCGTGGCGTCTACGAGGGCCTGCCGGAGACCTTCACCGTGATCCGCTACCACTCGCTGGCCATCGATCGCGACACCCTGCCCGCGGAGCTCGAGGTCAGCTCGACCTCCGACGACGGCGAGATCATGGGGGTGCGCCACCGCGGCCTGGCGGGCGGGCCGGCGCCGCTGGAAGGCGTGCAGTTCCACCCCGAGTCCGTGTTGTCCGAGCACGGACACGCTCTGCTCGGTCGATTCTTGCGCATGGGCGCGATGGCGGAGGCTGCATGACACGACTGATCGACCTGCGCAGCGACACGGTGACGCGGCCGACCGCCGCGATGCGTGCGGCCATGGCCGCCGCCGAGGTCGGCGACGACGTGTTCGGCGACGACCCGTCCGTCAACGCCTTGCAGGACAGGATCGCCGGGTTGCTCGGCAAGGAGGCGGCGCTGTTCGTCAGCAGCGGCACGCAGGGCAACCTGTGCGCGTTGATGAGCCACTGCGGCCGGGGCGACGAGTTCATCGCCGGACAGATGACTCACGCTTATCGCTGGGAGGCTGGCGGAGCGGCCGTGCTCGGCAGCGTGCAGCCGCAGCCCTTGGCGCAGGCTGGCGACGGCACGATGGCGCTGGCCGACATCGAGGCTGCGATCAAGCCCGATGATCCGCACTTCGCCCGCACGCGCCTGCTCGCGCTCGAGAACACCTGGGGTGGCAAGGTGTTGCCGCAGGCCTATGTCGAGGCGGCCACCGGCCTGGCGCGCACGCACGGACTGACCACGCACCTGGACGGCGCGCGCCTGTTCAATGCCGCGGTGGCGACCGAACCCGGCTCGCCGTGGCAGGCTGCCCGCGCGCTCGCTGCGCCTTTCGACACTGTCTCGGTGTGCTTCAGCAAGGGCTTGGGGGCTCCCGTGGGCTCGGCGCTGTGCGGCTCGCGCGAGCTGATCGCCCGAGCGGGCCGGATACGCAAAATGCTCGGTGGCGGCCTGCGTCAGGCCGGTGTGCTCGCGGCCGCGGCGCTGCATGCGCTGGACCACCACGTGGAGCGCCTGGCCGAGGACCACGCCCATGCCCGGCGTCTGGCCGAGGGGCTCCAGGGTCTGCCGGGCGTGACGGTGGAGCCGCCGCAGACCAACATCGTCTTCCTCAACCTCTCGCCTGATCGCGCCCAGGGGGCGGTCGACCGGGCGCGCGATGCCGGCGTGCTGTGCACCGGGCTGTACCGGCTGCGCCTGGTCACCCATCTGGATGTGACCCCATCCGACGTCGATGCCGCCATCGTCGCTCTGCGGCGCAGCCTGTGAGCATCGTCCGAGGATCGTTTCCGATTCCCGCACCACCCGTGCACGATCCTGATCGAGCCACGGCCGTGGCCGTCCCCAGCCTCCCGAGGACCGACCCATGCCCATCACCAACACCGACGCGCTGACCCGCGTCATCGAACACCGCGAGATCTTCCACGACGAGATGCTGGCGCTGATGCGGCGCATCATGGGCGGCGAGATGTCGCCGGTGATGATCGCGGCGTTCGCGATCGGCCTGCGGGTCAAGAAAGAGACCATCGGCGAGATCGCCGCGGCCGCCCAGGTGATGCGCGAGTTCGCCACGCCGGTGGCCGTGGCCGACCGCACCCACCTGGTCGACATCGTCGGCACGGGCGGTGATGCTTCGCATACCTTCAACATTTCAACGGCCTCGATGTTCGTCGCTGCCGCGGCGGGCGCGCGTGTGGCCAAGCACGGCGGGCGCAGCGTGTCTTCGACCTCCGGCTCGGCCGACGTGATGGAGACGCTGGGGGCCTACATCGGTCTGAACCCCCAGCAGGTGGCCGATTGCCTGGCCGAGACCGGCATCGGCTTCATGTTCGCGCCGCATCATCACGCGGCGATGAAGCATGCCGCCCCGGTGCGCAAGGAACTCGGCGTACGCACCCTCTTCAACATCCTCGGCCCGCTGACCAACCCGGCCGGCGCGCCCAACCAGTTGCTCGGTGTCTTCCACCCGGACCTGGTGGGCATCCAGGTGCGGGTGCTGCAGCGCCTGGGAAGCGAGCACGTGATGGTGGTCTACGGGATGAACGGCATGGACGAGATCTCGCTGTCGGGCGAGACGCTGGTGGGCGAACTGAAGGACGGCGAGGTACGCGAGTACACCGTGCACCCGAGCGACTTCGGCCTGCCGGTCTACGACTCGCGCGTGCTCAAGGTGGCGAGCACCCAGGAGTCGGTGCAGTGCATCCAGCGCGCGCTGGCCAACGAGGACGGTCCGGTGCGGGATGTCGTGCTGCTCAATGCGGGCGCTGCCCTGTACTGCGCGGGTGTGGCGTCCAGCGTCGCGGAGGGCGTGCGGCGGGCGCGAGAGGCGGTTGCATCGGGCGCTGCGCTGGCCAAGCTCAGCCAGTTCGTCAGCGTGACCAACCGCTTCCGGCCCGCTACGGCCTGACTTCTGACCCCCCATCGACGGCCGGATCGTTGTCGTCCCGGTCGTCCCCATTCACCGACCGGGAGCCCGAGGTGTCCGACATCCTGCAACGCATCGTCGACGTCAAGCGCGAGGAAGTCGCCGCGGCGCGGACCCGTGCCAGTCTGGCACAGGTCCGCGCCGCGGCGCAGGCGCGCGGCGGTCTGCGCGGCTTCGAGGCCGCCATGCGCGCACGCATCGCTGCTGGCTCGTCCGCCGTGATCGCCGAGGTGAAGAAAGCCAGTCCGAGCAAGGGCGTCTTGCGTGAGCCCTTCGACCCCGCGGCCATCGCGCGCCGTTACGAAGCCGGTGGCGCCGCTTGCCTGAGCGTGTTGACCGACGAGCGCTTCTTCCAGGGCAGTGCGGCCTTCCTGGAGCAGGCCCGCGAGGCCTGTGCGCTGCCGGTTCTGCGCAAGGACTTCCTGGTCGATGAGTACCAGGTGCACGAAGCGCGTGCCATGGGGGCGGACTGCGTGTTGTTGATCGTGGCCTGCCTGGACGATGCCCAACTCGCCGACCTGGAGGCCTGTGCTCAGGGGCTTGGGATGGATGTGCTGGTCGAGGTGCACGACGCCGACGAACTGTCGCGGGCGTTGCGACTGCGCACCGGCCTCATCGGCATCAACAACCGCAATCTGCGCAGCTTCGAGGTCTCGCTCGACACGACGCTCGGACTCCTGCCGCATGTGCCCGCGGATCGTTTGCTCGTCACCGAGAGTGGCATCCTCAGCCGAGCCGATGTTCACCGCATGCGTGTGGCCGATGTCCACGCTTTTCTCGTCGGCGAAGCCTTCATGCGCGCGCCCGATCCGGGCTCGGCGCTCGCGGAGTTGTTCGGGTGACCGCCGACGACCTGCCCGCAGCCTTTCAGGCGCTGCCGTCCCTCTGGCGTGCGGTGCTGCCCGGTTGGACATCGGCACGGCAGGACGCGTTGGTGCAGCGGGTGCGTTCGGTCTCGGGCGATCGTCCCATCGCGCCCGCCGATCCATTTCGCGCGCTGCGTTTGGTGGGGCCGGAACGTGTCAAGGTGGTTGTCCTCGGCCAGGATCCCTATCCGACGGCCGGTCACGCCGACGGCCTGGCATTTTCCGCCGGTGCCGGGCGCTGTCCGGTGTCGTTGCGGCAGATCTTCCGCGTGCTCGCTCAGGATCGCCCCGGTTGGAGTCCACCGGTGTCTTGGGCATTGGATGCCTGGGCGCAGCAGGGCGTCCTGTTGCTGAACCCCGTGCTGACGGTGGAGGTCGGACGCATCGGCAGTCATCTGGCGGTCGGCTGGCAGTCCTTGACCGCGCAGATCGTCGAGCATCTGGTCGGCTGGTCCGCGCCGCCGGCCTTCCTGCTGTGGGGGGGGCGAGCGCAGGCCTTCTTCGATCATGCGGCGGGTGCTGCCGCAGCCTCCGTGGTCGTTCATCGAACACGCCATCCGTCGAACGACTTCCGGCGCGAGTTCATGGCGGACGGCAGCCACTTCGCTGCCACGGCGGCCCTGATCGACTGGTGGGCCCTGAGTCCGTCGCACGCTCCGTCACCGCGCCTGCTCAACACATCTGGAGTTCTGCTATAGTTTTATGTTCTCCGTGGAGGGGTGCCCGAGTGGTTAAAGGGGGCAGACTGTAAATCTGTTGGCTTACGCC
>CAZFVH010000030.1:30680-38292 GCA_964522465.1 uncultured Rubrivivax sp. | reverse complement strand
GCGCACGATCTGCGTCATGCGGCTGACGTCCACGCTCACGCCGCCCTGAACCGCCAGCAGGTGGCCCTCGAGCGAGGAGCCGGTGCCGTAGGGGATGACCGGCACCGCGTGCGCGTGCGCCAGCGCCACCACCGCGGCCACGTCCTCGGTGCTCTCGCAGAAGACCACGACCTCGGGGGGCGTGACCGGGAACGGCGACTCGTCCCGTCCGTGCTGCTCGCGCACGGCCTGCGCCGTCGAGCAGCGCTCGCCGAAGCGCGCGCGCAGCGCCTGCAGCATCGCCGCGGGCACGGGGCGCGGGTCGATGCGTGGGGAGAAGTCGTGGGGAGCGTTCATCGCAGAGGGTCCTCGTCGATCTTCGGGAACGGGTATGCAGTCGGAAGGGTGCCGGGGGTAGCAGACCGGCGGCGACGTCGGTGGCGGTTGCATCGTGCCGACCGTGGCCAGGCCCTGGAAGCTGCACGGCATGACCGCATCCAGACGATAACGCACCCGCCCGGCACATCGTGCTTGAAGGCCCATGGCGGGCGCGGTGTGGCGGTGCGCTGATAGCATCCGGCGCCTGTGGCGGTCGTGCCACGTGGTGCCAGGGCCGTCGGGCAGCGTCCCCGAATTGGCACCGCTGCGCGCGGCCACGCCGACCCCTTGCCACCTGGCCGCTGCGCCCTGTCCACCTCCCCGGAGCCCGACCTTGAGCCATCGTCTGACCCAGATCGCCACCCGTACCGGAGACGACGGCTCGACCGGTCTGGGTGACGGCAGCCGCGTCGCCAAGGATCACCTGCGCGTCGAGGCCATGGGCGATGTCGACGAGTTGAACTCGACCTTGGGCGTGTTGCTGGCCGAGCCGCTGCCGCCGGAGGTGCGAGACCTGCTGGTGCGCATCCAGCACGAACTGTTCAACCTCGGCGGTGAGTTGTCCATCCCCGGCTACACCCTGCTCGGGGTCGACGCGGTGGCCGGGCTCGACGCCGCGCTGGCGCACCACAACGCCACGCTCCCGCGCCTGAAGGAGTTCATCCTGCCGGCGGGTACGCGCAGCGCCGCGGTGGCACATGTAGCGCGCACTGTCGCGCGCCGCGCCGAGCGTGCGGTCGTCCGCCTGGGCGCGCACGAGGCCGTCAACGACGCCCCCCGGCAGTACTTGAACCGCCTGTCGGACCTGCTGTTCGTGCTGGCGCGTGTCCTCAACCGCGCCAACCTCGACGGCCTGGGGGGCGATGACGTGTACTGGCGCAGCCAGCGTCTGGCCCGCGAAGCGACGGATCCTGCGCAGGCCAGCGCATGACGATGGTCATCGATTACTACCTTGCACCGCAGAGCCCCTGGGCCTACCTGGGGCACGAGCGCTTCGGGCGGATCGCGCGCGCGGCGGGCGCCACGGTGCGGGTGCGTCCGGTCGATCTCGGCGGGCGCGTGTTCCCCGTCTCCGGCGGGCTGCCGCTGCCCAAGCGCGCGCCGCAGCGCCAGGCGTATCGACTCGTGGAATTGCGGCGCTTTGCCGACTGGCTGGGCATGCCGATGCATGTGCAACCGCGCCACTTCCCGGTGCAAGGCGACGATGCCGCACGCCTGATCTGCGTGGTCGAGGCCGCCGATGGCAGCGATGCCGCCATGCGCCTGACCGGCAGCGTGCTCGCCGCGGTCTGGGCCGAGCAGGCCGACATCGCCGATGCGGTCACGCTGGCTGCGCTGCTGCGCCGCCATGGATTGCCCGAGCATCGCCTGGACGATTCACGTACCGCGTCGGCGCAGGAACTGTACGACGCCCACACGCGGGCGGCGATCGACGCCGGTGTCTTCGGCGCGCCCAGTTATGTCATCGACGGGGAGATCTTCTGGGGCCAGGACCGGCTCGACTTCGTCGAGCGCCGCCTGGCCGCGGGGAGTGTCAGCTCAGGTGCGAGCTGATGATCTTCGTCATCTCGAACATCGACACCTGATCCTGGCCGAGCACGGCCTTGAGCTTGGCATCGGCGTTGATCTGACGGCGATTGGTGGCGTCCTGCAGCCCGTGCTTCTTGATGTATTCCCAGACCTTGCTCGTCACCTCGGTACGCGGGAGGGCCTTCTTGCCGACGATGGCCGACAGCGCCGCGCTCGGCGTCATCGGCTTCATGAAAGCGGCGTTCGGAGCCTTCTTGGCGGCAGCCGGTGCCGGTGCGGCAGCGGTCGGGGTGGCGGGCTGGGCGGCCGCCTTCTTGGCCGCGACTTTCTTTGCGGTAGCCATCGTCGGGTTCTCCGGATGTCTGGGGGGTGGTGGAACGACACGCCCGTCCATCAGGGTGGCGCGGCGTGGGCACGCATGGTAATGCCCGCCGCGGCGCGTGAAAAGACGCTCGGGCCTATGGTGTTCCCGTAGCCTTGCCGGATTTCGACGCTTCAGCGCCGCATTCCAGTAGGTCCCGAGATGCCGATCGCGCGGTGTCACCTTCGATGGCGCCGCCGGCGCCCCGACCCGCTGCAGACCCTCTCGACCCCGCAGGTGCAGCCCAGGCGCGGTGGCGATCCGGGCCTGCCGGGACGAGCCTTGGCGCGAGGGCGACAAGGACACGGGATCATCGCGACGCGGGCGCGCCCGCCCGCCGCAATTCGTCGGCCCACTGACGGCGTTGAGCTTGGAGCTGTCTCAGGCGCACGTCGATGATCGAGGCTTCGATGAAGTCGGCGCGCGCTGCGCCCCGCGTTTCGGACTGCGCGGCGAGCAGCCGGTCGATCGCCGCATCGAGGTCACCGGTGGCGGCCAGGCGTTCGGCGCGGGCGCGCTGCGCCAGCAGCGGCAGGCCCAAGGCCTGCGCACAGCGACCCAGCCATTCCCACGCCAGGGCGTCGCGTGGGTGCTCGGTCGTCCAGACCTGAAGGGCCTGGCGCACGTCGGCAAGCGCTTCCAGGGTGGGCGCATCGACCTGCCGGCGGTCGACGATGCCCGACACGGCATCGGGCCGAGCGGCGGCCAGCGCAGCGGCGGCTCGCAGCAGCAGGCTCGGGCGTGCCCGGTCGTCCATCCCTGGGGTCGGGCTCGACATCCCGCCTCCAGCAGGCGTCCGCAACGAAGACATCAGCGCCAGGGCGAGGGGTCCGTCGCCCTGCGCGATGGCCAGCTCCGCGCGCAGCCAGCCGATGGTGGTCTGCACGTCCGTGTCGGTGGCCCCGATGAGGGTCGCAGCGTCATCCAGCGCCTGGACCAGGGCGCGTGCCTGACCCTGTTCGCCCAGTCCCGAAGCGGCCAGTGCCGCGGCGTACAGGTCGCCGAGCCGTTCGGCTGTCGGCGCGGCGTGGCGCGCGTCCCCGACGGTCGAGGCGGGCAGATCCCCCACCGCTGCCACCAGCCGCTGCCAGTTCTGCGCCGAAGGATCCATCAGCACCCGCGCCCGGCCCTGCATCAGCGCATGCATCGGTGTCAGAGCCGGCGGCTGCGGTGGCAGCAGGGCCGCGCGCGCCCGGGCGTCGGCCAGGCGCTCGGACCCCAAGGGGTGGGTGCGCAGATAGGCCAGGGCTCCGTTGTCGTTGAGCCGGGCGGCTTGCTCCAGGCGGTCGAACATCGCGGCCGTCCCATGAGGCGAGAAGCCGGCCTGCGCATGGATCGCCGCACCGATGCGGTCGGCTTCACGCTCCATCTCGCGCGAGAAGTTGAGCTGCCCCTGGATCATGGCAGCCTGACTGCCTGCCACCGCGGCCTGCGCCATCTCCGGGTTCCCAGCCCGCGCGGCCAGGAGCAGCCCCAGCAGCAGCGCGGCCGTCCCCAGGGCGCTCTGGCGTTGCCCCGTCGCGAACCCGCGCGCGATGTGGCGTTGACTCACGTGGGTGAGTTCGTGGGCCAGCACCGCCGCGAACTCATCGGCACTGCGGGTGGCGGCCAGCAGGCCCAGGTGAACGCCGACGTGGCCCCCCGGCAGGGCGAAGGCGTTGAGCGTGCGGTCGCGGATCAGGAACAGGCTCCAGGCGAAGCTGTCGTCCAGTTCCGGCGCGACGTCGCCGCGCGCGCGCGCCGTGACGATCAGGCGCTGCCACAGCGCCTGCACGTAGGCCAGCGTGACCGGGTCGTCGAGGTACGTCGGGCTGCGCCAGACTTGCTGCATCAGTCGCTCGCCCAAGCGCCGCTCCTCGCTCAGCGGCAGCACGGCGGCCGCCGGGTCACCAAGCGCAGGCAGCACGGCAGCAGCCTCCTGGGCCTTGAGCGGCTGCAAGGGCTGCAAAGACAGACAGGCCACCAGGCACGATGCCAGGACCCGCTGCAGACCGGATCTGACGGACCCAGATCTCTGCCGTGTCGTCCCGGCGACCGACGCATCTCGCCGCGCACCCGTGCGAACCCGCCCGCCCGGATCCTTCCCGTCGGCGCGGCGTTCTCGACTCATCGATCGGCGCTCCCCATCCTTCTATGATGGCAGGTTTTCATACGCGAGGAGGGCTGACCATGACCGAGGGTACGCTGACCCATTTCGATGCGCAGGGCCACGCGCGCATGGTCGATGTGTCGGACAAGGCCGTGACGCATCGCGTGGCCCGAGCCAGCGGCGTGATCCGGATGCTGCCGGCCACGTTCGCCCTCGTGGCCGAGGGCCGGGCGAAGAAGGGCGACGTCATCGGGGTGGCTCGCATCGCCGCGATCCAGGGCGCCAAGCGCACTGCCGACCTGGTGCCTCTGTGCCATCCGCTGCCAATCACCCGCGTGTCGGTGGACTTCGATCTCGAGGCGGATCAGCACCGGGTGCGCTGCACGGCACAGGTGGAAACACTGGGTCGGACCGGCGTCGAGATGGAAGCGCTGACGGCGGTGCAGATCGGGCTGCTGACCGTCTACGACATGTGCAAGGCCGTCGACCGCGGCATGGTGATCGACGACGTGCGGGTCCTGGAGAAGCGAGGAGGCAAGTCGGGCGACTGGCTAAGTCCTTGAACTAGAACGGCTTTGCGTCGACTTCGTGAATGTGCCGGGTTGACTATGCCGGGTGCTTGAATAGGTCTACATCTTGTCTTGTCCCATTCCTGTCCCAACGAGGATGGAAATGGCATCGTTTCGGTTTCGGAGCAACAGTTGGCAAGCACGGGTACGTCGCAAAGGCCACCCTGATGAAGTACGAAGCTTCATCACACGTCAGGACGCTGAGAGATGGGCAAGATCCGTCGAAACAGAGATGGACCGTGGCGCCTTCACCAGCACAGCAGAGGCAGAGAAGCACACCTTCGCTGATCTGGCTATGCGTTACAGCGCTGAAGTTCTCCGTGGCAACAAGCACGAGCAGCTGCACGCCTACCGCTTGAACGCCTTAGCAAGAGGTCCAGTTGGACGTCTGAATCTCTTGGCTTTGACGCCGGCAGCCTTGGCTAAGCACCGCGACGACAGGCTTAAGCGGGTATCAGCGGCGACCGTAATTCGTGAACTGGCCTTCATCAGTTCCATCATCAACCATGCCCGTAAAGAATGGGGCATCAATATTGCTAATCCCGTAGCGCTGGTTCGTAAGCCTGTCGTGCCCAAGGGTCGAGACCGGCTGCTAAGTAAGGAAGAACTGAAAGCTGTGCTTGATCAGTTGGAGCCTGTCAAGAATAGAAGCATTTGGATGAAACCACTGGTGCTCTTGGCGCTAGAAACAGCGATGAGGCGTGGTGAGTTGTTGGCGCTGAACTGGAAGGATGTTCATCTTGAACAGCGCTATGTGACCCTGTGGGAAACCAAAAACGGCGACAAGCGAACGGTACCACTTAGCACCGCTGCCGTGACCATTTTGGAGGCATTGCCTGAAAGCATTGATGGAAGGGTTTTCCCTATCAACTATTCAGCAGTAGCAAAAGCATGGCGTATTGCAGTCAAAAGGGCGGGTCTCGTCGACATTCATTTTCATGATCTGCGCCATATGGCAGTGACTCGAATGGCGAGTAAGCTGCCTAATTTGATCGAGCTGGCCGCAGTGTCAGGGCACCGAAGTCTGAGCATGCTGAAGCGCTACTATCACCCAAGCGTGATGGAATTGGCAAAGAAGCTGGGCTGACTGACAAGCAATACACTTCAATACTGAAGCTCTCGGATGAATCTCGGGGACAACAAGACCCACCTCGGAGTATTGCATTCAAATAATTTCAATCCTGAAGCACATTCAACACTGAAGCCCTGCTGATTTTGAACTGTCGGGCAAGATCACTCACGCTGTACCCGTGAACTGAGAGGGTCCGGATCTCAGCCTTCTGTTCCTCGGTGGTCTTGGAGGGACGGCCAAGCTTCTTTCCCTCGTGTTTGGCACGTTCCAGGCCAGCATTCACCCTCTCAATCAACAGAGCCTTTTCCATCTGGGCGACTGCAGCGATGACGTTCACCATGAGTTCTCCGGATGGTGAAGTGAGATCCAGATTTCCCAGTTGAAGAACGACCAGCTTGATGCCTTTCTCCTTGAACATTTTGACGGTGGTCATCACATCGATGGTGTCCCTACCCAAGCGGGAAAGTTCAAAGACAACAACCTGATCACCTTCTTCAAGTCGGTCGATCATCCTTTGGAACTCAGGACGAGACATCGCTGGGGTGGATCCCGAAATCACGTCTTGGAAGTACCGACCCTTGGCAATGTGGTAGCCGGCCTGTTGAATCGCCAGAAGTTGATTCTCCGTCGTCTGGTCTTTCGTCGAAACTCGATAGTATGCAAAGATACGAGACATAGTGACCTCAAAAAGATAGAAAACAACTGTTAGTATATATGACCTGTTAGAAATTGGAAGCCCTATTTTGTAACAGTGCTCAAGAGACTTTCTGGAGCCTGTTGGAATACGGAGTTTTTTTGACACTCAAAAGTGAAGATGCCAAGTAAAAAACCCACCATAAAGGTGGGCTTTGCTCCGCATTTCCAGGATCAGTTGATCAAAAATTCTTCCCTATTCTGACCCTTGATCCAGTTCGGGGGCTTCCCAAGACCAGACCAGGTTTTTCCGGTGGTGGGATCCTGGTACCTTGCTGGAGCAGCTACCCTGGGAGACGAAGAGGCAATTGATCTGGGAGTCCTTGATCTCTTGGTCTCCATGATGTCGTCCATTGAGAGTCCATGATCCCTCATCAAAGCTTGGATCTGGAAAACCACCGACTTCAAGGACTCAGATCTGACCTGTTGGATCTGGGCATCAAGGGCGTCCTTCTGAGCGATCAGGTCTGAAAGTGTGGTCATGTCATGTCTCCGGAATTTTGGACGCGTGATTCTAGAGTTCAATCCTGGGATGTGTCTAGCGATCTTGAAGAGATGACATCCGAGGATTGATTCAGCTCTGACTTAGGATCCTTCTGGAGGTCGTTCTGACGGATCTCGGTCAGGATCCCCTCAGAGTCGATGAACTCTTCCTTAATGGCCTGTTCCAGCTCCTCCAGAAGGGTCGCCTTTGGGCTTGGGTTGAGGACAAAGTCAGTCTTGAAGTTGGTCATGTTTGAGAATGATCCTCTGGGATGTACACCATAGCTACGGTGAACTTGATCACGAAACCATTGAGGGTTTACCCCACCCCCCACTCAGGGAAGGAGGATAACAGGTTCAAATTTATAAGAATACTAAAAATAGCGATGTGTTATCCACCTGTCTGAGCGGGTGGCTTGATCCCATGAAAAACCAAGAAGTTGACCCGGAACGGGGCA
>CAZFVH010000030.1:0-30580 GCA_964522465.1 uncultured Rubrivivax sp. | reverse complement strand
CTGAGCGGGTGGCTTGATCCCATGAAAAACCAAGAAGTTGACCCGGAACGGGGCATTCACTAGTAGCCTCAATAGATCTAACCATAGAAATAGATTCAAATTCAATCACTAAAATCAATTAGTTAATAGTTGCCTTCCATTATTTGATCCATTTCATCAGGTGAATAATGAAACCCATATAACTTATTAACGAAATTCCATCCAACCCTTTGAGGGTCCTTCCGTCTTTGGGTAATGGTCTCGATTTTCATTATGGATTCCCTTGACACTCCGTAATAGTATGTTTTGTGTCCATTCGAGACAATTGGCTTCTTTGATTTAATTTGAACAAGACCGATCTTCTTCAAAAGTGACCCTAGGTGAGTAACTGGCTTCTCGTCGATGTCAGACCTCAAATCGATCCCCAATTGAGTTTGAACGTACCTCTTAAGTCTCTTGGACTCTTTGACGAAGTCAACTAGATCACCTCCTGTGTATGACACATTCGGGTCGAACTTTCCATTGCTATACATCGGAGTCTTGGAAAACAACAGATGAAGAAGTTGAGCAGCTACCCGTAAGTGCCTCAACAACATGTTCTTTGGGCTATGATCAATATCCGAATCTTGCCACTCTTGCCCGACTTTCTGTAGGAGTTCGTACAACTCAATCTGACGTCTCAATACACCGTTCTCATCATCTTCGAGAAGTTGCTTGGTTACTTGTTGCCCATAGTAAAGCTCTAAACGAGTCCGATTCATAGAATACCGTTCATCCTCACTGACAGTGCCGTCATTCAGGTCAATTCTCTGGCTAACATCGATGAATTCAAGTTGATTCAATGTGCGAGAATCAAGCATATGCTCCTGATAAACGGACTCCTTGACAGACTTTCCCTTCTTCATGATCTCCTTGCCCTGATCGATGAGGTTGTCATCCTTATCGACCGGGACAATCTTCCATCCCTGACGTATCTTGTACTCCAGGAAGTTGGCTTTTAATCGGTTCTTTGATGCTCGATCTGTTGCCAGTACCATCGCAGCAAGTTGGTAGAACGGGCTAACCTCGCTAGGATAGATCTCGTCGGAGTTGGTGACGAATCCTTCATCCAGCACTTCGATGAACCGGTCGTACATGTAGTCGCTCTTAACCACATCAAATTCTGTCTCAAAGTTAAACGTCTGAGGAGAAATCCATACGTTGACCTCCTTGGGATGGCGTACCCGTGATAGCTGCTGATCAATCTCAAAATGAGAATTGATTCTGTTCTCGAAGATTCCGAACACACAGTCTATCTCTTTGGCATCGTTTTCGAAAGTGATATCAACCCCTGTACCCAGAGACGGCGACGACAGGATTACCCTGAAATTCAAGATTTCTTTTTTTATGTTTTTGATAAATTCCTGAACGTGATCTTCTCCTGAAGTATTTGACGTGATTACCTTGATTGGAATTTCTTGGTTGATATTCTTGAAAGCCTCCTTCAAAGCATGATCAAGAGTATCGATCTTTTCCTTAGAGTTCGATGCAACAAATATCCTCTTGCCATCAACAGCACTTTCGACAATCTTCTGTATCAACTGGTTGAGGCTTGAATACAGGTTCAATGTACTTCCGAATGATTTCCGATTGTTGATGTAGATATGAATGGGCTTCGGCGCAACTGCTACGGCGTTAATTTTTTGCCCTTTTGGCACTCGGGGCTGAGTCAGAACAGTCAAGGTAATGAACGAGATCCATCCGATATCTGCATCAAGGGCAACAACCTTCTTGGCAGAGTTAAGCATTCTTGAAAACAATCTAAACAGGCCTTCTCGCCTGTCACCAAGAGTTGCTGACATGAAGTGGGCAATTACCTGTTCAACCTCGTCAATCAGGATCACGTCATAATCCATGTCTCTGACTTTTGCAAGACTATCAAGACAGATTCCATACTGACGGCGTCGTTTGGCTATTTCATTAAAGGAAAAATTTTCATCGTCCAGATAGCAGTTCAACCCAATTCGACTACACAGTTCTCCGATGAGAGCTCGACGATGTCCTATTAGGAGGACTTTGTCCTTCTGTGAGAATGGGACATCAATCTCATAGTCGACTTCCTCTTCATACTGTTCTAATGAATTAAACGAGGGTATGGAGACACCGGCCACTCTCGTTAAGAAAGTAGTCTTTCCGGACCCTTTGGGACTTTTAATGAATGTGATCCCTGGCTCGATTGTCGTGAGCTCAACTTTCTCCGTTTCAGTGACCTGTAGATTTGATACATCGACGCCCCTCATTGCATCGTTCAAATCGCTGAAGGGGGTCTCTACGACTTGCTGAGACTTTGTACTCTTGAGGCTTAGTAGCTCTCGGTCAAACCCATAGAAGTCGAAGCTGTGTTGCTGGACACCTTCCATCCACCAAGTCATTTTGCATGATGAACAGTGAATATATGTGCCTCTCTTGCTCTTCTGAACAAATGCACTGGGGCTATTATCATTATGGTAGGGGCAGTAGATCACAGTTTTCTTGTCGACACAGCTTGCTTGGATCGATGAATCATTTCTCGTCCTGAGTAATAGATCAGGCTTGAATTTATGATTACTTTGGTTCGCAGTAGTCCAAGCGTTACTGATTGACTGGCTCGTTGCGATCACTTCCCCGTCTTTAATCAGTTCCTCAAGAAAAGCATCCGAAATTTCTTTATCATAAATCAGTGGCCTACATCCCTGGTTTCCATGAAAAACACGTGCAGCATCAGTTGCCGACATGTCACCCCCGAGGCGACGACAAAGTGATCTTGTTGCAGCAGTAAGTTCGCCAGCACTTCTAATTGTTCGAGGCAGAAGAAATACTAGACGGAAGCGATGTTCCTCAACAGAATGTGTAGGTGTTGTATAGAACAGACTGCAGTAGTTCTCAACAATCGGATTTCTTAATGCCTGTGTGATTGTCAAACCATGATCAATATCGATTACAAGAAAGTCCGAGGAAATAAAGTTGGACTTGGATCGCCTTCCGTTGTGAAAGACATACCCGAACGTCCATCCATCGTCGCGAATGACACTAGCAAGATCGTCGATTGTCCCCTCACTCTCTTCGAATCCACACTCAAAGGCTCGTTCTACAAGAGGCCTTTTGGCGAGGAAGTTTTTACTGACGGAGAACTTTATCATCTTAGTGGACATACCTGATCCTTTTTGCCGAGTCCGAGGAGGCGCAACTCACAGAACGGGTGATCAGGTTTCGGACTCTTCATCATCGTCCCGTGAGTCTTGCCATCAATATTTAGTCGTGTAAATTATTCGGCTTCACTGCATACTGAAGTGCAGATGGAATATCAATCGACACCACATCTGTATTGATATGAATCATTAGATGGGTCAATATCTCTGATCCGACATACGACGCTTAATGTCAATCCACATGACCAACCCTCTGGTGAACGGATTGACGCCGTGGATCATGGTATACCATATTGCCTCACTTGGAAAGATGGAAATCGTCGGAAAGATCGCCGGGATGTGTCAACGTACCTCTTGCCCGATTCATCCTCAGATGGTGCCCTTCACCAGTACCGCTGGTCAACCCTCAACTTCCGCTCACCGCCATGTCTCGATCAGCAAGCATCTCCCTCACCTTTGATTCTCCGATCGACCCGGAACACCTTCTGGATGTCTTGGAGGATATTCTGAAGTCTCAGGGTCTGGTCTTTGGGGGAATACTGAATCAGGTGACAACTCTGATCGTCTGGCGAGCTGATTCTGAAGACCTCGACGAGAAGACTCTAGATCAGCTTCTGAAAGCCCTTTCCAGGGTGTTCCAGGCTCAAATCATTGTTATTCTGGATCCCGATAGTCCTGAGGGGGAAGATCAGAATGGAAGTCCCAGATGCTTTCCCAGACTCTTCGAGGAAATGATTCTGGAAAGTGCTCAGATCAAAACTTCTGGATTGATGTGATCAAGTTTATATCGGATATATAGAGATGTGTTCCACTTGTTTGCATCCGAAACTCAGGCGATGCGATGACGAATATACGATAGCCGAGTCAATCTATCCGTGAACAAGTATCCAAAATAAAGCAAGCAACAAGAATATATTAATTATCGACCATGCAAAGTTTAGATTATCTGGAGTATAATAAAGTACCTTATGGGTATTCAGATAAATTTAACATTATGAAGAATAGGAAAAATTATGAAGAGAAAAGATCGGTTTTGCGAAGCAAAGCAAGTTGTTAGCACCCCTGCACATCTATACAAAGTTCAGATAGAGTTCCCGGCGGCATGCGATGAGGTCTACGAAGATGCCAATGACATGTTGGGATTCTTGTTTAACTTCACCCAGGATTTACGAATTTGCGCAAGGATAGAATCGTACAAGTCTGAAGAAGCCGGCAATATTTCGATAGTCCCGTTGATGAACGAATCATCTGAGCGACCAACTGTTTACCTCAGCATGTTGCTATCGAACGTTCAATGCAAAGAATTCATTGAAAATATCCTGGATGCTTACAGGGAAAACTTCGGGGTACAGCTAAGGATTCATTCGGTTGAAGTACTTTCTGACTGCTCAAAAATTCTTACCGATCTAAGACTCGGCAGAAATGTGGGAGAACTGGACGTATTTGAGAGTGGAATCGCAGTAACCTACAGGGATTAATGCGAACTTCTGGGAAAAGAAGGCTTCCGAAGCTGGGCTGTGGGTTCGTAGCTGTTGACCACTTCGGTGAGCGAAGATTGAGGCTTGATCAGGTACTATTAGTATTGCTGCACCGATGTCTTCGAGCTTACCGGGTAGAACCAACTTGCTATCTGTCGGGTTGTATGCCACATTATCAGACCTTCCATAAAGTAGAAATTTACATGTTTCGAGAAATATTTTCATCTAAAAATTTCTTGACTCTTTGCTTGGATAGCTGCGTGGCCTCAGGATCTGATTGCATGAAATACCCTAAGTAAGTCCTTGCAGGTCGAGGTACATCAAAGGCATGGGTTGCATTGGGGTACATGAAAGTCTCGTAATTTTTTGTGTCTCCACATAGATTCGGTGGAGTCCATGTATCCTTTCCGCCCAAATGAAGTTGCGCGGGAATCCGAGGGTTGCTAATTGTCTCTCCTACAAATTGAGTCGGGCAGGAGGGATAGTAGGCGATCACCGCATCAACACTGCGAACCTTTGAATTATTTGCAATATTCAGAGCAGTACTGCCGCCGTGACTGAAGCCAATAACTGCTATGCCTCCTCGGTGCCAGCTCTGGGATTTCACCCATCTTGCTGCTTCCTCATAATCTTGAGCACGAAGACTCGGAGGAACAAGCATTCCCTTACCGCAGACCTCCTTGAAACCTCGCTGGCGGAATGAGTCAATGATAATTGCATTAAATCCCATTTTATGTATTTCGTTCGCCCACTGATAGTACTGACTTCCAAAGATGACTCCATCGCATCCATGCGCTACAAAAACAGTTGCTCTAGGTTCATTGTGGGTAACTTTAAGTGCGAAATTACTATCATTTTCGAACTTCAGAGGTCCTGTGGATATGCAACCTTGAAGCAATCCAAGAGATAAAAAAAGAGGTAATAATTTTTTCATTGTTGTCTCCGAAAAATTGCCCTCATTATTGACCTGTTGACTTCTATGGCGAAGATGCGGCGTTAGCCACCGAATCTTCTTGAAAAAGCGACTTGTTCCGCTCGGGACTTCTCTCCTGTACACCGTTCTCCTGTTTGGATATTAGGGTGCCGCTGATGATCAAAATATCAGCATTGAGTGATACTTACTTATCGGCTCAATGTAGAAGCCGTCCTCAGCGTCAATACCAATCTTGCTGAGCGCTCTTTCTGCGTAGTCGAGTACATCGTCGTCGTTTTCCACAGTCAAGAAGGCACCTGCACAAGCGATGTACCTAACCTTTATACCGTCAAACGAGTACTTTCTGGCCGAGAACACTTTATCCGCGTCACGAACCATTCGATCGATGCATCTTTTATAGTCGTTGTCCTGCTTTAACTCAACAAAATGCCAAGCATCTTTCGAATGTTTCTTCAGTCGAAAGCCTATGTCGAGCGCCATACGCGATTGAGCCAGACGAGTTCGCTTGTCTATGTCGAAAGGATGTTCCATGTCCCACTCGGCAATAATGTGATCTGCTTTAGCTAGGAAAAGCGCTAGCTCAGTCTGCCACCACTTCTCCCATCCAGAAAGTCCATATTTATGGATCTCATCAAGTGACTTGATAGTTCGTTCAGATTTGAAAAACTCAATTATTACATCACCTATTTTGTCGAGATCGTCCTTCTTGGCAGCCACTTTTTTCTCCATTTCGAGTTCATCATTGACCCAAATTTACCTGGAGTCATCTGATATTTTTCTTAGAAATTCTAAACAACTGATTATGGCTTTCACCCATTACGGACTCCGCAGTCGTGGTCAGGTTATTGATTAATTCGGTCTATATAATTCGGCTTTGCGCTTGAACAGGATGGCTATTAAAATTTACGCTAGCTTTTGCTTAAAAATTTCCCCTTAATGCGGAAATGCGCTTTTTTTGGAATATATTATCATACCTCCTTGCAAAATTTACCAGATTCAGACACACTGTCTTGTATAGTTTTAAGATATCCTCCTTGTAGATGTCTGTTTCAAGTGTATAGTCTTTGACTCTCTTGTACTTGATGAGAGTCTGACCGTCATAGTCGTCATGAAATTTGTATGTTTTCGGCATGTATTGTCTTATTAATGACGAAATTATGTTCTCAATTTCAGGCCGAGCCTCCTCCAGCGGGCGACACAAAGGTTCGAATTCAAAAAGCTCCATGCGTGATTGTATTTTGTAATAGTCTGCCAATTTTCTGCTGAGTATATCTATATCTCTTTTGCGAGGCAATTTTTTATCTTCATAAATTTCCCCCTTAAATAATCCGATTCGACAAATCGTTCCCCACGACGCAAGGTATATAAAGAAAAAATGCTCATTCACGCTGGAGAGATCTTTGTCTTCAATGCCGCCCTCCAATTGCTGAAGAAATGCAATCGCCTGTGGTGCATTGATTTCAAAGAACTCCCTGTTTCTCCTGGATCTATAATCCTTGAAAAATTCATGTACAGCTCTTTCGGCACTATCGCAATCTGAAAATTTTCTAGCAAATACGACAACGAACGGAGTAGGAACGCCAGTAGTGTCTAACTGCGTCGCCCTATCTAGCGGATCATGTGTCGTCTTACCAATCTTTAATAAATTTGGAAAGGAGTGATTTATTAGAACGTATACGTAGCCATTCATATTTCGCAAGCCAATACTATCTTGTTTAGATCCAGATTTACCCCAGCGGTAATGTAGGTATAGCGCCCTTCCGCTATATGGAAGGCTTTTGTTTCATGGGTTTTATTTGCATGACTTTCAAGATCTGTAGCGTTTATGCAACGGCAGCGAGTGTTGGCTGCCCTGAGCTTAGAGGGGGTTTTCCTTGGTCAGCCTTCTTGTCAATATTGGGCACCATTAAAAGCTTCGAAAAATGGGTGGCGTCTTTTATTCGTGTAGATATACAGTCCTGATTTTCTTTGGTGGGCACGGGCGAGCTGATTCACCCCAAACTAGCGAAAGCTGAGACCCATCCGAATATCGACAAAATTTTGCATCAATTGTGAATTTTGACTCCCATATCAAGACAGAAAATTGGGGGTCTTGCCCGTCAATTGTGTACATTCCGTCATCAAAGAAAAATAACGCAAGCAATGCTATAGATCTTGCCGAACTCCAAGCCATGATATATATTGAGTCAGAATCGCAGACAGTGGAATCTCTCTGTATGATCGGTTTAGGCTCCACTATTTTTCCCACCTATCCTGACTAAACACGCTCGGCAGTAACATTTCTCCGCTTTTTAGATCAACAACGCACAATGCTTTATGGTAAATCGTGTCCTCTTTCCTCTTCTTGATGGCGAGCGAAAATACTACCCGACTGTCCTTTTTCCAATAGGAGAGGTACTCGATTTCAGTATTTTTGTTCAATTCCTTGGCCTCTTTGTAAAATTGAACGCATGCTTCTGAGTAATGAGAAACTTGTTCGCTTGAGGGGGTGGAGCGCCCAACTTCAAAAAAAACATATAAACAGCAGTAGATGCCGATGATATAAAAAGCAAAAACGCCCAAATTTATTAATTTATATTCATACTTGTAGCGAGACATTTGGCTGTCCATTGGGTTGTAGATCGTCTGACCGGTTGATCATCCGCGCTTTCTGCAGTCATGGGAGCAAGTGTCACGGTGTGACTGAATTGCGGCGGCCGTGTAGCTACGCTTGAATCACTTGTTGGGCGTTAGGTTGCTACTTCCTGCTGCCAGTAAACATATACTTGAATCGCGCCCATGCGATGTCGAGATCAATGGCATTAGGATCCGCAACTGGTTTTGGCTTCCACGCCTCGGTTACTTCCGGTTTTTTTGCGTCGCCCGCGTCTGGAGACATTGGACTTGGGTCTCCTTGACTCATACTTGACGATTTATGCGGTGCTTTACTTCCACTTTTCTGTTCTGGGGATACAGAATTACTTTCCTCTGCCTTTATCCACTGGTCGTGTGAGTGCCGTGAAGATGAATCGGAAAGTACCGCGTATGCCTCGTTGATTAGCTTCATCCGCCATTCCGCTCGTACATCGCCAGGATTTCGGTCAGGATGATATTTCTGCGCTAGCACACGGTAGGCGGCCCGAATGACCTCAAGCGGAGCGTCCCTTGCGACTTTGAGATTTTCATAATGGGAGTGTACTTGAGGCATATTAATTCCGCTACCATGACGGTTTATTGCATTTTTGTGACAGTCGGGGCCGTATAGAGATTTTGCTAAAATGTAGTTTATCTTGGTAGTTTGCCTTGATCAATTACATCTATTATAAACACCTTGTTGTTCCACCCCGTTGCTGCGCTGTTTGTCACGACAACTCTTGAGTTATCCATGTCAATCATCAAGTTGTTTCCGTTCTTTCCTTCGGTCGCGAATATGTTTCGTTCATTTAGACCCTGAAATCCAAAGTAAAACATTCCGCCATAATCTCTGGAAAAATTATGCAGCCAAAGCCATGAATAAGTCTGCGTGGGTCGATACTTGTTCCAGCGAATGGCGTTTTCTTGAATATTTCGGAGATATCTTCCAACACATGTATTCTCTTGATAGTCTTTCATAACTGCTATACCAAACCGGAGCAGATCCAGTCTGGTCATGAAGAAGGAATAGGAGGCGCGCGTCTGTTGTTCGCCATAGTAAGTCGACTGACGCCCATTTGTGAGTGATAGGCGATGCTTTTCGAAATGTACTTCGTGCTGAATTTTAATCTTTTCTTGGAAAACGTAATTTAGTAGTTCCTCGTAGTGATCTCCTGATTTATACGCAACATAATTCGCTAAGACATCGGCTAGAAAATTGTTATAAAACAACTCCTTTGTTTTGCTTTTTGTGCCATCAAGAATATCGGCGATAGTATCAAGCCCCATATTTCTGTGATGGCCTACTCCCATCACTATAGTACTACTCGCATCAACTACGTGACGATCTCCCGCCATCATATTTAAGAGATTTCGGAGCGACTGACCCTGGTAAAGAGTGTTCTTCATCATTGGCCAATCTATTTTCTCATCAATCGAATTTATGTATCCATTGCATATTGCGTTTCCAATGATATAAGAAATAATACTCTTGCCTGTTGAGTGAGTAAAAAACAGAGTCTGATCGTCAATTTCAGAGGTAAATCTATCGGCAGGCGCCTTGGAGTTGTACTTTAGATATCCCTTTTCGTAGAACAAGTAGCTCAAAAGGTATCCGTTAGAGAGTTGATATTCAATCTTGTCATTTTTTTTGGCACCCTCTGTTTGGAAGTGTTCAGCATTTCCTTTGGGCTTGATTGTGTGTGCGTTTCCGTTAGAAATTAGGTTTCGAATAAAAGCGTGACGTCTTTGCTCGTACATAGAGAGCGTTGCTTCATTTGGATTTGCTTGCTCAGGTATTTCAGAAAATGATCCTGAATATGAAATGGCCTCTCCTTTTGGATTCTGCGGTGCAACAGATAGTGTTTGACATCCTGAAAGGATAGGTATCAAACACGTTGCAATATGTCTGAGCTTCAGCGCACTCATCTTGAACTTCCGCTTTCTGTCTGGTTTTGGTGCATACCGGATACATCTGTAGCGATGTGAAAGATTTACGTCAAGGTGTCCGACTGCGTTGTGGGGAATTGACGCGACGCTCCTTGAAGGTCCTCACAATTTTCTGAAATAGGCCACTAATTACTGGGATCTGATTTGTCGAGAGCTGATACCCTAAGCCTATTTCGTGCTGGTCGGTGTAAGCGATTCAGAAGCTACTTTATCCGCGAACCGTTCATTGTCTCTGCTAGATCGCCTGACGTAGCTTGTCTGGCTAGGTCTGCAAGACATCTTCAGGCAGCCCTGGAAGGCATTGAGCGCGTGCTAAATACCGCTTTTTCAGTCCTTCCCTAGCGCGGTGACTTAGTAGTTGTCTTCACCTGGGGCAACGACGAGCGCTCGATCTTCCTGTTGCGTGTACATCTGCTCAATGTGTGTAAGTCCACAAGATCATGTAAGTTATGTTACGTAGCGTAAGTGTGTCTCAGAGTGCTGTGTGTGAGGGTTTACCCTGAAGGCTCCATCAAGCGTCGACTGTTCCGCACGAGCCTAGGGAAGCTGCCTACCCTGCTTGCTTTCGACCGCCAGATGTTCATCCAGACTTGTCTAGACAAGCATGGATCTTGATGGACACCGTCATGGGGCTAGCGGCCAAGCGGATCTGCGGTGTGTCCCCAAGGCGTTCTACGTTGCCGGGGGACTTCGACACAGCAGGACAGGGAGTGGGCCTACCTTGACAGCTTCGGAAGGCTCAAAGATGCTTCGTGGAGAGAGTCTGCGAGTCTTGCGCAGGTTGTCTAGACAAGTGCAGTCCAAGCATCAAGGTGCTGGCTTCCATGGTCTCTGCGAAGGTGCCTGACAGACACCTGCTGTAGATCCTGAAGCCTGCCAGGGGTGCTTGAACGCCAGCAGGGTGTGTCTCAGGTGCTCTGGCCCCTTCCGATGCAACCTGAGGAAGCGTAGAGGCTGAGCGTCCCTGGGAGACCGGTGGCAGTGTCGTCAGGGCCCAGAGAGTCTCCGGTACGGCTGCTATCGCTCTTCAGTGTCCTTCCCCGGGCAGTGGATCCTCCAGACCGTCAAGGTGGTCAGTAGATCGTCTTCTCAGCGTGGAAGGGGCACTCAGCAGGCCATTCCGTCCCCATGCCCGCTGTAGAGCCCATCGAAGTGGACTTCTGCTGATCTTGCTGGGTGTGGCTTAGCTTGGCCAAGGTACGGAGGGATGGAAGGGGTTCTGCGACCCAACTCCGCGTGACCAGCACAAGCCTACCGATCCGGCATCAGATGCCCTCAGGAGCCTCCCTGAAGGCTTCCATGCGGGGCCACGTAGGGACTGAGGTCAACAGCCGGTGCAAGGCCTTCAAAAGACATCAGCGTCGAACTGTGAGGATGGCGTAAAGTTCGCTGTGGAGCGGGTCAGGTTTGTCCCACTCCTGTCCCACCAACAACAGTGATGTGGGCAAGGTTGAGATGGTAGAGACTTCGACCTCGAGCCTGAGCAGCATCGGGTGCGCTGCACGGCACAGGTGGAAACACTGGGTCGGACCGGCGTCGAGATGGAAGCGCTGACGGCGGTGCAGATCGGGCTGCTGACCGTCTACGACATG
This sequence comes from uncultured Rubrivivax sp., assembly GCA_964522465.1. Classification (GTDB taxonomy): domain Bacteria; phylum Pseudomonadota; class Gammaproteobacteria; order Burkholderiales; family Burkholderiaceae_C; genus Rubrivivax. The sequence goes on along the minus strand of CAZFVH010000030.1, from coordinate 18,870 downwards.
TGCAAGGCCGTCGACCGCGGCATGGTGATCGACGACGTGCGGGTCCTGGAGAAGCGAGGAGGCAAGTCGGGCGACTGGACGGCGTCCTGAAGGCCAGGTGCCGTCACGTTGTTCAGAACGTGAAACCGGCATCCACTGCCTGTCCCGACAGTGGCGCCATCAGTTGCAGCAGCGGCGCCAGTTCGCGATAGCGCATCGCCACCCGGGTCGCGTACCCGAAGAAGCGCGGCAGGTCCTGCGCATAGTGGGGCTTCCCATCACGGTGCTGCAGACGGCAGAAAATGCCCAGCACTTTCAGATGGCGCTGCAGGCCCATCCACTCGAGTTGTCGCCAGTGCTCGGCGAAGTCTCCTGCCACGGGCAGGCCGGCCTTGCGCTGCAGTTCCCAGCCGCGGATCGCCCAGTCGATCTCGCGCGCCTCGTCCCAGGACAGAAAGGCGTCGCGCAGCATAGAGGCACTGTCATAGGTGATGGGGCCGGCGACCGCGTCCTGGAAGTCGAGCACCCCGGGGTTGGGGTCGGTCACCATCAGGTTGCGCGGCATCCAGTCGCGATGGACCGCCACCACCGGTTGTGCCAGTGCGCTGTCCACGAGCAGGCGACACACCCGGTCCCAGGCCTGCGCCTGCGCGGGGCTCCATTGCACCCCGAAGTGCCGCTGAACGCACCACTGGGGGAACAGGCTCAGCTCGCGCATCAGCAGGGCTTCGTCATAGGGCCCGAGCGCGCTCGCCGGCACGTGCAGCTGCATCTGCACGAGCGCCACCAGCGCGTCGCGCATCAGTGCATCGGCCTGCGCCGGCGTTGCGCCGGTCAGCGCGTGCAGATAAGGCTGGCTGCCGAGGTCCGTGAGCAGCAGGAAGCCGTTCGCCGTGTCGGCCTCCAGGACCTGTGGTACGTTCAGTCCCGCTTCGCGCAGCAAGGCGGCCACGCGCACAAACGGCCGGGTGTCCTCCAGCGGCGGGGCTGCGTCCATGATGACGAACGAGTTCGCATCCCCGCCGCGCTGCCCCTGGACCCGGAAGTAGCGCCTGAAGCTGGCGTCGGCGGAGGCCGGGCAGAGCGTCGACGGCTCGAGCAGCCAGCGCGCGCCGATCTGGCGGATCCAGGTGGCGAAGGCGGCCTGGCGCGAGGGGTCTGTCCAGGCGATGGCGTCAGACGTATCGATGTGCATGTCGGAGGGGCACGCCGAAAAGCGACTGTGCCGATGACAGAATAAGGCCATTCCAGCACTGGCCTGGCTTCGGACGGAACTGCCCGCACCGTGGCCGGGCCTCCTCTTCTTTTCGTGCCCACCCGATTCCTCCACTTTCGCCGTGCGCCCGCCCCGTCATGTGGGGGCAGGGCACCGAATCCTCGGCGTTGGGCCCCGGCCGTCATCGGCCTGATGCTCGCTTCGGCGTGTTCCGTGACCGCAGCACAGGATCTGGCGGTGCGCATCGAGGCCGATCGCCTGACCGGTACGCCGGGAGGCCAGACGCTGGCCGAAGGCGCTGTCGACCTGCGTCGAGCAGACGTCCGCCTGCAGTCCGATCGCTTGAGCTACTGGCCACAGGACGATCGTGCGGTGGCCCAGGGCCAGGTGACGGTCAGCCGAGGGACGACGCGCTTCAGTGGCCCGCAGCTGGACCTCACGGTGGGACGTTTCGAGGGCGTTTTCGTCGAGCCCGACTTCGAATTCGGGGAGCGGGGCACGCGAGGACGCGCTGCGTCGATCGAATTCGAAGGTCAGAGGCGGTTCCGCCTGATTGGTCCTCAGTACACCAGCTGTCCGAGCGACGGCTCGGCCGATCCCGACTGGCTGTTGACCGCCCGCGAACTGCGCGTGGACCTGGACGCCAACGAGGCCGTGGCGCGCGGGGCGGTGCTGCGTTTCCTGGGGGTGCCGGTGCTGGCGGTGCCGACCTTGCGCTTTCCGGTCAGTGACGAGCGCAAGTCGGGCTGGCTGGCCCCGACGCTGAGGGTGAGCACGCAGAGCGGTCTGGAGGTCGGCGTTCCCTACTACTGGAACATCGCGCCCAACCGTGACGCGACGATCACGCCTCGCTGGCTGGTGCGACGCGGACTGGCCACCGATGCCGAGTACCGGTACCTCCAACCAGCCTACGCCGGCCAATGGCATCTGGACCTGCTGCCCCAGGACCAGCTGGAATCCCGATCCCGGTACGCGGCCTACGGCCGTCACGAGGGACGATGGCCCATCCCCGGTCCATGGTCCACCCAGGGGCGCTATGAGATCGACGTCGCCACCGTGTCCGACGATCTGTGGTGGAAGGACTTCGACGCCGACGAGCTGGGCATGACGCCGCGCTTGCTGCGGCAGCAGGCCCGCGCCGAGTTCCCCTTGAGCCTGGGCGGTCAGCCCTTGCTGGCCTATGCCAGCGCACAGCGCTGGCAGCCCCTGCAGGTGCCCGAGGACACCTTCACGGTCCCGTATCAGCGCGGCCTGCAACTCGGCGCAACGGCGTCTGGCCCGGCCTGGGCCGGCTGGCAATGGGAGGCCCAGGCAGAGCTCAACCGATTCACCTTGCCCGATGGTTCGGCATCGTCGGTGCGGCCGACCGGGCAGCGTGTGCATGTCCTGGCCCAGTTCGCGAGGCCCTGGCGTGAGGGCGGGCTGTGGCTGACGCCGCGCACACGGATCAATGCGGCCTCCTACGCGCTGGATCAGCCGCTTGGCGACGGGCGTCGAGCGCTGGGCCGCGTCATTCCCACGTTCAGCTTGGATGGCGGGCTCAATCTGGAGCGCGATTTCCAGGGTTTCGGCCGCCTGTTGCGGCAGACCCTGGAGCCGCGTTTGATGTACGTCCACACGCCCAGGAAGACGCAGCGCCCTGAACTGAGGTTCGACAGTGCGCCAGCGGACTTCGGCTTTTCCTCGGTATTCACCGAGAACGACTTCTCCGGCATCGACCAGGTCTCCGACGCCAACCTCGTCAACGCAGGACTGTTCACCCGCGTGCTCGACGCGCAACGAGGTGATGAACTGTTGCGCCTCGGCCTGGTCCAGCGTTTCCTGCTGGCCAACCAGCAACTCACACCGCTGGGCGGATCGCAGACCAGTCGGATCTCGGACCTGCTCATCCTCGGGTCCAGCCGGGTGATCCCTTCCTGGGTTTTCGATGCCTCCGTGCGCTGGAATGCCGATTCCCGCCGGCCGGTGCGTTCGGTGTTGTCGGCCAGCCATGCAGCGGGCGATGGCAGGAGTGTGACGGGGGCCTACCGCTATGCCAAGGACCAGTCCGAGCAGATCGAGGTCGGAGGGCAGTGGCTGCTGTCGTCCGGTGTGGGGGCGGCAGCCACCGGGTCAGGGTGCACGCGGCGCCTGTCGGGTATCGGGCGTCTCGACTACAGTGTGCGTGACCAGCGATTGACCGGGTCCACCCTGGGGCTCGAGATCGACGGCAATTGCTGGACCGGTCGGGTTCTCGCCCAGCGGACGTCCACCGGCGCCGCCGACTCGGCCACCGCCATCGAACTCCAACTCGAACTGACCGGGTTGACCCGCCGCGTCGGGGCGCGATTCGGTCCGTGAGGGGCTGGGCGCTGGGGCTCGGCCCCGTCCTGCGCAAGCCGCTGCGTGACGAAAGTCGAGCGTCCGACAAGCGCTGTCGCACAATCGGCCGCAGGGTCGTTGGTCTGGCACCTGCGGCTCCTGGGCCGTCTGCCTGAATGTCATGCACTGGGTCTGATCGATGAGTTCGCTGTTCCTTCACCGCCGAGCGCTGCAGGTCGTCCTTGCCGGCCTGACGGGGCTGGTGTGTCTGCAAACGATCGCCCAGCCGGCAGCCGGTGGTGGGGGAGGCGGGCAGGTCCGGCCTGCGGACCACATCGTGGCCGTGGTCAACCGCGAGCTCGTGACGGCGGTGGAGGTGGAGCGTGGCATCGCGCAAGCCCGTGCGCAGGCTGCGGCCAGCGGAGCTCGCCTGCCCGGTGCCGATGACCTGCGACGTCAGGTGCTGGAGAGCCTGATCGAGGAGCGTGCCGTCCTGACCTATGCCAGGGAGGCGGCCGGTCGCATCGACGAGGCCGAGATCGACCGTGCGGTGGCTTCGATCGCGGCTCGCAACGGTCTCGACATCGCGCAGCTGCGTGAGCGGCTGGCCCAGGAGGGGCTTGACCTGCAGCGCTTGCGGGCCAACGTGCGCGACCAGCTCGCGGTGGAGCGTACCCGTGAGCGTGAGGTCGGTGCCAGGATCAACATCACCGAGGCCGAGATCGACCAGTGGCTGGCGCAGCGCCGGGAACAGGCTCTCGCCCGACGGGATCTCAACCTGGCCCAGATCTTGGTCAGCGTGCCTGAATCCGCGGACCCGGCGCTGGTGCAGCAGCGCCGTGAGCGCGCCGAGCAGGCCCTGTCACGGTTGCGCGCGGGAGAGGCCTTCGAGCAGGTCGCCCGAGAGATGTCGGACTCGGGGGATCGCGAGCGAGGAGGGGTCCTCGGGCCTCGTCCGGCCACCAGGCTGCCAGACCTGTTCGTCGCGGCGGTGCGTGGACTCCAACCCGGCGAATTCACGCCCGCACCGGTGCGCAGCGGCGCCGGTTTTCACCTGTTGAAGGTCATCGGTCTGGGCGAGATCCCTCAGGACCGGATCGTCCAGACGCTGGCGCGACACATCCTCGTCAGGCCCTCGGCTCGTCAGTCGGTCCAAGAGGTCAGCGCCCGTCTGGCGGAATTCCAGGGCTTGATCCGCCAGCGCCTGCGGCGCTTCGAGGATCTGGCGCGCGATTTCTCCGAGGATGGCTCAGCGGCCCAGGGAGGGGATCTCGGCTGGCTCTCCCCGGGGGCCACCGTCCCGGAGTTCGAGCAGGCGATGGACGCCTTGTCGGTGGGAGGGCTGTCGGGTCCGGTGGTGTCCCGCTTCGGTGTTCACTTGATCGAGGTGGTCCAGCGTCGCGAAGTGCCGGTGGATCCGCGCGTGCTGCGCGAGCAGGCCCGCAACGTCCTGCGCGGCGAGAAGTTCGAGTCGGCGTACGCCGAGTGGGTCCGTGAGCTGCGTTCCCGGGCGTACGTCGAGCTGCGTGACGCGCCGCTGTAGCCCCCAACAGGAGGCGCGTTGATGGTACATCTGGCGCGCAAGCGCTTCGGGCAGCATTTCCTGATGGACGACGCGATCATCGATCGCATCGTCCGCGCGATCGACCCGGCGCCGACCGAACACCTGTGTGAAATCGGTCCTGGCCAGGGGGCCCTGACGCACCCGCTGCTGCGGGCCTGTCAGGCTTTGACCGTCGTCGAGATCGATCGTGATCTCGCGGCCCGGGCGCGGCGATGGCCCGGCGTGACGGTGGTCGAGGCGGATGTGCTCGATGTGGACTTCCGCGAACTCGCCGCCCGCTCAGTCCATGCGGTCGCGGGGTCGGCACGGGGAAGAGCGAATCTGCGGGTCGTCGGCAACCTGCCCTACAACATCTCCACGCCGCTGCTGTTCCATCTGGCGGCATTCGCCGATGTGGTCATCGACCAGCATTTCATGCTCCAGCGCGAAGTCGTGCAGCGCATGGTCGCCGGCCCAGGGCAGTCGGCCTACGGCCGGCTCAGTGTGATGCTGCAATGCCGCTACCAGATGGAGCATCTGTTCGATGTACCACCGCATGCCTTCGACCCGCCTCCGGCGGTCGACTCTGCTGTCGTACGGATGACACCGCTGCGACATCCGCCCGGAACCGAGAGGACACGCGTGTTGGGCGACATCGTGACGAGCGCTTTTTCCCAGCGACGCAAGATCCTGCGCCACACGCTGGGCAGGTGGTTGGAGCAGCGCGGTTTGCAGGTCGATTTCGACCTGCAACGCCGCGCCGAGGAGGTCGGCGTTGAGGAATACCTGCGACTGGCCGATCTCGCGTCGCCACCCTCTCAGCCCTGAGTCCTGCCGATCCCGAATCGCAGGGTCAGCCCCCTACGCGGTGTTGAGGGAAGGTCTGGCGGTCGATATGACGGTGACGATTCGCTACCCTTACGCCGGCGAATACCTCACGCATCAGGCACAGGACAGATCAGGCAGCCGCCTTCAGCCATACGGCGGTGTCGAAAGCGCTGATCATCTTCGGCATGTTCATGCCGAAGTTCGGGTTCGTCCCGTTCTTCGAGACCGGCACCTTCGCCGCCGGCTTGGCCGGGGTGTCTGCCACCTCCCACGCACCGGACTCCTGCGTCTTCGGTACGGCGAAGGAGTAGAAGCAGCGGAAGGGAATCTTGCGCTCTGCCCAGAAATCCGCGGCGTCACGGAAGACGTCGAGCAGCTGTTCGCGTGCCTCCCGGTCGAACTTGGGATGGTCGGGCAACTGCTCGAGCACAACGACGAATCCCGGCTGCGGCCCGGCCTTGTGCACGGTGTCGGTCATGCAGTCATACAGGGCGTCCAGGTTCTTGCCGAAATGCGGCGGAAACTTGAAGGCCTGCGCGATGCCCTCGAGCACCTCCTGCTTGCTCTGGGCCTGCGAGACGTTGGCATACAGAAAATGGTGGCCCGCCGACTGTGCAGCAGCCATCAGATCATCGACCCGGTAGGCCCGGATCGACTGGACGATATTGGTACGGATGGTCTGCAACTCCATGGTCGCTGCCTCCTGGACTTCAGGCGATGATTCGATTGTCAGTTTGCCAACCCTGCGTCGATCATTCGATGATCAGTCGAAAACTCGCGTAATGGTCGGCGGTGTAGTAGCAGTTCGAGGGCTTCGTCGGTTCCTGGCCGCCGCACACGATGCGTCTGGCGCCGCGGTTAGAGGCGCCGGGTGTCCGCACCGTGTACTCGCGGTAGTAGCCGCGCGGCTTGGAGGGCAACAGGCGTTCCCGATTGAAGAAGGTGGTGCCATCCTTGCGGTATGGGAACGGCCCACCCTGATCGATCAGGCGCCGTGTGTGGCGGGCTTCCGGTGGAAGCTCCCCCAGGGCTATCGTCTGTTCGACACCGGCGGGTGCCGTCGACTTGGCCCAGACCTGCGGGATGCCGGACGGAAGACCGACGCCCAGGCACAGAACCAGCGCTGCGGTCTGAACCGTCCGACTCCACCATTTGGCGTCCAACCGGAACACGGGAAAACCCTGAAAAACAAGACCGATATGGTAGCGGAGAGTGCCAAAAAGCTCAAGTCCAGGCACGACGATGGTGCATCGCACAAAGGGAGAATCGACGGCGACTTGCGCAGTGCCGGAAAGTGAGGCACCGGACCTCACGGGCAGGCAAGACCGGACGGTGCGCCGCCGATCGCCGCGGTTTGACGCCGGTGGCGGACGGTAGCACCCCCGCCCGCGACCCGGCGCTCGCTCCTGTCAGCGCAACGCGTTCGCGTCGGCCACGGTCAGGGCCGTCATGTTGATGACGCGGCGCACGGTGGCCGAGGGCGTGAGGATGTGCACCGGTTTGGCCGCACCCAGCAGCACCGGGCCGATGGCAATGCCACCACCGGCAGCGGTCTTCAGCAGGTTGTAGCTGATGTTGGCCGCGTCGATGTTGGGCAGGACCAGCAGGTTGGCTTCGCCGCTGAGCGTGCTGTCGGGCATGAGCCGGCGTCGGTAGTCGGCGTCCAGGGCGGTGTCGCCGTGCATCTCACCGTCGATCTCGAGCCAGGGTGCATGTTCGCGCACCAGCGTCAGGGTGTCGCGCATCTTCACCGCCGACGGCAGGTTGCTCGAACCGAAGTTGCTGTGCGACAGCAGCGCCGCCTTGGGCGTGATCCCGAAGCGCTGGAGCTGCTCGGCCGCCATGACCGTGATCTCCGAGAGTTGCTCGGCCGTCGGGTCGGCGTTGACGTGGGTGTCGACGAGGAAGACCTGGCGACCCGGCAGCAGGAGCCCGTTCATGCAGGCGTAGGTCTGCACGCCCGGGCGACGTCCGATGACCTGATCGACGAATACCAGATGCATCGCCGTCGTGCCCCAGGTGCCGCAGATCAGGCCGTCGACTTCCCCGGTATGCAGCAGCATCGCGCCGATCAGCGTCAGCCGGCGACGCATCTCGATCTTTGCGAGCTGCTCGGTGACGCCGCGGCGCGAGGTCATGCGGTGATAGGTTTGCCAGTAGTCGCGGTAGCGGTGGTCGTTCTCGGTGTTGACCACGTCGTAGTCGCGCGCCTCCTGCAGGCGCAGGCCGAACTTCTCCACCCGCTGCGCGATGACGGCCGGCCGGCCGATCAGCGTGGGCCGTGCCAGACCCTCGTCGACCACGACCTGCACTGCACGCAGCACGCGTTCTTCCTCGCCCTCGGCATAGGCCACGCGCTTGCGCTGCGAGCGCTTGGCCAGCGCGTAGATCGGCTTCATGATCGTGCCGGAGGCATAGACGAAGCTCTGCAGACGGTCCCGATAGGCGTCGAAATCGGTGATCGGGCGTTGCGCCACCCCGGATTCAGCCGCTGCCTGCGCCACGGCGGGCGCGATCTTGATCATCAGCCGCGGGTCGAAGGGCTTGGGGATCAGGTATTCGGGCCCGAAGCTCAGCGTGGCGCCGGCGTAGGCGGCGGCGACAACCTCGCTTTGCTCAGCCCTGGCCAGTTCGGCGATGGCGTGGACGGCAGCGACTTCCATGGCATCGGTGATCGTCGTCGCACCGCAGTCCAGCGCGCCACGGAAGATGTACGGGAAGCACAGGACGTTGTTGACCTGGTTCGGATAGTCGGTGCGACCGGTGGCCATGATGGCGTCGTCGCGCACCGCCTGCACCTCCTCGGGCATGATCTCCGGTGTGGGGTTGGCCAGCGCGAAGATCACCGGGCGCGCGGCCATGCGGGCCACCATCTCGGGTTTGAGCACGCCGGCGGCCGACAGGCCCAGGAAGATGTCGGCGCCCTCGATCACCTCTGCCAGCGTGCGCGCCTGGGTGTCCTGCGCGAACTCGGCCTTGTCCGGATCCATCAGCTCGGCCCGACCCTTCCAGACCACGCCGGCGAGATCGGTCACCCAGATGTTCTCGCGGGGCACACCGAGCTTGACCAGCAGGTTCAGGCAGGCCAAGGCAGCTGCGCCGGCTCCGGAAGTCACCAGCTTGACCTGTGCGATGTCTTTGCCCACGACCTTCAGCCCGTTCAGCAACGCCGCGCCGACGACGATCGCGGTGCCGTGCTGGTCGTCGTGGAAGACGGGGATCTGCATCCGCTCGCGCAGCTTGCGCTCGACGTAGAAGCAGTCCGGCGCCTTGATATCTTCGAGGTTGATGCCGCCGAAGGTTGGCTCCAGTGCGGCGATCACGTCGACCAGGCGGTCCAGGTCCTTCTCGCGGATCTCCAGGTCGAAGACATCGATGCCGGCGAACTTCTTGAACAGCACCCCCTTGCCTTCCATCACCGGCTTGGCCGCCAGCGGCCCGATATCGCCCAGGCCGAGCACGGCCGTGCCGTTGGTGACGACGGCCACCAGGTTGCCCTTGGACGTGTAGCGCCAGGCGTTGGCCGGATCGGCGACGATCTCCTCGCAAGCCGCAGCCACCCCGGGAGAGTAGGCCAGCGCCAGGTCTCGTTGGTTGACCAGTTGCTTCGTTGGGGCGATCGCCACCTTGCCCGGGGTTGGGAACTCGTGGTAGTCGAGCGCGGCTCGACGCAACTCGGCGCGCTGGTGTTCTTTGCTGGACATGTCGATCTGCCTTTGCGGCGAAGCGTGCCGGTTGTCGGATTTTATGGGTCCGGGTGATACCCGCAGACCGCTGCGGCCGCAGCAAGGGCATGCATCCGGTGAATACTGCGGGTCTGATGTCTGCCCTGCCCGCCACGATCCGACGCTGGCGCCGACCGCTGCTGTGGTCGGCCCTGGTGTGCTTGCTGGCCGTGGCCCAGGGGCTGCTCGTGGCGCTGACGGTCAGCCACGAATCCACCCGTGCGCAGGACATGACGGAGGCGGTCGCCAGCGAAGTGGCCTCTGACGTCAGGCGTCAGTTGACGCGTGCAATGCAGGAACTGCAGGGGATGGTCTGGGCCGGTGGCGCGCCGTCGGAATGGGATGGCCGTGCACGTGCACTGATGTCGCAGCTGGACTTCGTGGTGCGGATCGAGCGCCGGGGCATTGGGCTCGAGTTGCTCGAAGCGGTGGAGAACCCGTCGCACGGTGTGCTCCACGGCGTGCTCGGACGGGCGGATTTCACGGCCGACATCCTGGCGGCCTGCACGTCGGCGCTGCGCAGCGCATCGCCGTCTCTGTCGCGCAGCTATTTCGTCCCCGGGGTGGGTGGCGCAGGTGCCGAGGTCATGGATCTGTGCATACCGCTGACGGCTCAGGGGCGTGAAGCGGGTTTCGTGGTGGCCACTTTGGCCTTGGCGGCCTGGCTCGAGTCGGCCGCGGGTGGTGTCTCCGGACGGCGGCACGAACTGTCCTTCGTGGAAGGAGATGGCGCCCGTCTGGCGCGCACGGGCGCGCAGCGCGGCGCGGGGGTGTACGTGGCGGAGCGCGCGGTCGACCTGCCCGGCCAGTCGCTGCTGCTGAGGGTCGACAGCACGTCCGGCCGCCCCAGCCTGATCCCGAACCTGACGCTGGCGCTGGTGCTCGGTCTGTCACTGGCGCTGACCGTGGTCGTGGTGGTGCTGGCGCGCGACGTCAGACGTCGCGCCCATGTCGAGCGCGCCTTGGCCGAGGCGCTGACCTTCCGCAAGGCGATGGAGGACTCGCTGCCCACCGGCCTGCGTGCGCGGGATCTCCAGGGCCGGGTCACCTACGTCAACCCGGCCTTCTGCGCGATGGTCGGGTTTTCGGCCGACGAGATGCTGGGGCAGCCTGTCCCGCCCTACTGGCCGCCGGAGCGGGTCGACGCCTACCGGGAGCGACACGCCACGCGCCTGGCCGCGCTCGACGCTGGTGGGCTTCGGCCCACGAGCGAAGCCCGCGAAGGCTACGAGACCCTGTTCATGCGGCGTGGGGGCGAACGTTTCCCGGTCGTCATCTACGAGGCTCCGCTGATCGACGACATCGGACGCCAGACCGGCTGGATGAGTGCCGTGCTCGACCTGAGCGCGCAACAGCGCGCCGAGGAGCTCTCGCGACAGCAGCAGGAACGCCTGCAGGCCGCGGCGCGGCTGGCCACGGTCGGGGAGATGGCCTCGCTCCTCAGCCATGAGCTCAACCAGCCTTTGGCGGCCATCGCCAGCTACGCCAGTGGCTCCCTGAACCTGCTCGACGCACCCGCGGCCGACACGCCCGACATGCTGCGCGAAGCCATGGAGCGCATCGCCGACCAGGCCGCACGTGCCGGCCGTGTCATCAAGAGCGTTCATGGGTTCGTCCGCCGCCGCGAACAACTGCACGAGACGGTCGGGGCGGACCAGCTCTTCGAGGCGGTGCTCCCGCTGATCCGTCTGCAGGCGCGAAAGATCTCCGCGCGGATCGAGGTGGAGTGTCCGACGCCAGCGCCTCAGGTGCGCTGCGACCGCACGATGGTCGAGCAGGTGCTGCTGAACCTGGCGCGCAACGGCATCCAGGCGATGGAGACCCAGACACCGCAGTCCCGTCGTGTGCTGGTCCTGCAGGTCCGCCAGACGCCGCCGCGATGGGTGACCTTCTGTGTGCAGGACGAGGGCGCGGGCATCGCCCCGGAGGTGGCGGCGCGACTGTTCACGCCCTTCTTCTCGACCCGCCCCGAAGGCATGGGCCTGGGGCTGAGCCTGTGTCGCACCGTGATCGAACAGCATGGGGGCGCGCTCGATTTCGAGACCGCGCACGAGGGGCCGCAGGCTGTGGAGGTGGTCGGCGCCGGTGCGCTGGCCACGGCCGCGCTCCCGGGTACGCGTTTCCGGTTTACCCTTCCGGCTGCCGGCGCTGGTCAGAGCGCCTCGGCACGCCCCCACCCCAGTGCCCGGACCGCATGAGCCTGAACCTTGACCCCGCGCTCGGCTTGCCAGTCGTCTACCTGGTGGACGACGAGGCCGTCGTGCGCGACGCGCTGGCCTGGCTGCTGCGCACCCGGCGGCTGCTCTCTCAGGGCTTCGACCATGCCGAGGCCTTCGAGGCGTGGTTGCTGGAACAGGACGCCGCGCGGGACCCGGCTGCATGGCCCCGAGCGCCGTCCTGCGCCGTGCTGGACGTGCGCATGCAGGGCTCCAGCGGTCTGGCCCTGTTCGACCGGCTGGTCGAGCAGGGTCTGACCTCGGCCATGCCGGTGATCTTCCTCACCGGACACGGCGACGTGCCCACCGCCGTGGCGGCGCTCAAGCGGGGAGCCTTCGACTTCGTGGAAAAGCCGTTCTCCAACAACGCCCTGGTGGATCGGGTCGAGCAGGCGCTGGCTGCCAGTGCACAGACCCTGCTGCGACGCCTCGAGCATCGTGGCGTGCAGCAGCGGCTGGATGACCTGACCGATCGTGAGCGTGATGTGATGAAGCTGGTGATCGAGGGCCTTCCGAACAAGCTGATCGCCGATACGCTGGACATCAGCGTGCGTACGGTGGAGGTGCATCGCGCACGTGTCTTCGAGAAGATCGGCGTGAAGTCCGCGGTCGAACTGGCCAACCGCTTGCGCGATGCGGCCTGGACGCAGGTGCGATGAGTCTGTCCGGGGAGTTCGATCTGATCCGGCGGCACTTCACCCGCCCGGTGCGCCGAGCGGTGCTCGGTGTGGGCGACGACTGCGCGCTTCTGGCGCCTGCGCCGGGCATGCAACTCGCCGTCTCGACCGATCTGCTGGTCGAGGGACGTCATTTCCTGTCGACGGTGCCCCCTCGTCGCCTCGGACACAAGGCGCTGGCGGTCAACCTCAGCGATCTGGCGGCCTGCGGCGCCCGCCCCCTGGCGTTCACCCTGGCGTTGTCGCTGCCCCGGCCGGACGACGCGTGGCTGGCCGAGCTCGCCGCAGGCCTGTTCGCACTGGCGCACACGCACGACATCGAACTGGTGGGCGGCGACACCACTGCCGGCCCGCTCACGCTGTGCATCACCGTCTTCGGTGAGGTGCCTGTCGGGACGGCACTGCTGCGCAGCGGCGCCCGACCGGGTGACGAACTCTGGGTCAGCGGCACGCTCGGGGATGCCCGCCTCGGTCTGGAGGTGCTGCGCGGGACGCTGTCGCTGGACGCTTCGGGCTTCGAGCACGCGCGCATGGCGCTGGAGATGCCGCAGCCGCGTGTGGCACTGGGCCGGGCGCTCAGGGGCGTGGCCACCGCGGCGATCGACCTGAGCGACGGACTCGTCGGGGATCTCGGGCATGTGCTGGCACGCTCGGGGGTGGGCGCGGAGATCGACGTCGACTGTCTGCCTTGCAGTGCGACGCTGGCCGGTCTGGGTACGGCGATGCGCCGGCGTTGCCAGCTCAGCGGCGGGGACGACTACGAACTCCTCTTCACCGCGCCCGCGCACGCGTGCGCTGCCGTGCGCGAGGTCGCAGCGCATGTCGACACCCCGGTGCACCGCATCGGACGCATCACGGCCGGCCGCGATCTCGTCGCACGCGATGCCTCGGGTGTGTGCCTGGACCTGTCCCAGCACCGCTCCTACGACCACTTCGCGTCGGGTCCGGCCATGCCAGACGCGTTGCCGCCGGCGCGGCCGGTTCGGTGATCGGCATGGAGGTCTGCCCCGATGGTGCCCCGGTCCAGCGGGCCAGTGTGCGGTTCATGCGGCAGCATCCGGCGCGCTGGATCGCCCTGGGCTTCGGCACCGGACTGGCGCCGCGGGCGGCGGGCACCGTAGGCACGTTGTGGGCGTGGATCGCCTTCCTCGTGCTGGACCGCTGGCTGGCGCCCGCCGCCTGGGCCGTGGTGATCGTGGCCGCCTTCGGCATCGGCCTGTGGGCTTGCACGCATACCGCCCGGGCGCTGGGCACCGCTGACCCGGGTGCGGTGGTCTGGGACGAGGTCGTGGCCTTCTGGCTCGTGCTGTGGCTGGTGATGCCGGCCGGCCTGACGATGCAGGCCTTGGCGTTCGCCCTGTTCCGCTACTTCGATGCGGTCAAGCCGGGGCCGGTGGGTTGGGCGGATCGTCTGTTCAAGCGTCGTACCGGGCAGCCCATCGGTTGGGCCCAGGGCTTCGGGATCCTGTTCGACGATCTCGTGGCCGCAGGATGCACGCTGTTGACGATTGCACTGGCCGTGGCGGTGCTCCCGGGGTGAAATCGGGTGCCCGACCCTGCCATGGAGAAGGAGCGAGTGCTGTGGATGTCGCCGTGATGATGCCCCGCGTGACCGCGCTGGCCGATGCCTTGCGGGCCCGTGGCTGGCGGCTGGCCGCCGCGGAGAGTTGCACCGGCGGCCTGATCGCGGCGCACTGCACCGCCGTCGCCGGATCCAGCCACTGGTTCGATCGGGGCTTCGTGACCTACAGCAACGAAGCCAAGACGCAGATGCTGGGCATCGAGGCGTCGCTGATCGAGCGCCACGGCGCGGTCAGCGAGCCGGTGGCGCTGGCCATGGCGCTGGGCGCGGTGGCCCGGTCGGCAGCAGATCTGGCGGTAGCCGTGACCGGCATCGCCGGCCCGGGGGGGGCGGTTCCGGGCAAGCCCGTGGGCACCGTCTGGATGGCGCTGGCCGTGCGTGGGCAAGAAGTGACCGCGCAGCGCCTTCAACTCGATGGGGACCGCGCAGCCGTGCGTGATGCAACGGTCGCCCTGGCGCTCGAGCGACTGACCTGGCGCGCCGGCAATCCGGACTGACAGCCTCCGTTGCGCGCTTCAGGGGCGCTTCAAGCCTGCAGCGCCAGGGGCCTGGGCTGACCCGCTGCCGCCGCACCCGTGCGGCCGGTGATCAGCAGCACCAGGCGTCGCAAGGCATCCCAGGGATCTTCGGGCCAGTCAGGCCGGCGCAAGCCCTTGACGATGCCGTCGCACAGGCTCGCTGCGGCGATCAGCCGGTCGAGCTGGCGTCGCTCGAGCCGTCCGACCGCGCGCTCGATCTGTCGTTGTCTCGGACCCCACACCCGCGCTGCGCCCAGCGCCACCGGCATGGGCTGACCCTGGTCGAGCGCGGTGCGCACACGCTGCAGCGCGCGCAGATCGTCGGACAACTGCCAGTGCACCGACACCGCCGATTCGCCTTCCCCGCGCAGGCCGTCGAGCATGCGCAGCGCCCGCCCGACCTCCCCGGCCAGCACGGCCTCGCAACACTGTCGCACGTCGTAACGCGCCACGTTCAACACGGCCGCCTCCACCTGCTCGGCGCCGAGTTCACCGGCCGGGTAGAGCAGCGCCAGTTTCATGACTTCCTGGTGTGCGGCCAGCAGGTTACCTTCCACCCGGTCGGCGAAGAAGGCCAAGGTGCGCTCGCCTTCCTCTCCCTCGCGAACCCGCTGCCCATGCGCGGCCATTCGCCGGGCGATCCAGGCTGGCAGCGCGGCGCGCTCCACCGGATCGATCCGCACCGTGACCCCTGAACTGTCCAGTGCCGAGAACCACCCGCTCTTGAGCTGCGTGTTGTCGAGCCGGGGCAGCAGCACCAGGGTGATGACGCCTTCCGTGATGCGTTCGGCGTAGCGTTGCAAGGCGTCGGCGCCCTCCTTGCCGGGCTTGCCGCTCGGGATGCGGATCTCGATCAGCCGTTGCTCTGCGAACAGGCTGCGCTCCTGCGCCGCGCCCAGGACGCCACTCCAGTCGAAATGAGCGCCTGCGACGTGGAAGACCTCACGTTCGGCACAACCGGCCGCGCGCGCCGCCTGACGGATGGCATCGGCCGCCTCCTGCATCAACAGCGCCTCGTCGCCGAGCAGGGTGTACATCGGGCGCAGTCCGCGGCCGGCGCGCAGGTGGGCTTCGAGTTGGTCCGCGCGCAACTGCATGGCGGTTCAGGTGGCAGCCGGGGCCCAGGCGGTTCCCCGCTGTCAGCCGGCCCTGGGTGCGCTCGTGGGCCGCACTGCCGCGGGCGACTCGGGTGGCCGCAGCGTGGCCAGTCGCCGCATCACCTGCTGCGCGATGTCGGACTCCATCTCGCGGTACAGGCGTTGCTCCTCGAAGGCCTTGCCCTGGGCCTGGGTTTCGCTGTAGCTCATGTCGCGGACGAGCCTCAATTCCGCCGGTGACAACAAATCCTGTCCGTCGCGACCCTGCGCCTTGAAGCGGAACTGCACTTCGAGCCGCAATTCGCTGACGCGTCGGGTGGCACTGAAAGCTGCCACCGTGCGCACCCGGGACTCCGCCAGCGACACCAGCACGACCTCGGCCTGCTCAGGTGCGGCCACCCACTGCACCGTGGCGCCCATCGCCTCGCGCAGCACCTGCGCCATCGGCGAGCGGTCGGCAAAGCCCAGCAAGGCCACGCGCTGGAAGGGCAGCGTCGTCGTGCGCAGTGCAAAACCGCAACCCGCGGTCGTTGACAGTGCCCCCGCGCCCAGCAGTCCGAGCGCGACGAGCCGGGTCGAAGCCCTGCGGTCCATGCGCTGCTCAGGCCACCACATTGACCAGTCGTCCCGGCACCACGACCACCTTGCGCACCGGTCGCCCCTCGGCGAAGCGCGCGACCTCCGCGCTCGAGGCGGCCAGGGATTCGATGGTGGCGCGGTCGGCCCCGGCAGGCACGCGGATCGACCCCCGTGTCTTGCCGTTGACCTGCAGCACCAGGTCGACCTCGTCTTGTACAAGCGCGGCCTCGTCGACCTGCGGCCAGGGCGCGTCGAGCAGATCACCGGCGCGCGCGGCGTAGCCCAGCGAGTCCCACAGCGCGCAGCTGAGGTGCGGGCAGGCGGGGTAGAGCGCGCGCAGCAGCACCGACAGGCCCTCGCACAACACGGCCGAGTCGCCGTCGCTGCCGTCGGGCGTGTGGTCCTCCAGCGCGTTGAGCAGCTTCATGCAGCCCGACACGACGGTGTTGTACTGCATGCGCTCGTAGTCGTAGCTCACCTGCCGCAGCACGAGGTGGACCTCGCGCCGCAGCGCGCGGGCCTGGCCGCGCAGCGTGGCGCCGGACAGGTCGCCAGTGGTGGCCCGGCGCAGGGTCGTCTCATGCCGCGCCGCCCAGGCCCACAGGCGGCGCAGGAAGCGGTGCGCGCCCTCGACGCCGGCGTCGTTCCACTCCAGCGTCTGCTCCGGCGGCGAGGCGAACATCACGAACAGGCGCGCGGTGTCGGCACCAAACCGGTCGATCAGCTCCTGCGGGTCCACCCCGTTGTTCTTGGACTTGGACATCGTGCCCACGCCCTCGTAGGTGATGGGCGTGCCCGCGGGCAGGTCGCCCTTGGCCGCCTTCAGCCGAGCGCCGTCGATCTTGCCCGTGGCGTCGAAGGTGTTCTCCACCTCGTGCGGCCAGAAGTACTCGATGCCGCCCTTGTCGCCGCGCCGCGAGTAGATGTGGTTGAGCACCATGCCCTGGGTCAGCAGCTTGGTGAAGGGTTCGTCGACCTTCACCAGCCCCAGGTCGCGCATCACCTTGGTCCAGAAGCGCGCGTACAGCAGGTGCAGGATCGCGTGCTCGATGCCGCCGATGTACTGGTCCATCGGCATCCAGTAGGCGGTTCCGGGGCCGACCATCGCGGAGTCGAGCTTCGGGTCGCAGTAGCGCATGTAGTACCACGACGAATCCACGAAGGTGTCCATCGTGTCGGTCTCGCGCCGCGCCGGCTTGCCGCACACCGGGCAGGTGACGCCGGCGTGGAAGCCGGCATGCCGGTTCAGCGGGTTGCCGCTGCCGTCGGGGATGCAGTCCTCGGGCAGGACGACCGGCAGGTCCTGCTCGGGCACCGGCACCGCGCCGTGCTCGTCGCAGTGGATGATGGGGATGGGCGTGCCCCAGTAGCGCTGGCGGCTGATGCCCCAGTCGCGCAGGCGCCACGTCGTCCGCTTCTCACCCAGGCCCTGGGCGGCCAAGTCGCGGGCCACGGCATCGACCGCCGCGCGGTGGTCCAGCCCGTCGTAGCGGCCCGAGGCCATGACCCTTGCGCGTGCCTTGTCGGCGTACCAGTCGTGCCAGCGGGTGAGGTCGTAGGGGCCCTCGCCCTCGACGGCGATCACCTGCACGATGGGGATGCCGTACTTCAGCGCGAAGGCGAAGTCGCGCTCGTCGTGGCCCGGCACGCCCATGACGGCGCCGTCGCCGTAGCTCATCAGCACGTAGTTGCCGACCCACACGTCCACCGCCGCGCCGGTCAGCGGGTGGGTGACCTGGAGTCCGGTGCGCACGCCCTTCTTCTCGAGCGTGGCGAGCTCGGCCTCGGTCGTGCCCCCGGCCTTGCACGCCTCGATGAAGGCCGCGACCTCGGGGCGGCCCTGCGCGGCGTGCGCGGCCAGCGGATGCTCGGGCGCCACGGCGCAGAAGGTCACGCCCATGATGGTGTCGGCGCGGGTGGTGAAGACGTGCATGCGCCCGCCCTGCAGCGGCTGCCCGTCGTCACCGCGGATGTCGTGCGTGAAGGCGAAGCGCACGCCCTCGCTGCGGCCGATCCAGTTCTCCTGCATCAGCTTCACGCGCTCGGGCCACCCCGGCAGGTGCTGCTGCACGTGATCCAGCAGTTCGGGTGCGTACTGCGTGATCTTGAGGTAGTAGCCGGGGATCTCGCGCTTTTCCACCGGCGCGCCGGAGCGCCAGCCGCGTCCGTCGATGACCTGCTCGTTGGCCAGCACGGTCTGGTCCACCGGGTCCCAGTTGACGACCTGGGTGCGGCGCTCGGCGATGCCGGCCTCGAGCATCTTCAGGAACAGCCACTGGTTCCACTTGTAGTAGTCGGGCGTGCAGGTGGCGACCTCGCGGCTCCAGTCGATCGCCAGGCCCATGGCCAGCATCTGGCCCTTCATGTGGGCGATGTTGTCGTAGGTCCAGCGCGCCGGCGGGACCTTGTTCTTCATCGCCGCGTTCTCGGCTGGCAGGCCGAAGGCGTCCCAGCCCATGGGCATCAGCACATTGAAGCCCTTCATCCGCAGATGACGGGTCAGCATGTCGTTGATCGTGTAGTTGCGCACGTGCCCCATGTGCAGCTTGCCGCTCGGGTAGGGCAGCATGGAGCAGGCGTAGAACTTGGGCCGGGAGGCGTCCTCGGTG
>CAZFVH010000029.1:33524-38508 GCA_964522465.1 uncultured Rubrivivax sp. | reverse complement strand
GGGCAAGATGTTCCTGCCCCAGGTGGTGAAGAGCGCGCGCGTGATGAAGCAGGCCGTGGCGCGCCTGCTGCCGCACATCGAGGCCGAGAAGCTCGCCCTGCCCGCGGCCGAGCAGGCGCGCGCCAAGGGCCGCATCGTCATCGCCACCGTCAAGGGCGACGTGCACGACATCGGCAAGAACATCGTCGCCGTGGTGCTCCAGTGCAACAACTTCGAGGTCGTCAACATGGGGGTCATGGTCCCGTGCCAGGACATCCTCGAGAAGGCCAAGGTCGAGGGCGCCGACATCATCGGCCTGTCGGGCCTGATCACGCCCAGCCTCGAGGAGATGCAGCACGTGGCCGCCGAGATGCAGCGCGACGAGCACTTCCGGCTGAAGAAGATCCCGCTGCTGATCGGCGGGGCCACCACCAGCCGCGTGCACACGGCGGTGAAGATCGCGCCGCACTACGAGGGACCGGTGGTCTACGTGCCGGACGCCTCGCGCAGCGTGGGCGTGTGCTCGGAACTGCTCTCCGACGAGCGCGCGGCGAAGTACGTGGCCGAGCTCAACGCCGAGTACGAGCGCGTGCGCCAGCAGCACGCCAGCCGCAAGGTCACGCCGCTGGTGAGCCTGGCGGCCGCGCGCGCCAACAAGACGGCGCTGGACTGGGCCACCTACACGCCGCCGCGCCCGGCCTTCCTGGGCCGGCGCGTGCTGCGCAACGTGGACCTGGCCGAGCTGGCCGCCTGCATCGACTGGGGCCCCTTCTTCCAGACCTGGGACCTGGCCGGCCCCTTCCCCGCGATCCTGCGCGACGAGGTCGTCGGTGCCGAGGCCGTGCGCGTCTACAGCGACGGCCGGCGCCTGCTGCAGCGCCTGATCGAGGGCCGCTGGCTGCAGGCCAGCGGCGTGTTCGCGCTGCTGCCGGCCAACACCGTGGACGACGACACGATCGAGGTCTACGCCGACGAGTCACGCGAGCAGGTGCTGCTGCGCTGGTCGCCGCTGCGCCTGCAGACCGAGCGCCCGGTGGTCGACGGCGTCAAGCGACCCAACCGCTGCCTGGCCGACTTCGTCGCCCCACGTGGCGTGCGCCCCGACTATGTCGGGATGTTCGCCGTGACCGCCGGCCTGGGGGTGGAGAAGAAGGAGCGCCAGTTCCTGGCCGACCACGACGACTACTCGGCCATCATGCTCAAGGCCCTGGCCGACCGCCTGGCCGAGGCCTTCGCCGAGCGCCTGCACCAGCGCGTGCGCACCGAGTTCTGGGGCTACGCGCCGGACGAGGCGCTTTCCAACGAGGACCTGATCGCCGAGAAGTACCGCGGCATCCGCCCCGCCCCCGGCTACCCCGCCTGCCCCGACCACCGCGTCAAGCGCGCGATGTTCGAGGTGCTCAAGGCCGACGAGATCGGCATGGGCCTGACCGAGAGCCTGGCGATGACGCCCGCGGCCAGCGTCAGCGGCTTCTACCTCGCCCACCCCGAAGCGACCTACTTCAACGTCGGGCGCATCGGCGAGGATCAGGTCGCAGACTGGGCGCGGCGCATGGGGCTGGAGGAGGCCGAGGCGAGGCGGGGGTTGGTGGGGATGGTGTAGGGGCGCCGCGCAAGCGGATGATCCTTTGGACTTGTCTCGCGGACACACCCGTGCGGGGTAGCTGCTGCACGTTTGCCTGCGCAGCCGCGTCGAGGGGTGACGGAGTCCTGAAGCGCCCTGCATGGTCTGGCAGAGTCTGATGGGTACCCGATCATGCCGATCTGCTCACCCTGAGGGCGCGATCCGCCTGTCGCAGCATGACGGCTTTACCAGTTGACCTGTTCCAGGAAGCCCATTGCCGTGTACTAAACTGAAAATCAAACTTCTGAGTCGGAACCCCCGGCCCGAAGCCTGTAGGAGAAGTGAACGAGATGAAGCCCCTGACCCTCATGCTGGCAGCGCTCGCCCTGACGGGCTGCGCCAACCAGCGATTCGACCTGCGTGCCAGTGATGCCGTCCCCACGCAGACACAGACCCACAGCTTCTGGGTTTCCGGCATCGGACAGAGCAAGGTCGAGGATGCGGCCAAGGTCTGCGGTGGTGCGGCCAAGGTGGCCCGCGTCGAGATGCAGCAGACTGCGACGGACGTGCTGCTCGGTGCGGTGACGCTGGGCATCTACACGCCTCGCGAGATGCGCATCACCTGTGTTCGCTGACCCGGCAGGAGACCATGACATGAGAGCGAAGATCTTTGCGGCGGCCCTCGTCCTTGCCTTCCTCAGCGGATGCGCCACCCAGACCGCGACCGTCCATTCGACGGAAGGCCGCCTGGCCAAGCAGGAAATGCAGACATTCTTCGTCAGTGGCCTGGGCCAGACGCAAACCATCGACGCTGCGGCGGTCTGTGGCGGCGCAGACAAGGTGGCCAGCGTCGAGCGTGCGCTCAGCCCGATGAACTGGCTGCTCAACTTCCTGACATCGGGCATCTACACGCCGTTGGACGCTCGGGTCTACTGTCGCTGACGGTCTGGCGTCCGGGGGGGCTGGTCGGCGACGTTCTACAGAGTCTGGCGCTGGGTTCCCAATGATGCGAGTTCGATGGATCAGCGCGACCTGCATGCGAAGCCGAGGGGGCTAGCGGGCCGGCTGGTCATCAGACAGGCGTGGCCGCCTGGCCTCCAAGGCCGAGCTTTCGCGCGAAGTGCGTCAGCCCGGAACGTTCCAGATAGATGCAGGGCTTACTCTGGCGTTGGCAGTGACGCTTGATCCGGAGATAGGCCTCGTGGTTGATGCAGCCGCTGTGGCAAATCACGATGTCAGCGCCCCTCAGCAGTCCGTCGAGGCGGGACAAGTGGTCTTCGATCCCGCCGTCGTGATAGTCGAAACGGGCACCTGCGCTTTCCACGAGGCTGCGGTAACGCTGGCGGGCGCCGGGGATGCCGCCCACACACAGCAGCCGGCGCCCGGAAACTGCCGGTGCCTCTGGCGCAGATGAAGCGTCGATCGCGAGCCCTATCCCCTGCTCCGATTGGGCGGCGCTTCGCTGCGCGAACCAAGCCTGGGACCTGACCGTCGCCGTTGGAACGGGCGGTATGGCTCCGTGCCGGTCGACGGCGCCTGCCGTCTCGCGCGCGACCAGCGCGGGCCGCGTCAGACCGGATGAAGGCTCGTTGCCCTCTTGCGGGCAGGCTGGCGCGGACTGCGGGTTGACGACCGCTACAGCAGCCTTCTCGGCGCGCTTCAGCGCGCCGCGCAGGGCGGCGAGCGCATCGGCATGGGCGTGCGCTTCGCGCACACGCTCGCCGTGCAGCGCCTGCAGGCGCTGCTGCAGCGTCACCGTCAGCGCACGTGCCGCGTCGAGGGACTGCTGACGCATGGCGTCGCGCGCTTGCGCCTGTCGGCCCTCACGGGCCCGAGCCAGCACCGCCGTGCGTGCCTCGTACAGGACTTGCGACTCGAGTGCGCGTCCCAGGGGATGCGTCAGCACGGCCCACAGCGGTGCGGCAAGATCGGCGTTCTGTCGAGCTTCCTCCCAAGCTCGCTGGAGCGCCTGCGACTCACGCAGTCGGCGCCAGCGCTGCACTGCCGCCGCGTGGCGTCGTTGCAGTGCGTCGTGGATGCATTCCGACAGGGGATTGCGGGCTGTCAGGTCTCGAACGATGCTGTAGAGCAGATCGCTGTGCCCGCCGCGCAGCACACAGCGCCCGCCCACGAACCGGGTAAGGCCTCGCTGCGCCAGGTCGCGCAGCGAGGATTCGTCGAATGTCAGGCCCAGGAGCAGGTCATGCGACTCGACAGGCAATTCCCACAGCCGTCGTCTGGCGCAGCCCACGCCCGAGCCATCCGGTGCACCCGTCAGCGCAGCGCAGAGGGGCAGGAGAACTGTGCTGCTCATCGTGCGTTCACATCCGTGCCCGAAGCCGGCCGATCGGATGCCGGTTCGAGATGTGCACCGGCCACGGCCAGTCGAAGCCCGGGACCCATGTGCGACCGGTGGTCGCACCGCGCATCCGTCCTTGTCCGCCGGAGGGTGCGGGGCGTCATGGCGTTCACCTCGGTGCCCTCGGATGGCCATCGTCTGGACGGCACCGTCTCAGAGGTGCTTTCAGATCGGTCTGGAGGAACCACTTCGCCATCTGCATGAGTGCGATTCTAAACGCGAACGATTTGTATTTGCAATAGATGGGGGTGGAGACGATGTCCGGCCGAGCACGGCGGGTTTTTGCTGCTGGCGGGCTGGCGGGCTGGCGCCCGCAGGTCCTCAACCCGAAGTTGGCCCTCAATCATCGTCGGCCGTCGCCGCCAGTGCCGGGAACAGCACCTCTGTATAGCCGAAGTGCGTGAAGTCCCGCACCCGCATGGGGTACAGCTTGCCGATCAGGTGATCGCACTCGTGCTGCACCACGCGGGCGTGGAAACCCTCGACGCTGCGGTCGATCGGCCTGCCCTCGGGGTCGAAACCGGTGTAGCGGATCCGGGACCAGCGCGGCACCCTGCCGCGCAGCCCCGGCACCGACAGGCAGCCCTCCCAGTCCTCGTCTTCCTCGGCGCCCAGCGGCGTGATGACCGGGTTGCACAGCACGGTCACCGGGACGCGCGGGCGATCAGGGTAGCGTGGGTTGGGCTGGTCGCTGCCGAAGACCACCAGCTGCAGGTCCAGGCCGATCTGAGGCGCGGCGAGGCCGGCGCCGTTGGCGGCGTGCATGGTGTCGAACAGGTCGGCCACCCACTGGCGCAGTTCGGGCGTGCCGAAGGCCGAGGCGGCAACGGGTCGGGCCACGCGCAGCAGGCGCGGATCACCCATTTTCAGGATTTGGTGGACGGTCATGGAGGAGGCTCCTTCGGGCGCGGAGGGATTCCGATCGACATGAATGCTGTGTGCGACGTGCCGTCGTGCAGGAAGCGTGGATCCATGCGCCAGGAGCACGTGACGCTGCATCTGGCGTGTGGAGATGCCCGCGCGGACGACAGCCGCCTGCGCTCGCGCCTATTCTCGCCATCTCGCCATCTCGCCATCTCGCC
>CAZFVH010000029.1:29021-33424 GCA_964522465.1 uncultured Rubrivivax sp. | reverse complement strand
ACAGCCGCCTGCGCTCGCGCCTATTCTCGCCATCTCGCCATCTCGCCATCTCGCCCGCCGGCGTGCAGGCGTGCAGGCGTGCAGGCGTGCAGGCGTGCAGGCGCCGCCACCCAAGCAGCGCGGCCTTGACAAGGACTGCCGTTGGGCAGGCCTGGCCGCGAGAATCCACCCCTGCCGCGACCCATGCAACAGCTCGACATCTTCGCCGACAGCCGCACCGTCGGCCTGCGCAACGACCTGGCGCAGGCGCTGCTCGCCGGCGACGTGCCTGCAGCGCAGCGTGCCGCCGACAGCCTGAGGGCAGAGTTCGGCGACGACGTGGTGCTCACGCCCGCCGCCGTGTTGATCCAGCATCTGCAGGCTCAGCCGCCGGCCGCCGCGACCCCCAGCCGCTTGGACGCCCAGGCCGTGCTCGACGCCCGGTGCCATCTGCAGGGGCCCGTCACGGCTGCGGCGGCAGCCGTGTTCGACCGACAGACGGCGCAGACCTGGCTCACCTGCCAGTGGCACGCGTTGGCGCACAGGGCGGCTGGCGTGGACTGGCACCCTGCGCGGGCCGACGCGCACGCCGCCGGTCTGCACCTGCGCGCCCGGGCCTGGGCCTACGCCGCCTGCGCCGTGGACGGCATCGCCTCATGGCGCCGCATCCCGCAGCCACTGCTGTGGATGGCGCAGGCGCGCTGGCTCGGCACGGGCGCCGACGCCGGCTGGCCCCTGCTGGCCGAGGCGCTGTGGCTGGCGCCAGCCCGGGCCGCCGCGCTGCTGCCGCTGCTGGCCGACCCGACGCTGACGAAGCTCGCAGCCCGCTTCGAGGCCTGCTTCGACCTCGCCGGCCCACCCGGCGAGGACTGGACCTGGTTTCCCGCCTTCGCCCTGGTGGAGCGGCCCCTCCTGCTGGCGGGCCCGCTGGGGACTGCCACCCCGCCGCCCGCAAGCTTGCCTGGCGAGGCCTTCAAGACCGTCGCCGCGCTGCTGCGGCTCGAGCGCCAGGGGCGGCACCACGAGATCGTCGCGCAGCGCGCGCGGCTGAAGACCCTGTCGCCACCGCTGATGGCGGCCTACATGGCCACGCGGTGAAGGGGTCGGCGTGCGGCGCGGGGAACGTGAACGCAGCGCGTGGCGGCACCCTCGCGACTGCCCGGGTCGGATCGGCTGTCAATAGGCGCGGGACGACTGCATCCCGCGCTGGTGAGGCTCAGCCCCTCGGCAGGAACAGCAGGATCCGCTGTGCTAGATCTTCCCCGCCATCCGCAGCGAAGCCCGCACCATGTCATTGACGCGTGTTTGCCAGCCGTCGCCCGTGGCCTTGAGCGCCGCCAGTACCTCAGCATCGAAGCGGATCGTGGTGGGCTTCTTGAGCGGAGCCTTCTGCGGTCCGCGCACGCCAGCGCGCCGGTTCATCCTGACCAGACCGGCATACAACTCCGCAGGCAGTGCCTCGCTCGCAGGCTTGAAGCTCGCCAGATCGGTGGCCGTGAGTTCGCGCACCCGGCCTTGCGCATCAGTGAGCTGAGCTGCCTTCTTCATGCTTTCGGACCTCACGGGCATGGGCCCTGCGAAAACTGATCACCCGGATGCCACCGGCCACTGGCGCGAAGCACAGCACATGCAGTCGCCCGTCCAGCAGGCCGACGGCGGCATAGCGGTCCAAGGGGTAGACCTCTCGGTCATCCAGCCTCGCTTTGGCCGTGGAGAAAGCGAACTGTGCGACCCGATCGAAGCTGAGGTTGCGCGCGCGGATGTCGCGCTCGTTCTTGGCTGGGTCGAACTCGATGCGCGCGATTTGATCGCATTGACGATCAGATCAGGACGCCATGCAGTCGATACCGCGCCGGCAAGGCGTGATCAGTGCGGCGCCAGAGCCAATCTGTGAGGGGCTGGCCTGTGAAGACCCTCCACATCCCCTCAGTCCCTCCATCCCCTCACCCCCGCAGCAGATCCAGCAGCGTGCGTGCGATCACCTTCGTCGCGCGGCGTAGGTCCTCGAGCACCAGGTGCTCGTCGGCGCGCTTGGCGTTGGACTCGAGCACGGTGCGCGGGCCGGCGCCGTAGATCACGGCGGGCACGCCTTGCTCGCCGTACAGGCGCACGTCGGTGTACAGCGGCGTGCCGCTCTCGGGGATGGGCTCGCCGAAGACGGCCTGGCCGTGGCGCTGCAGCGGCTCGATGAGGGCGCGGTTGCCCGGCAGCGGCTTCAGCGAGTTCGCCAGCAGCATCCGGCGGATCTCGAGGCGGATGCCGGGGCAGCGGGCGACGGTGGCGGTGATGAGCGCGCGCACCTCGCCCTCGACCGTGGCGGCATCCTCCTCGGGGATCATGCGCCGGTCGAGCTTGAGCACCACCTTGCCGGGCACGACGTTGGTGTTGCTGCCACCCTCGATGCGGCCCACGTTCAGGTAGGGGTGGGTGATGCCCGCGACCTGCGAGCGCCGCGTGCGCAGCACGTCGTTGTGGGCGTATAGCGCGGTCAGCAGCTGGTTGGCCGCCTGCAGCGCGTCCACCCCCGTGTGCGGGTAGGCGGCGTGCGAGGCCGTGCCGTGCAGCGTCACCTCCATCTGCAGGCAGCCGTTGTGCGCGGTGACGACCTGGTAGCTGAAGCCGGCGGCGATCAGCAGGTCGGGCTTGGTCAGGCCCTTGGCAAGCAGCCAGCCCGGGCCGAGCTCGCCGCCGAACTCCTCGTCATAGGTGAAGTGCAGCTCGACGCCGCCCTTGAGCGCCGTGCCGCCGGCACGCAGCGCCTCCAGTGCGCGCACGGCGAAGGTGAAGCTCGCGAAGTCGCTCTTGCTCACCGCCGCGGCACGGCCGTAGAGCCGGCCGTCGACGACCTCACCGCCGTAGGGGTCGTGCGTCCAGCCGTCGCCCGGGGGGACGACGTCGCCGTGCGCGTTGAGCGCGATCGTCGGCCCCGAGCCCGGCGCGCCGTAGGGGCAGCGCACGATCAGGTTGGTGATGCTCTCCAGGCCGTAGGCCCGCACCTCGGCCTCGGGCACGGCGTGGGCCTCAGCCTCCAGGCCGAAGCCGCGCAGCAGCTCGGCCGTGCGCTGCGCGTGCGGCGCGTTGTTGCCGGGCGGGGTGGGCGTGGGCACGCGCACCAGCTCTTGGAGAAAGCGCACTTCCTCGTCGAAGTGGGCGTCGATCCAGGCATCGAGGGTGTCGTAGGGGGTGGTCATGGTGTGGGGTGGTGTGAGGTCAGGGGAGAGGGCTTCGACAGGCTCAGCCCGAACGGTTTCCTTTGGGCTTCGACAGGCTCGGCCCGAGCGGCTTCGACGGTGTCAGCCCGAACGGAGAGGAGACCGTTCAGCCTGAGCTTGTCAAAGGGCTTGATCACATTGAGAACGCAGAGGAGCCGTTCGCCCTGAGCCTGTCGAAGGGCCGGTTCGCGCCCCGTTTAGGCCGCGCAAGACGGGCCGGCGGGTTTGACTCACGTTTCGAGGTGGTCGAGCAGGTGCTGGAAGGCGCGCACGACGAGTTCGGTGTCGTCGTTGGTGATGGACTCCAGCGGGTTGTGGCTGATGCCGGCGTTCAGGCCGCGCATGAAGAGCATGGCCTGCGGCATGATCTCGTGCAGCTTCATCGCGTCGTGGCCAGCGCCGCTGGGCATGCGGAAGACGGGCAGGCCCAGGGCCTGCACCGCAGCCTCCCAGCGCGCCTGCCACGCGGGGTGGCTGGGCGCGGCGGCGGCGCGCAGGGTTTCCTCGAGCGTGTGGCTGACGCCGCGGCGCTCGCAGATCGCGGCCAGCTCGGCGCGCACGTCG
This sequence comes from uncultured Rubrivivax sp., assembly GCA_964522465.1. Classification (GTDB taxonomy): domain Bacteria; phylum Pseudomonadota; class Gammaproteobacteria; order Burkholderiales; family Burkholderiaceae_C; genus Rubrivivax. The sequence goes on along the minus strand of CAZFVH010000029.1, from coordinate 29,669 downwards.
GCGGCGCAGGCGTCGCGCGCGGCGTCGGTGGTGGCGCGGATGTCCAGGCTGAAGCGGCAGCGCCCGGGCACGACGTTGATCGAGCCGTCGGGCACCTGCAACTGCCCCATCGTGCCCACGACGTCGGGCACCTGCGCGGCGCGGCGCTCCAGGTACAGGCACAGCTCGGCCACCGCGGCGGCGGCGTCGCGCCGTTGCCCCATGGGCGTGGTGCCGGCGTGGCTGGCCATGCCCTGCACCTCGCCGAGATAACGCACGCTGCCGTTGATCGAGGTGACCACGCCCAGCGGCAGGTCCATCGCATTGAGCACCGGGCCCTGCTCGATGTGTAACTCGACGAAGCCGAGGTAGCGCGCCGGGTCGCGTCGCAGCGCCTTGATGGCCTCCAGGGTGCCCGGCAGGCCGGCGGCGCGCATCGCCTCGGCCATGGGGACGCCGTCGGCGTCGCGCTGCTCGAGCCAGGCCGGATTGAAGTCGCCCGTGAGCGCGCCTGAGCCCAGGAAGGTGGCCTTGTAGCGCTGGCCCTCCTCCTCGGCGAAGCCCACCACCTCGATGCCGAAGGGCAGGCGGCGGCCGGCGCGGTGCAGCTCGCGCACGCAGGCCATGGGCACCAGGATGCCCAGGCGCCCGTCGTACTTGCCGCCGTTA
>CAZFVH010000029.1:14589-29011 GCA_964522465.1 uncultured Rubrivivax sp. | reverse complement strand
GCCGTTGCGCACGGTGTCGTAGTGGCTGCCGGTGAGCAGGCGCGGGGCTGACGGATCGGCGGCGGCGCCCGCAGGTGGCGCGCCGGGCGCACCCGCGGCCCCGTGGTAGACGCCCACCACGTTGCCCACCGCGTCCACGCCCACCTCGTCGAATCCGCACTCGCGCATCCAGCCCTGCAGTTGCGCAGCGGCTGCGCGGTGCGCGTCGGTCAGGTAGGTCACGGTGAGCTGGCCGCGCTCCTTGAAGCCCGGGTCACTGTGCGCGGCCAGGGCCTCGGCCCAGTCCCACACCAGGTTGCCCAGGGTCGGCTCGACCCCGAACTTATCGTTCAGGCGGATCTCGGCGATGCGATGGATATGGCGCAGGGCTTCGGCGCGCTCGAAGTCGGGGTGGTGGGCCAGGCGCCGTGCGAAGGTGTCGATGATCTGTTGGCGGCTCAGCCCGCCGCCGCGCGGGCCGCGCACGGCCAGGATGAAGGGGAAGCCGAACTTCGCGTTGTAGTCGGCGTTGAGCTGCTGGATGCGCGCGAACTCCTCGGGCGTGCAGTCGGTCAGGCCGGCGCGGCCCTGCTCGTTCGTCGATTCGGCCGTCAGCGACTTGCTGACCATGGCCTTGCCGGCCAGCTCGGGGTGGGCGCGGATGAGGCCGAGCTGCTCGGCCTCGGAGGCCTCGCGCACCGTGTCGGCCAGCGCCTGCTTCAGCGCGGTCAGCGTGGCGTAGGGTCGGCGCGCCCAGGCACGCTGCGCGATCCAGGGCGAGTGTTCGTAGGTGCCGTCGAGCAGGGCGACGAAGGCGTCCTGGGAGGCGGCGTTGAGGGCGTCGAGCGTCAGCGGCATGGCGTGTGGCGGTCAATGATGTGGAGGGGCGGACGTGCTGGCCAGCGGTGGCGCTGGGGCCGGGCTCGATGCCCGCTCACCCGTTGGCGCGGGCGGTTCGAGGGGCCCCGGCCGGTCACTCCCAGACGAAGGCGCTGCCAGCGTCGAAGGGGTGGGTGGCCTTCCAGTGGCGGGCGATGTCCACGCGCCGCGTGACCCACACGCGGTCGTGCTTCTCGATGTGGTCCAGGAAGCGCTGCAGCGCACGCATGCGCCCGGGGCGGCCGAGCAGGCGGCAGTGCATGCCGATGCTCATCATCGAGGGGCGCTCGTCGCCCTCGGCCCAGTGCACGTCGAAGGCGTCGCGCAGGTATTCGAAGAACTCGTCGCCGTGGCTGTAGCCCTGCGGCAGCGCGAAGCGCATGTCGTTGCAGTCCAGCGTGTAGGGCACGACCAGATGCGGCGCGAGCGCGCCGTCGCTGCGGCGCACCTGCAGCCAGAAGGGCAGGTCGTCGCCGTAGTAGTCGCTGTCGTACTCGAAGCCGCCGAAATCGGCCACGAGGCGGCGCGTGTTGGGGCTGTCGCGCCCGGTGTACCAGCCGGCGCCGTGCAGCTGCCGCGGCGCGCCGTCGGTGCCGTCGCCGGTGAGGCGGGCGATGATCTCCATGCCGATGCGCAGGTGCTCGCGCTCGGTGGCCTCGTCGATGTTCTGGTAGTGGATCCAGCGCCAGCCGTGGCAGGCGATCTCGTGGCCGAGTTCGACGAAGGCGGCGGTGACCTCGGGGCAGCGCTCCAGCGCCATCGACACGCCGAAGACGGTCAGCGGCAGGCCGCGCCGCTCGAACTCGCGCAGGATGCGCCACACGCCCACGCGGCTGCCGTACTCGTAGATGCCCTCCATGCTCAGGTGGCGCGCCGGGAAGGCCGGCGGGTTGAACATCTCGGACAGGAACTGCTCGCTGCCGGCGTCGCCGTGCAGCACCGAGTTCTCGCCGCCTTCCTCGTAGTTCAGCACGAACTGCACCGCGACACGGGCCTGCCCCGGCCAGCGCGCGTGCGGCGGGTGGCGGCCGTGGCCGAGGAGGTCGCGCGGGTAGCGCGGGGCGGCGGCGGCGCGCAAGGCAGGAGCATGGGCGTTCATCGGGGTTCTCGACCGCTCGTCGGCGGGGTGTGCGGGGGTGGGATGGCAGGCGCCCGGGGGGGCACCGGGCAGCGGACGCACAGCGTGCCGGCTGGCCCGGGGCGGCGTTGACGCGGCAATTTAGTGTATACACGCGCCCCATGGTCGCAGCGGGCTCCGCGCCCGGTCGCCGCACACGCCTGCGGCTGTCCGGACGTCGGCAGTCGCGGCCTGTTCGCCTCACAGGGCCCGCGGTGGTGAGGCGCGTTGCCGGTGTCCGCCTGCGCTCCTGCGCTTGACGGCAACCCGCGCCCCGTGCCCGCCCGATCGAAATCTTCCCCATGGACGCCTACCTGCTCGACATCCTCAACCTGCTGCTGCGCTGGCTGCACGTCATCACCGCCACCGCCTGGATCGGCGCGTCGTTCTACTTCGTGATGCTCGACAACAGCCTGACGAAGCCCCAGCACCAGGATCTGAAGGACAAGGGCGTGGACGGCGAGATGTGGGCCGTGCATGGCGGCGGCTTCTACCACTCCAACAAGTACATGCTGGCGCCGCGCTGGTTGCCCTTGCCCGAGAAGCTGCACTGGTCCTACTGGGAGAGCTATTCCACCTGGCTGACCGGTTTCGCGCTGTTCACGGTGCTGTACCTGTTCAATGCCAGCAGCTTCCTGATCGACAGGAATGTCTTCGACTGGTCGCCGGCGGCGGCGATCACGACGTCGTTGGGCTTCCTGGTGGCGTTCTGGCTGATCTACGACGCGATCTGTCGGCTCTTCGGCCAGCGCCGGCACGGGGATCTGATCGTCGGCGTGGTCGTGACGGCGTTCGTGGTCTTCGCGTCCTGGCTGGCCTGCCAGCTCTTCGCCGGGCGCGCGGCCTTCCTCCTGGTGGGTGCGATGCTGGCCACGGCGATGAGCGCCAATGTCTTCTTCGTCATCATCCCGGGCCAGCGCAAGGTGGTCGCGGCGCTGCGCGAGGGGCGGCAGCCCGAGGCCATCCACGGCCAGCGCGGCAAGCAGCGCAGCGTGCACAACACCTATTTCACGCTGCCGGTCATCGTGGCCATGTTGTCGAACCACTACGGCTGGCTCTACCAGGGGCCCGACAACTGGGTGGTGCTGGTGCTGCTGATGCTGGCCGGCGCGCTGATCCGCCACAGTTTCGTCGCCCGCCACCGTGCGCACGCGCAAGGCCTGCGCACCCCGTGGGAGCACGCGCTGGTCGGCGTGGCGGTGCTGGTGGCGCTGGCGGTGTGGCGCGCGCCGGCGCCGCCCCCTCCGGCCCAGCAGCAGGCGGCAACGCAGCCGGTGAGCTTCGCCGCCGTGCGCGAGGTGGTCGAGCAACGTTGCGTGATCTGCCACAACGCCCAGGTGCCCAGCAAGAACGTCGCGCTGCACACGCCCGAACTGCTGGTGCAGCAGGCCCAGTCGGTCTACCAGCAGGTCTGGACGCTGAAGCTGATGCCGATGAACAACGCCACGCAGATCACCGACGCCGAGCGGCAACTCGTCAAACGCTGGTTCGAGGCGGGCGCGCCGACGAACTGAAGCCGGATCCGGTGGCGGCCTGCTCGTCTGCGCTGGCAAATGCCCATCCCGGCTGGAGATGCCGTCCACGATCGCTTCTATCCCCCGACCCCGACCCCGACGCCGACCCCGGCCGGGCCTGAGGGCCGGTCGCCCGGCAATTGCCCCGCCGGCCGAGGGACCGAACATACTTTCCGAAGGAGCCACATCCATGGGACGCCTCAGCACCCACGTTCTCGACACCGCTCACGGTTGCCCCGCGGCCGGGATGCAGGTCACCTTGCAGCGCGTGGCCGACGACGGCCACGCGCAGACCGTGCGCCAGGTCACGCTCAACGCCGACGGCCGCAATCCCGACGGTCCGCTGCTGGACGCCAGCAGCATGGCGCGGGGGCGCTGGCGTCTGCTGTTCGAAGCCGCACCCTACTTCCGCGCGCGCGGCGTCGAACTGCCCGATCCACCCTTCGTCGACACGGTCCAGATCGACTTCGGCATCGCCGACCCCGAGGGTCACTATCACGTGCCGCTGCTCGTCAGCCCCTGGAGCTGGAGCACCTACCGGGGCTCCTGAGCCGGGCCGCAGACAACGCCTGCGCGGGCTTCGGCCTGCCCAGCGTCGCCGCACGCAACCTCCGCGGGCCGGCCTCGTGCGGCCACCCGGCACGTGCAGGCCACGAGCGACCTTGCGCCTGGCAGTTATCGGGCTTGGGGCGCCGTTTGCAGCCCGCGACCTCCAAGTCCGACATCCTCCTAAGCCAGTTCGCGTGCGGCAGCCAAGGCGCGCAGCAACGCCCCGTTGACTTCGCCCAAGCTGAGGAAGCAGCCGTCCGCGGCTGCGAGGATGTCGCTGCGCACGCCTTGTTCGAGCGCGCGGGCCAGCGTCAGGGCAGCGTGATACGGGCCCGTCTCCTCGACGAGAGCCTGCTGCACCTGCTCGGGCACGGGCACGCTGCGGAACAGCTCCTCGAACGATCGCCCGAGCATCACGTCGAGCAGCGAGAACACGCCGCAGATGAACATCTCGCCGCGGGTCTCCTCGTCGGCTGTCGCCCGCACGAGTTCCTCCATCAGCAGGCCACGGCGCACGGCCGCGAACATCGCCGGCCGCAGGGCAGGGTCGCGTCCGGCGGTGACCAGCAGCAGCGCGAGCCAGCGCTTGAGCGGGCCGTAGCCCATCAGCATCAGCGCGTGCCGGAAGGTCGACACCTCGACGGCCAGACCATAGGCCGCCGAGTTCAGGTGCCGGATCAGGCGGAAGGCGAGTTGGGGGTCCTTCCTGATCACTGCCTCCAGGCGCTCGACGGGCTCCTCGCGCTCGACCCGCTGCATCAGTTCGGTGACCACGGCGATGTCGGCGGCGGCCGACCCCGCGCCGTCCGCCCGGCCGTCGAGCGGCCAGCCCAGCGTGGCCACGGCGCCGCAGGCGAAGGCGGCGTCCAGGTCGGCCATCGTGTCCACGCCGCCGCGGACGACGGCGATGCGCCCAGCGGTGCCGCTGGCGCCATCCGGCGGGCCAGGCGGGTCGTCCTGCGCATCGGCCAGGGCATGGCTGAAGCAGGACCGGACCTCGGGCGGCAGTTCGTGCGCCGGTCGACCCTTGACCATCAGCGCGTGCCCGGCCGCCTTCAGGGCCTGCAAGGTGCGGGTGCAGGCCGGTTGCGTGGCCATGAAGGCCGGCACCTCGAGCAGCAGATGCAGCGGGGGCCGGCTGGCCAGCACCGCCCGCAACCAGGGCTCCGAGACGATGTTCAGCACCACCGGTGCCGCGCTGCCGCCGACGGCCGGCGCGTCGGCAGGCTGCGTCGCGGTCTCCGCCTGCGCGGCGGGGGCCGGCCACACCGTGGCCACGGCCTCCAGCAGTCCCGCGGCGTCCGGCGCAGCGTCGCGCGGTTCGGGATAGACCGTCAGCCGCACCGCCACCGCGCTGCGCGTGCGGTCGATCATCGGGCTGTAGCCGAGGACGATCCGGCTGAGGACGGGTGGCGTCGACATGGTGGTTCGATGGCGGGGCCCGGTGTCCGGATTCAGCCGCCCAGCAAGCGTGTCAATCGCTGCGCCGCCGCCTTGACCGGCCCGGCGTGCGCCGCTTGCAGACGCTGCGCCGGCATGCTCAGGGTCAAGGCGCCGGCCAGCGCGCCACTGGCGTCGAACACCGGCGCGGCGACGCCGGCGATGTCGGGGTCCCGGTCGCCGGCGAGCACGGCCACGCCGTCGCGGCGGATCGTGTCGAACACCTCGCCCTGCGCGCCGGCGTAGGCGCACAGCACCCGCCCGCCCGCGCCCCGGTCCAGGGGCAGCAGGGCGCCGACCTGGAGATGGTCGCGCACGGGCCGGGGCGAATCCACTCGGAACTGGCACAGGCGCTGCCCGCCCTGGCGCACGTAGTAGCTCGCGCTCTCGCCAGTGAGCGTCGCGAGTTCGCGCAGGACGGGCAGGACGAGCGCGTCGGTCGGCACCGAGCCGGCCCGCACGCGCTGCAGACGTTCCACCGCCGCGCCGAGCGCGTATCGGCCGTCGGCCAGCCGCAGCACCAGCCCGGCATGCTGCAGCGAGGCCAGCATGCGCAGCACCGTGCTCTTGGCGATGCGGGTGTGGGCGGCGATGTCGGCCAGCGTGGGCGTCGGCCGCAGGGCGCTGAAGGCGTCCAGGATGCTCAGCGCACGGTCCAGCGTGCCCACGCCGCCGGCGGCGGCGTTCTCGTCGGCCAGCGCGGGCAGGCGCGGTCTGCGGGGCATGGGCGGGGGGTGACTCTTGGAGGGCGACTCCGGGATTATCCGGGTGCACGTGGGCGTGGAATGGATGGATCATCTATGGAATAGCGTTCTAACTTAGATCATCAGACCCACCGGCGCGTACTCGATGCCTTCGTCCTCCCCCCAGGTACCCCGCGTGTCGGCGGAGGCCGAACCGACACACCCGCCCCTGCCGGCACCGGCGGCGGCATCGGCACAGGCACAGGCACCAGCGCGGCCGCTCCCGCTGCACGGCCTGCGCGTGCTCGACCTCACCAACGTCCTGGCCGGGCCCTTCGCCTGCCACCAACTGGCCCATCTGGGCGCCGAGGTCGTCAAGGTCGAGGCGCTGGCCGGCGGCGATCTGGCGCGCCAGCTCGGGGCCGACCCTGCACTCAACGAGCGCCACATGGGCGTGTCCTTCCTCGCGCAGAACGCAGGCAAGCGCTCGATCGCGCTCGACCTGAAGAAGCCTGGCGGCCGGGCGGTGCTGCAGCGCCTGGTGCGCAGCGCCGACGCGCTGGTGGAGAACTTCCGCCCCGGCGTGATGCAGCGCCTGGGCCTGGGCTACGAGGCCCTGCTCGCGCACAACCCGCGGCTGGTCTACTGCGCCATCTCCGGCTTCGGCCAGGACGGCCCGCTGCGCGACCTCCCGGCCTACGACCAGATCGTCCAGGGCATGGCCGGGGTGATGAGCATCACCGGCGATGCCGCCAGCGCACCGCTGCGCGTGGGCTTCCCGGTGGCCGACACGATCGGCGGGCTGACCGCGGCGATGGCGGTGTGCGCGGCGCTGGCCGAGCGCGACCGCACCACCGGTCGCTTCATCGACGTCTCCATGCTCGGGGCCGTGATGGCGACGATGGGCTGGGCGGTATCGAACCTGCTGATCGCCGGGCGCGAGCCGCAGCCCCTGGGCAACGACAACGTCACCGCCAGTCCCTCCGGCACCTTCCGCACGGCCGACGGCCTGCTGAACATCGCCGCCAACAAGCAGTCGCAGTTCGAGACCCTGGCGCGCCTGATCGGACGGCCCGATCTGATCGACGACCCGCGCTTCGCGCGCCGCCAGGGCCGGCTGGAACACCGCGCCGCGCTCACCGCCGATATCGAAGCGGCGCTGGCCGCGCATCCGGCGGCGCACTGGTGGCCGCTGCTGAGCGCCGCCGGCGTGCCGGCCGGGCCGGTGCACTCTGTGGGCCAGGCCCTCGAACATCCCCAGGTCGCCGGGCGCGGCATGGTCGCCACCTTCGCCGACGCCCCGGGCGTCGGACGCGACATCCGCGTCCTGCGCACCGGTCTGCAGCTCGACGGCGCCGCCCCGGAGGTGGACCGCCCGCCGCCGATGCTCGGCCAGCACACGCGCGAGATCCTGGCCGGGCTGGGTTACAGCCCGGCCGAGATCGCAGCGCTGTGCGTCGAAGGCGTCACCGGCGGTCTGTCCTGACGCGCCGGCCCTGCACTCCCTGCCCACCACACTTCCCCCACCACCGGAGATCTCGATGCATCGACGTCACTTCCTTTGCGCAGCGTCCGCGATGGCTTGCGCGGCTGCCCCCGTGCCGGTCTTGGCACAGGCCGCGTCCAGTGCCTTGCGCCTGGTCGTCCCTTACCCACCGGGAGGCTTCACCGATGTCGTCTCGCGGATGGTCGGCGACAGGCTGCAGGCCGCCCTCGGCCGCAATGTCATCGTCGAGAACCGACCCGGGGCGGGCACCAACCTCGCGGCCGAGCATGTGGCGCGGGCACAGGCCGACGGTTCGACGGTGTTGATGGGCACGTCCAGCCTGGCCATCAATCCGGCGCTGTACAAGAAGCTCAACTACGTCCCTCAGACAGACCTGCGTCCCCTGGGGGTCTTTGCTTCCACCGGCTACGCGCTCCTGGCGAACAAGGCGCTCGGCGCCTCGAACGTGACAGAACTGGTGGCCTACGCGAAGGCCCATCCCGGCAAGCTCAGCTACGGATCGTCCGGCAACGGCGCGGTGAACCACCTGGCGGGTGAGCTCTTCAAGAGCATGAGCGGGACCTCGATCGTCCACATTCCCTACCGTGGCAGCCAGGCGGCGTTGACCGACCTCATCGGTGGGCGTATCGACCTGTACTGGTCCTCGATCCTCGAGGCGCAGCCCTTGTTGGCCGCGGATCGCGTCAAGGTGCTCGGATTGACCAACGTACAGCGGTCCCAAGCCCTGCCAGCCGTTCCCTTGATCGGGGACACGGTCGCCGGCTACGAGGTCGAGTTCTGGATGGGTCTGTTCGCGCCTGCGGCCACCCCGTCCGCCGCGACCGCCGGCATCGAGCAGGCACTTCGCGCCATCGCTACCGATCCGGGATTCGGCGCGGAAATGAACCGCCGTGGGGCGCAGGCGCGCTTTGCCGATGCCGCCACGGCACGCGCGCTGTTGGCGAGCGAAACCACGCGCTGGGGCGAGGTGGTCAAGGCGTCCGGGGCGAGTGTGGATTGAGCGACACACAGGTTCCGATGGTCGAGACCGATGCGCGCGCTTGGCGGGCGGCAGCGACGATGAGTCAGCGACGCTGGCCGCCGACCAGCACGCGCGGCCTGTCCCTTGCCGCCTTCGGCAGTTTTCATGTCGGTGGACGGGCCGTGGCACTGCAGGGACTACCTCCGCGGACCGTCCGGCTCACGAATGCGGGCACGCCGGCCCCGATCGACCCGAACGGTACCCATTGGGTCGAGGCGATGTATGCCCAATACTTCGTGCCACAGCCCCAGCGCTTTGGGCCGCCGCTGATGCTGTGGCACGGCGGCGGGCTGACGGGGGCCTGCTGGGAGACGACACCCGATGGGCGGGAAGGCTGGCTGCCGTATTTCGTGCGCCGCGGCTGGGCCACGCTGAGCTGCGACGCGGTCGAGCGCGGTCGCGCGGGGTTCGCGCCCACGCCGCAGGTCTTCCTTGACGCGCCGATGCACCAGCCGGTGCATTGGGCCTGGGATCGGTTTCGCATTGGCGCGGGTTCGGGCAGTTGGCACGACGATCCCCAGCGTCGTCGGCCCATGCCTGGTGGCCGCTTCCCCGTCCAGGCCTACGACCGGTTCGTCAAGCAACTCGTGCCCCGCTGGACCGAAACCGATGAGGCCATCCTGCGAGGCTACCTCGCCCTGATCGACGAGGTGGGCCCATGCTGCGTGCTGGCCCATTCGCAGGGCGCGCAGTTCGCGCTCCAGGCCGCGCAGGCGCGGCCTGACGTCGTGCAGGCCGTGGTGTTGGTGGAACCTTCCGGGTTCGCAAACCCCGCACAGGCTCACACACTCCGCCGCACACCGATACTCGTGGTGCAGGGTGACGGTCAGCGCCTCGAGGGCCGTTCGGCGGCGCTGCGCGAGCGCGTGGACGCCTACTTCGACGTACTGCGTGCGGCGGGCGTCACGGTCGAGCTGTTGGATCTTCCTGCGCAGGGCATCGGCGGCAACTCGCACATGATGATGATGGACCTCAACAGCGACGACATCGCAGGCCTCATCGCCACCTGGCTGGAATCGCAGCGTCTGGTCGATCTCGGCCCGCCCATGTCGTGATTGGCGTCGCCGCCTCCGGCCGCCCGCGCCACATCCCTCGGCTGGCGGCACCAGCCACTGCATCGAAGGACCACCCATGCACACCGACCCCGAACAACTCGCCCGCGATTGGTGGCGCACCTCGATCATCGAGATGTCGCCCGGCGTGATCCGCTACCGGGGCTACGCCATCGAGGAGTTGATCCGTGCCCGCGTGGGCTATGCGCAGATGGTGTGGCTGATGACGCGTGGCGAGTTGCCCTCGCCGGCGCAGGCCGATCTGCTGGAGGCGGCGCTGATGTCCGCGGTCGACCATGGTCCGCAGGCGCCGAGCATCGCCATCGCGCGCATGGCCGCGACCTGCGGCGTCGGCCTGAACGGCGCGCTGGCCTCGGGTCTGAACGTGCTGGGCGACGTGCACGGCGGCGCGGGAGAGCAGGCGCTCGCCCTGTATGAGTCGGTCGGGGACCGGCTCGAGGCGGGCGCGACGCTGGGCGACGCGGTGCGCGAGGCACTGGCTGAGCAGGTGGCGCAACACGGCAAGGTGATCCCGGGCTTCGGCCACCGCTTCCACCCCGTGGACCCGCGTACCGCCCCGTTGCTGGAGCGGGTGGACCAGGCGGTGGCGGCAGGGGTTGTGCCCGGCCGCCATGCCGCCATCGCCCGCGCCATCGAGGACGCGCTCGCGCACGGCCGGCCGCGGCGCATCCCGATGAACATCGACGGCGCCACCGCCGTGATCTACGGCGAACTGGGCTTCCCCGCGCCGCTGGCGCGGGGCCTGTTCTGCCTGTCGCGCGCGGTGGGCCTGCTCGCGCACGCCTGGGAGCAGACGCAGCAGGGCGGACGCATCAAGGGGCCTTTGCCAAGGTCATGGACCTGGGCGTACGACGGGTCGGCCCCTCGGGGGGTGCCCGCGCATCCTGGCGGTGGTGTGCGCGATCTGCCTGCGCTGCACGAGGGGTGTCGGCCTTGTCCCGGCGAGACCGCAGCGCTCACGGCGCCGACGGGACCGGGCTGCCGCAGCGAAACACGAGCTGAGTGAGCAGGTCCCGGGCCCTGATCAGATCGGGCCATCGACGGGTCTCGAGCGCCGTGACGGCCTGCGCCTTGTTCGTCTCTCGTTCGATCCGGATCACGATGATCCCGTCCGCAGACCGGGTGGCAATGGCCGCACCCTCGAGCGCCACGCGGTGTCGCTGCCGGCCGCCATCGCGCTGCGTGATCTCCAGTTCGCATCCGTCGCGCAGTGTGTAGCGCCAACGCTTGTCGTGACGGGCCTTCTGGCCAAGCTCGTTGAGCGCTGCCAGTACCTGCGATTGCGTCATGTGTGCCGGCTCGATCTGCGGCACGTCCTCGGTCGGGTAACCGTCCGAACATGCCACCATGCCCAGCAGGCACAGCACGCCGGTCCAGGCGTACCCCGCACGAATCGGATTCGCGGATCCCATTGCGGGCTTCACGGCCGGGCGTGATCGGCATCCTCCTCGCCGGCCGGTGTTTCATGAAGGCGGCTGGCCAGTACCTTGTCGATGGTCTTGCCATCCATGTCGACGATCTCGAAGTGCCAGCCTTCCCAGTTCACGGCATCGGCCACCTTCGGCAATCGCCCGGTCAGCAGCATCATCATGCCGCTGAGCGTTTGGTAGCGGCCACGATCCTCTTCGGGTACTGCCATGAGCTGCAGTCGATCCTTCAGCTCAGGCACGGGGATGTGCCCGTCCAACAGCCAACTGCCGTCTTCGCGCTGGACGGCCCAGGACGTCTGCGGATCCCGGGGCCGGAACTCGCCCGTGATGGCCTCCACCAGATCCTGCAGCGTGACCATGCCCTGCACCTCACCATACTCGTCGATCACGAAGGCCATCTGCACGTGCGACTGGCGGAAGTTGTCGAGCAGCTCCATGCCTGTCAAGGTCTCTGGCACATACAGCGGCTGTTCCAGCGTCTGGTCGCGAAGCTCGCGAGCGCCCTCCCGCATCGCGCGCGACAGCCACTGCCTTGCATTGACCACACCCTGGAGCTGGTCCAGCCCGCCCTGCACCACCGGGAAGCGGGCGTGGTTGCTGGCCTCGATGCGCGCCAGGTTCACTTCGAAAGGCTGGTCGATGTCCAGCGCGACGATATCGGCACGCGGCACCATCAGCGACACGATCTGCCGGTCGTCGAGCCTGAACACATTTCGCACCATGGCGTGCTCGTGCGACTCGATGACCCCTGCCGTTGTGCCTTCAGCGAGCATGGCGTGGATCTCCTCTTCGGTCACGACATTGCCGCCGGTGTCCTTGACGCCCAGCAGGCGCAGCAGCGCCTGCGTCGAGAAGGAGAGCAGCTTCACGAACGGCTTGGTGGCGATGGCCAGCCAGTCGATGGGCCGGGCCACGATTCGGGCCAGCATTTCGGGGTGGGTCTGGCCGATGCGCTTGGGAACCAGCTCGCCCACCACGATGGAGAAGTACGTGATCGTGACCACCACGAGGCCGGTCGCGCCGTAGGTGGAAAAGGGCTGTGCCAGCCCGAGTCCTTCGAGCCAGGTCGCCAGCGGTGCCGCCAGCGCGGCCTCGCCGACGATGCCGTTGAGCACGCCGATCGAGGTGATGCCGATCTGGACGGTGGAAAGGAAGCGGTTCGGATCCTCGCCCAGCTTCACGGCCGCGGCAGCGCCGCCATCGCCCTCGTCGACGAGCTTCTGCAGCCGAGCTTTGCGCGCGGTGACGAGCGCGAGCTCGGACATCGCGAAGAGGCCGTTGAGCAGGATGAGGGCGAAGAGTATGGCGATTTCCATGGGGGAGGTCTCGGCGAGGGATGGAAGTGTTCGGTTCCGGCTTCTCGATGACGCACGTCAAGCCGAAGGCGCCGACAAGACAGCCGGCGACACCGTTGCGGGGTGAGATCGCCCGCGCGGCGGCGCTGTCGACGCTGATACAGACGTCCAGCACCGTGGGCATCGTCGACAAGGCCGGCAGCCGTCAGGTGTTGTGACGGACGCGGTTGCGTTCTGTCGCCGGGGCGGCGCCACGGGTGGTCGGGTGGACTGAAGGGCCGGGGATCGTGGTGGTAGGGTGCGACGCAACGATGCGACAAGCGCTGTCGGGACACGCCCCGAGGGGCATTCCCGGAGAGTGCCGCCCGAGTTCGATGGCGATGGGATGCCCGATCGGCAGCCGTTCGACCTACAACATCGCCGGCCACACCGTCGAAGACGGCGACGCCGTGCCGTGTCAGCCTGCGATGGGCGTTTGGCAGGGTGGCCGCAGGGGGCCGGCGTGGAAAGGGGGCATCAACGCCACCGATGCGGGAACTCGTGGCTGGGCCGGGCCGTCAAGGCGCAGGCGTGTCGTCATCGACACGGGCAGCAGGTCCGGGACCTCAGGAGGGGTGTCACTCTGGGCATGCGTTGGCTGGTCATCGAGATGATGATCCTCGACCGAGCCCTCGTGCGTCGTGACCTGACCACTGGCATGGGCGTTGGCAGACGACTGCTCGGGCGAGGGCGGTGCGAAGAGTCGCGGCGTCTCCGCGGTGCTGACACCGCACCAGAACAAGACGAGGGCGAGCAAGAGGGCGATCACTCGACTCGACATGCCCGAAAGTGTAGCTGGCAGCAGCTTTTCGGTGTTGTCGAGCTGGCCGACGCCGAAGGCTTCCTCGGCTCCCTGCCGTCGTCGGGCCGCCCGGCGGCGGCGCGGGGTGGGCGATCGCGATCAGAGCGACGCGCGACCTGCGCGGAGCTTCCTGGCGGGAAATCAACGTCACGACGGCAGGGCGTCTGACGCTGCGACGCCGCGAAAGCCCTGGTCTGCCGGTGCGACCAGGCGCCAAGTCTGCATCGCATGGTGTGACACGGCCCCGGTGTAGGCCGGGAACGTCGTGAAGTCGCGCCGCATCTGTTCGCGCACCGGCGAGCGCAGCGCCGCGTCCAGCGCCTGCGGGCTGTCGAAGGCCACCTTGTTGCGCTGCAGTTGACGCCGCCGATCTCCCGGCAGGAAGGCCACGGCGTCCAGCGGGCTGCAGATCTCCAGTTCCCGCAGTCCCGGCAACTGGCACATCAGGGGAGGGTGATGGGTCAGGTAATGGTCCAGCCAGGCATTGGCGTCATCGGCCGGCCCCTCGTAGCGGACCAGGTAGGTGCACCACGGCCCCACGGCTTCTCTGGAGCGGGGCTGCGGCACGCCGTAGCGGCGCGTCACCACGGTCTCCCAGGACACGGCCCGGCCAGCGCAAGCGGCTGCAAGCGACTCGACGAGCGGCACCAGGGGGCCGTCGCGACCGGCGGCCGCTTCGAGTTCGCGCAGGCGGCCGAAATAGAGCTGCAGCACCAGCGCCGGTGCCGGCTCTGCCGCCAGGAAAGGGTCTCGCGCCTGCCCCGGGGTGTAGGCCAGCGCCAGCGTCATTCCGTCGATCCGTGCCAGCCGTCCGGCCAGGTCGGCCAGGTCAACCTCTTCGACCGACTGCCATGTGCATGCAGCGCCGGCCCCGGCGCTGATCTCGAGAAACAGACTGAAGTCCATCATGCGGGCCCTCCCGGCCCAGTCCTGAACGGTGCCGGCATGGCTCGGCGCACAGGAGCCTCGTCCTCCGTCCACGCGATGCCCGGGTGGGACGATTCTCCGACAAGGCCACAGGCTGGATCCCGATTGCGATCACCGCCTCACGCGCACGCCGGGCGCCCGACGCCCTGCTCGTGCGGTGCGGTACG
>CAZFVH010000029.1:0-14489 GCA_964522465.1 uncultured Rubrivivax sp. | reverse complement strand
GGGTTGTCCTGCCCCGAAGACCCGAGGAGCGGCGTTTTCCCTAGTTGATTTTGGAAATATCGACTTCTAAAGTGTGATGCGTGAAGACTCCAGCCATGAAGATCGCAGTCCTTGGGGGCGGCCACGGCGCCTACGCGGCGGCCGCCGACCTGGCGTTGCAGGGACACGACGTCCGGCTGTGGCGGCGCGACGCCGCGGCCCTGGCGGCCGTGCACGCGCAGGGCGGCATCGTGCTGAAGGACGCCGAAGGGGTTCGCTGCGTGCCGCTGACGCGGGCCACGGGCGACATCGGCGCCGTGCTGTCCGGGGCCGAGCTCGTCGTCGTGCCCGGCCCGGCGACCGCCCAGGCCGACATCGCGCGCGCAGCCGCGCCGCACCTGCGGGACGGCCAAGTCGTCTTCCTGCCCCCGGGCAGCTTCGGCGCGCTGGTCATGGCGCGTCTGGTGCGTGAGGCCGGCAACCTGGCCGAGGTGCTCTGGGCCGAGACCGGCACGCTACCCTACCTGGCGCGCAAGCACGGTCCCGCCGAAGTGAACCTGACGATCCGCGCGGTGCGCCTGCCCACCGGGGTCTATCCGGCGCGCCACGCCGAGCGCGCGCTCGAGGTCATCGGCCGTGCCTATCCCGCGGTGCAACCCTGCGGCGACGCGCTGTCGGGCGCGCTGATGAACGCCGGCCCGGTGATCCACCCGCCGCTGGTGGTGATGAACGCCGCGCCGCTGCAGCACTTCGAGCGTTGGGACATCCACACCGAGGGCACGCAGCCGGCGGTGCGCGCCGTCACCGACCGCCTGGACGCCGAGCGCGTGGCTGTGCGCGAGGCTCTGGGCTATGCGGCGCCGCATTTCCCGCTGGCCGATCATTACCGCAACGACCAGTGGATGTACGGTGACGCCCACCGCCGGCTGCAGAAGTCGGGCGACTGGCGCGAGCACATCGATCTGGTGCAGCACCGCTACGTGACCGAAGACATCGAGATCGGCCTGGCGCTGCTGTGCTCGGTGGCGCGCTGGGCTGGCGTCGACGCGCCGGTGGCGCACGGGCTGCTGGCGTTGGCCGGCGCCTGGCTCGGGCGCGACCTGCGCCATGGCGCGCGCACGCTCGAGTCGCTGGGGCTGGCATCGCTCACGCCGGTCGCGCTGCAGCGCCTCCTGCACGAAGGGGCCTAGCCGATGGCACGCTTCGCCGCGGTGGGCGCCGGACGCATGGGCCGCGGCATCGCCCTGGCCTTCGCCTGGGCCGGGCACCGCATCGACCTGATCGACCTGAAACCCCGCCCGCCCGAGGCCTGGCAGCGCCTGCAGGACGAGGCGCGGCAAGAGGTCCGTGACAGCCTTCAGGCGCTCGTCCGGCTGGGCGCGCTGGACGACGATCTGGTCGACGCCGTGGCCTCGCGCGTGCGTCTGGTCGGGTGCGACGAGGCGCCAGCGGCGATCGCCCGGGCCGAGCTGCTGTTCGAAGGCGTGCCCGAGACCCTGGCTGCCAAGCGCGAGGCATTGACCTTCATCGGCGCGCACGCGCAGCCCGAGGCCATCGTCACGTCGACGACGAGCAGCATCCTCGTCACCGATCTGGCGCCGCTGGTCGCGCGTCCGGGGCGCTTCCTGAACGTGCACTGGCTGAACCCGGCCTACCTGATCCCGGTGGTCGAGCTGTCCACCCACCCCGGCACCTCGCCCGCGGCGCTGGCGCGCACGCGCGAACTGCTGGAATCGGTGGGCAAGCTCCCGGTGGTGTGCGGTCCCACGCCGGGCTACATCGTGCCGCGTCTGCAGGCGCTGGTGATGAACGAGGCCGCGCGCATGGTGCAGGAGGGGGCGGCCAGCGCCGAGGAGATCGACAAGGCCACCCGCTACGGCCTGGGGCTGCGCTTTGCCGCGCTGGGCGTGGTCGAGTTCATCGATTTCGGCGGTGCCGACATCCTGCACCATGCCAGCCGCGAGATGTCGGCCAGCGTCGACGCACAGCGCTACCGCGCCCCCGAGGTGATCGGCGAGATGGTGGCCGCCGGACACCTGGGCTTGAAGACCGGCCGTGGCTTCTACGACTATGCGGGCCGGGATGTCCCGGCCTACCGCCGCGACGTGCTCTCTCGCACCCTGGGCATGCTGCGCCACGCGGGGATGTTCCGTCCCGCGGCCGCCGACACGCTGTCCTGACCGACGCCGCAACATCACGCCCACCCTCCGTCCCCGTTCGTCACACCGGCCCCGCCGTGCCCATCCAGAGGAGACACCCCCCATGAAGCTCATTGCCCGTCGCAGCGGCCTGCTGGCCGCCCTGGCCTTGTCGGTCGCAGCCGCTTTCGCGCCTGCGCAGGCCCAGCAGGTCACGCTGAAGGCTGTCAACGCCTTCCAGGAAGGCACCTATTACGCCCGCAACTTCGAGGCTTTCGTCAAGAAGGTCAACGAGGAGGGCAAGGGCGTCGTGCAGATCAACTATCTGGGCGGGCCGCGCGCCATCCCGACCATGGAACAGGGCGCCGCGCTGCGCAACGGTGTCGTCGACCTGGCCAACACCACCACGTCCTTCGTGGCCGGCGTCTCGCCCGAGAGCCTGGCGCTGAACTACGCCACCGTGTCCTGGGCCGAGATGCGGCGCAACGGCACCGTGGACTTCCTGAACAAGCTGATGATGGAGAAGGGCCTGTACTACTACGCCCGCACCGGCGACGGCGTGCCCTACCACATCTATCTGAACAAGCGCATCGACAAGGCTGACCTGTCGGGTCTGAAGATTCGCATCGCCCCGATCTACCGTGAGTTCTTCACGCGCCTGGGCGCCTCGGTGATGCAGATCGCCCCGGGCGAGGTCTACACCGCGCTCGACCGCGGCGTGGTCGACGGCTACGGCTGGCCCTTGCTGGGGGTGTTCGACCTGGGCTGGCACGAGAAGACCAAGTACCGTGTCGACCCGGGCTTCTACAACATCGAGCTCGGCGTGATCTTCAGCGCCAGGACCTGGAACGCGCTCACTCCGGCGCAGCGCGACTTCCTGAACAAGCAGGTCGCCTGGCTCGAGGCCAAGAACGCCGACATGGCCGGCAAGGACGCCGCCGCCGACCTCAAGCGCCAGGCCGAGGTCGGCATCCAGACCATCCAGTTGCCCGAGGCCGAGGCGCGCAAGCTGCAGGCCTTGTCGCTCGAGGCCGGTTGGGCTGGGGTGATCGCCGCCAGCCCGACGCACGGGCCGCGGCTGCGGCAGTTGATGGCGCCCTGACGGGTGACGGGCCGGGGGCGATCCGGCCTCGCCCCGGCCCACTTCGCACATATACGCTGCCCGCCTGACCGCATGTACGCCTTGGTGATGCGCGCCTGTGGCGCCTTGTCCGCCGCGACGATCGGCGCGATCACGCTGCTGGTGTGCTGGGACGTGGTCGGGCGCAACCTGGGACTGCGCACGCCGGTCTGGACCAACGAGGTCACCGAGTACGCGCTCCCGGTGGCCACCCTGCTGGCCGCGCCTTGGCTGCTGTGGCGCAACCAGCACGTGCGGCTGGACCTGCTGGGTCTGCTGCTGTCGCCGGCCGCGCAACGCCGCGTCGACCGCTTCGCCTCGCTGCTCGGTTTGGTCGTCTGCGCCTGCATGGTCTGGTATGCCTGGGCGATGCTGGTCGACAGCCGCCAGGCCGGCAGCCTGGTGCTGAAGGCGCTGGTTTTTCCCGAGTGGTGGCTCTACGTGCCGGTGCCGCCGGCCTTCGCGCTGCTGTCGCTGGAGTGCGCGCGGCGTGTGTTGTGGCCCGGTGCGCTGACCGCCGACGCCCCCACCCTGCCGTCGGGAGGCCACCCGTGAGCGTCCGGGCCTCCCCTGGAAGGTGTCGGAGGGTCGTCCGATGATGTGGTGGCAGAGTCTGCTGCTGCTGTTCGGCCTGCTGTCGGTGCTGCTGCTGTCCGGGCTGCCGGCGGCCTTCGCATTCCTTGCTGTCAACCTGGTCGGCGCCGTGCTCTATCTCGGCGGTGATGCCGGGCTCATGCAGGTGGTGCGCAACGGCGTGGCCGCCCTCACGAATTTCTCGCTGACGCCCATCCCCTTCTTCGTGCTGATGGGCGAGGTGCTGTTCCACACCGGTCTGGCGATGAAGGCCATCGACGCCTTCGACCGCGCGATCCGCGGCGTGCCGGGGCGGCTGGCGGTAGTGGCCATCGTCGCTGGCACCGTGTTTTCGGCGATCTCGGGCTCGACGGTGGCGACCACCGCGCTGCTGGGCGGGCTGCTGCTGCCCGAGATGCTGCGTCGCGGCTACCACCCGCGCATGGCGATGGGCCCGATCATCGGCATTGGCGGCGTGGACATGCTGATCCCGCCGTCCGCGCTGGCCGTGTTGCTGGGCAGCCTGGCCGGGATATCGATTTCGGGCCTGCTGATCGCGGGCGTCGTGCCGGGCTTCCTGATGGCGGTGCTGTTCATCGCCTGGATCGTCTTCACGGCGCGCCGTCGGCCCGAGTGGGCCCCCACCGCCGAGCGCGAGCCGGTGCACGGCTGGGCGCGCTGGCATCCGCTGGTGGTGCACGTGACGCCGCTGGTGCTGATCTTCGTGCTGGTGATCGTAGCCATGTCGGCCGGCTGGGCCACGCCCACCGAGTCGGCCGCGCTCGGCGCGCTCGCCACGGTGGTCGTGGGCATCCTCTACCGCAGCCTGAGCCTGGCGGCGCTGGCCAAGGCACTGGCCGGCACTGCGGCGATCTCGGGCGTGATCCTGTTCATCATCCTCGGCGCGACGACCTTCTCGCAGATCCTGTCCTTCTCGGGCGCGACCAGTGGGCTGGTGTCGCTGGTGCAGGGCAGCGGGCTGCCGGGCTGGGCGGTGCTGGCGGCGATGATCTCGATCCTGCTCGTGCTGGGTTGCTTCGTCGACCAGGTCAGCATGATGCTGATCACGCTGCCCTTCTTCATGCCCATCGTGCAGCACTTCGGGTGGGACCCGCTGTGGTTCGGCGTGGTCTACCTGATCTGCATGCAGCTCGGCCTGCTGACCCCGCCCTTCGGGATGTTGCTGTTCACGATGCGCAGCGTCGCGCCGAAGGAGATCCCCACGCGCGAGATCTTTGCCTCGGTCACGCCCTACGTGCTGATCGGGCTGCTGATGGTGGCGATGGTGTTGGCCGTTCCCGAACTGGCCACCGGGCTGCCCAACCTGCTGCTGTCCAAGTAGCCGACGCGTCCGATGGAGCAGCTCGACCCCCGCGCGCTGGTGCGCCCGCACGAGGTGCACCGAGACTTGTACCGCTGCCCGCGCGTCTTCGAGCTCGAGATGCAGCGCCTGTGGGCGCGGGCCTGGCTCTACGTCGGGCATGACAGTCAGGTGCCCGAGCCGGGCGACCACGTCGCCCTCAACCTGGGTGCGCAGCCGGTGCTGATGGTGCGGCGCGACGACGGCGGCATCGTGGTGCTGCACAACCGCTGCGCGCACCGCGGCGCGCCGCTGGCCCCCGAGGGCCCCGGTCGGGCGCATCGCCTGCTGCGATGTCCCTACCACGGTTGGGCCTACCGCTTCGATGGCCGGCTGGCCGGCCTGCCCCAGCGCGCCGGCTACGACGGTGCGGACTTCGACGCCAGCGCTCCGGCGCGCGGTCTCACGCCCTACGGCGAGGTGGCGGTGCACCGCGGCTTCGTCTTCGCGCGTGCTCGGGCCGAAGGACCGGGCTTCGAGACGGCGATGGGCGAGTTGCTCGGCGCGCTCAACCTGATCTGCGACCGCTCGCCGCGCGGGCGGCTGCGCGTGGCCGGCGGCGTGCTGCGCAGCCTCGTTCGTGCGAACTGGAAGCTCTATCTCGAGAACGTCAACGACGCCGTCCATCCGCCCAGCACACACGTCTCGGTGACCGATGCGGCCGGACAGGTCTGGCACGCTCGGCAGGCCGCGGCCGAGACCGTCGGCGCCGACGGTCGCCCCGAAGGCCCGCCGCTGGCGATGCGTCAGCTGCTGCCCTTCGGCTCGGGCTTCGAGTTCTTCGACCGCATGGGTGCGCGCCTGCTGCCCCACGGACACAGCATCCTCGGCACCCAGCACAGCATCCACACGGCCTACAGTGACCAGGACGCGCAGGCGCTGCGCGAAGCGCATGGCGAGCCGCGCGCAGCGCAGGTGTTGGCCTTCGCGCCGCAGAACGTGGTCTTCTACCCCTCGATGGCCTTGAAGGGCGCGCCCCAGGTGATGCGCGTGCTGCGCCCGCTGGCGCCCGACCGCACGCTGCTCGAGGCCTGGGCCTTCGAGCCCGAAGGCGTGGGACCGCAGGCGCTGCAGGGCGCGCTGCTGTACAACCGCCAGGTGTTCTCGCCGCTGTCGATGGTGGCGCACGACGACCTCCACCTGTTCGAGGGCCAGCAGCGCAGCCTGGCGGCCGATGGCCACCCCTGGGTCAGCCTGCACCGGGGGGCGCGCATCGGCGCCGACGAGGCCCCGCCGCGCGACGTGGGCGGGCTCGACGAGGGCCTGCTGCGCAACCAGTACCGGGCCTGGGTCGAGATGATGGCGCCGCCCGCTTCGAGCACGCGCGGCGCCGGGCCCGCGGCCGCGAGTCCGGTCGCACCCTGAGGCACGGCGAGGCCCGCTCATGACCGCCCCCATCCGCGAGGAGCTCGTCGACTTCGTCGCGCACGAGGCGCGGCTGCTCGACGAGCAGCGCTGGGACGAGTGGAACGCGCTGTTCGCCGACGACGGCTGGTACTGGCTGCCGGCCAGCCCCGCGGCCACCGACCCGCTGCGCGAGGCCGCGCACCTGTACGACGACCGCCTGCTGCGCGAGGTGCGGCTGCGCCGCCTGCGCAGCCCGCAGGCGCACTCGCAGCGCCTGCCCGGCCGGTGTCACCACTTGCTGCAGGCACCCACCTTGCTGGCCGGCGATGTGGCGGCCGGCACCTTCGAGCTGCGCACGCCCTTTCTCTACACCGAACTGCGCGCCGGCCACACCGTCACCTTGCCGGGCACCGCGCGCCACACCTTGGTGCGGGTCGACGGCGCGCTGCGCATCCGCCTCAAGCGCGTGGACCTGCTGCACGCCGACCAGCCGCTGCCAGCGGTGGAGTTCTACCTGTAGACGACCGGGCACCGTGTGCGCCGGGCATCGCGGGTCGGCGCGCCCCATGCGGCCGTTCGTGGCCGGCCGTATCATCCTTCCACCCCTGTCTCACCGCCATCAGGCCAGACGCTCGATGTACTACGAACCCGGCCTCACCCCTCACGGCCTGCCGCACGACCCCTTCAAGTCCTGTGTCGTGCCCCGGCCCATCGGGTGGATCTCGACCCTGGATCGTCAGGGTCGGGCCAATCTGGCGCCCTACAGCCAGTTCCAGAATGTCAGTTTCAATCCCCCGATCGTGATGTTCTCTGCCAACCAGACCACCGATGGCCGACGCAAGGACTCGGTGCGCAACGCCGAGGACACGGGCGAGTTCGTCTGGAACATGGCCACGTATGCCTTGCGCGAGGCCGTCAACCTTACCGGGCAGGAGGTGCCGCCGGAGGTGGACGAATTCGAGCTCGCCGGTCTGGCCAAGCTGCCTTCGCGCAAGGTGCGTCCGCCTCGTGTGGCCGGCTCGCCCATCCAGTTCGAGTGCGTCTACCTGAACACGCTGCGCTTCCCCGGCCCGCCGCCCATGGGCTCGGCCGACGTCGTCTTCGGGCGGGTCGTGGCGGTGCACATCGACGACGCGGTGATCACGCCCGAGGGGCTGGTCGACATCCTGAAGATCCAGCCGCTGGCGCGCATGGGCTACTACGATTACACCTTCGTCGACCAGCGCTTCCAGATGGTGATCCCCGGGTCGAACCCGGCCTTGCTGGCCGGGCTGGAAGGCTCGGCCGACAAGGTCGCCGCGCATCGCCCCTGAGCATCGGCGCGGTCGCGGCATCGACGGCGCTGCGTCGTGCGGCCCCGACGCTTGCGGGCGACGTGCTCAGACGGGCTCGGCAGCGTCGTCGGGCCGGGCCATCCAGGCCTGGAGACCGGCTCGCAGCCGGGCCCATGCAAGCGCCGCACCGGCATCGGCCCGTTCCGCGCAGCGCTGCTCGACGAGGGAAGCGTCCCGCGCCAGACGCGGCTCGCCCAGCATGCGCAAGGCGCTCTTCATGCTGTGGGCGATTCGCGCCAGCGCCGCCAGATCCGTGTCGGCCAGGTGCCGGTCTGCCCGGGCCATCTCGCACATCAGGCCGCTGCGCCACGCCTGGAGGAACGCGGCGTGGAGCTGGGCATCGCCACCGAAGTAACGCTCCACCGCTTCCGGGCGGTTGCGTCGGTGTGGCGTGGGCTCGGCAGCTCGTGGCGCGTCGCCCCCGTCGCGCGCGCAGCTGCCGGCGTCCGCCCCGCGCGCCATGCGCGCGCCGTCCAGCGTGTGGAAACAGGCTTGCAGGTCGTCCACCGACACCGGCTTGGCCAGGAAGTGTTCGACCCCCGCCAGCTCCAGCGCTTGGCGAACGGTTGTTCCCAGCCCGGCGCTGAAGGCCACGATCCTGTGGGGGCAGCGTCCCGCGTCGGCGTGCCGCCTGCGTTGCAGCCATTGGACGGCACAGCCGTCGGGCAGCATCAGGTCGGCCAGCAGCAGGTCGAAGCCCTCGGCCTGCAGCGCACGGTCGGCGGCGGCCAGGCTGTGGACCCCGTGCACCTGGACATCGCAATCCTCGGCCACCGATGCGACGAAGCGCTGGATGGCGGGGTCGTCCTCGAGCAGCAGCACGCGCGGACGTGCCAACACCGTCTGCCTGCGCTCAGGGCGCCTGGTCGCGCTCCGCGACCAGGGCTTTCAGCAGGGGCGGCAGGTCCTCGACCAGTCGCGTCTTGTGGACTACCGGCACCTGCTGCAGCGCGAACTCGAAGGGCTTGCGCTCGGCCGGCCCCAGCCCCGTCACCACGATCAGTCGCAGCCGCCGGAACTGTTCGTGCGAGCGCAACCGCGTGATCAGGGCCGCTCCATCGATACCCGGCAGCAGCAGGTCGACCATCAGCACATCCGGGTCGAGTCGACCGGTCATCGCCAGGCCCGAGATGCCGTCTTCAGCGACGTGCAGCTCGGCCTGCGGCAACTCGCGGCGCACCAGCAGCGTGATCAGGGACTGGAAGTGGCTCGAGTCCTCGATCAGGAGCAGCCGAGGCGCCCGGTGGGTGACCGGGGGCGTGTCTGCTGCCGCCGGCGGCGCGGCGACGCCGACATCCGACCCCGGCCGGTGGGTGTCGAGCCATCGCTGCACCGACGAGCGGGCGATGCGTCGGTGGCCACCGGGCGTCTTCCAGCCCTGCAGCAGCCCGCGATCGACCATCATCTGCACCGACCGCACAGCCATCCCCAGCATGCGGGCCACCTGCAGCGTGGTCCAGTGCTCCTCCTGCGGGGCGGGTGACGGGGGGGCGCTGACGGGATCCACAGCTTCGATTCTGCGGCAATCGGCCACAGCGTCTGCCGTGCCCGTCCGGGACGAGGGGTTTCCGGCCCATCGTCAGGATCACGCAGGAGAACGCGGATGAAATTGCCAGAATTGCGGTTTTCCGGATCGGCCCGGGCCTGACGGCTGTGGCCGGCGGTGTGTCATGGGTTTCGACGGGGACCGCCTGGATGAAGGCCGGCGTATGCGGACGAGGATGTCGATCGGGAATGTTTGGCGCCTGTGCTGGGCGCTCGTGCTCGTCGCGCTGGGCCTGCCGCAAGCCGCCCTCGCCGGCGTCACCGCGGATCGGGTCCGTGCGGCCGCAGAGGTGCGGGTGTGCATCTGGCCCGACTACTACGGCATCAGCTATCGCAATCCCCGCAACCAGCAACTGGTCGGTCTCGACATCGATCTGTCGCGTGAGTTCGCCAAGGACCTGGGCCTCGCTGTGGTCCATGTCGACTCCTCGTTCGCCACGCTGATCCGCGACCTGGAGGAAGCGCGCTGCGACGTCGCGATGTTCGCCGTGGGGATGCTGCCCCAGCGGATGGAGCGCCTGCGTTTCTCCAGGCCCTACCTGCAGAGCGACATCTACGCGATCACCACGCGCGGCAACCGTATCGTCAGGCGCTGGGACGACATCGACCGGCCGGGCGTGGTCGTGGCGGTGCAGGCGGGCACCTTCATGGAGGCGGTCATGGCGCAGCGCCTGCGCCAGGCGCGCATGGTGAGCGTGCGTCCGCCCGACACGCGCGAACGCGAGCTGGAGGCGGGACGGGTCGACGTCTTCATGACCGACTATCCCTACAGCCGCCGACTGCTTGACAACGCCGACTGGGCCGAGCTCATCGCCCCCACGCAGCCTTTCTTCGTCCTGCCCTATGCTTATGCGGTCAAGCCCGGAGATGAGGCATGGTGGCAAGCGGTCGACGATTTCGTGGCGCGCATCCAGAGCGACGGACGCCTGGAGGCCGCTGCACGCCGGCATGGTCTGGCGGAGATCGTGCGCCTGAAGTGACCGTGGGCGCCCCATGCGGTCACCCTGGCACGATCTGCTCGTCCGGGCGTTGCGGGTGTAGCAGGCGATGACGGGCCGCGTCCGCGGCCCGGTGGGCGAGGAGGCTGCGCGCGGACGCCTGCAGGCGCGTGAGCGTCTGCCCGCCAGTGGCTGGGTGCTCGGTGCCGGCGTCGCGCTCGCACTGGTGGTGGCTGCCACCGTCGCGGCCCTGCTGTACAAGGACTGGCTCGACACGCTGAGCTCGCAGCGCGGCCGCGTTGAGCTCGTCGCGCGGGTGCTGGAGGACCACGCCACGCGCAGCATCGAGGCCACCTCGTTGGCCGCCACCACGCTGGCGGAGATCGCCGGTCCGAGCGACGATGCCGGTGGCCCGGCGGTCGCCGCTGCCTTGCGCCAGACGCTGGTCAATCTGGCTTTCCTGCGGGCGATCGCCGTCATCGACGCCGATGGACGCGTACTGGCGGCCTCGACGGCCAGCGATGTCGGCGACCGGCTCGATCCGGCGCGGCTCGGGCCCCTGCCGGCGCCGGGCCTGGAGGCGATCGGGCCGTTCACCCCCGGGCGAGACCTGCGCGACCTGAAGCCTGACTCCGCGGCGTCGACAGCGTCGCCGACGCCGCCCGGTCTGGGCTTCATCCCTTTCGTGCGCACGCTGCAGAGCCCCGGCGGCCGACGGCTTCACATCCTGGCCCTGCTCAACCCGGGCGCCTTCTCGGCCTTCCAGACGCTCACGCTGAACGATCCCCTGGGTGCTGCGGCACTGACCACCTACGAGGGCAGGGTGCTCGCGTCGACCTCCACCGCAGGCCTGGCCAGCGCGCAGAGCGTGGCCGACAGGGAGCCCTTCGTCCGATTCCTGCCGCGGCTGGAGCATGGCGTCTGGGTCGGCCCCGGCCTGCGTCCGCAGTCCCAAGTCGCGGCGTTCCGCGTCCTGCGCAACCGCCCGTTGACGGTCATGGCCGAGGTGGCCCTGGCCCCGCTCGTGGCGGCCTGGTGGCAGCGCTCCCTGATCTTCGTCGTGGCGAGCGCCGCTGGGGTTCTGTTCGTCCTGCTCGCCACCTTCGTGGCCGCGCGCAGCCTGCGCGCCAGGGAGGCGGTGCGGGCCGATCTCGATCGTGCGCAAGCGGTGGTCGCTGCCCGAGAGCGCGAACTCAGCCTGATCTTCCGCAGCGTGCAGGAGGTGCTGTTCCGCACCGACGCCCGCGGCACGCTGAGCTTCATCAACCGGCGCTGGGATCCGATCGGGCAGCGCAACACCAGCGAGGTCATCGGTCGACCTCTCCACGAGATCGTCGCGCCGCAGTCCGATGCTGCGGTGCGCGCGCTCTTCGACCCGTCCGGGCCAGAGGGGGCGCGGCGCACCCAGGCCTGCATGGTTGGGGTCGATGGGGCGCAGCGCTGGTTCGACGTGGCGGTCGTGCCCATCGTCGACGACCACGCCGTGGTGGCCTATGCCGGCAGCGCCATGGAGATCACCGGGATGCGCGCGGCGCAACAGGCGCTCCAGGCACAACTGGCCTACACCGAGTCGCTCATCGAATCGAGCCCGCTGCCCATTTCCGTGCTTGACGTCACCGGTCTGCACCTGCGCGTCAACCGGGCCTGGGAGGACTTCACCGGCTTGCCGCGTGGAGAGATCGACGGTCTGTTCGCCTCGGCTTCCGGACTGCCGGACATGACCCGCGGGACGCCGTCGCCCGCACCGGTGCCGCTGCTGACACCCGACATGGCCCAAGGGGGCTGGCGGGCTCTGCCGGCCGATGGGCGCTACGAGGCCCGGCATGTCCGAGCCGATGGCTCCTTGCGGGACCTGCTGGTCAATCGGACGGGGGTGCCCGCAGCCGATGGCCAACCGCAACGCATCGTGCTGACCTTCCTGGACATCAGCGAGTTCCGCGAAGCCGAACGCGCCACGCGCGACGCCCGCGACGCGGCCGAAGCCGCCTCGCTGGCCAAGTCCGAGTTCATGGCCAATGTCAGCCATGAATTGCGCACGCCGCTGCAGTCCATCCTCGGTTTCTCGGAGCTGGGCCGACGCCGCGCACGCGAGCAGCCCGCCTTCGCGGAGATGTTCGGTGACATCCACGACGCCGGCCGGCGGATGCTGGCCCTGGTCAATGACCTCCTCGACCTGGCCCGCACCGAGAGCACCGAGCTGACCATGAACTTCGCCTTCCTCGACGTGCGTGCGCTGGTGCGCGAGGTGACGGCCGAGCAGCGTACGCAGGCGCAGGCGCGGGCCATCGACGTCGCGGTGGCGCTGTCGCCCCAGCCCCTGGTGGCAGCGGTCGACGCCCTGCGCCTGCAGCAGGTGCTGCGCAACATCCTGGCCAACGCGATCCGTTTTTCCCCCGAAGGCGGGCGCATCGATGTCGAGGGAGGCATCGGGGCCCACGGACGCGTCGTGCTGTCGGTGGCCGACCGGGGGCCGGGCGTCCCGGAGGACGAGCTCGAGCGCATCTTCGACGCCTTCGTGCAGTCCACGCGCACCAAGGACGGCTCGGGTGGCACCGGGTTGGGGCTGGCCATCTCGCGCCGCATCATGACGGCGCATGGCGGCACGGTTCGTGCTGCACTGCGTGACGGCGGTGGCAGCGTGTTCACCGTGGAGTTGCCGGCGGCCGGATCGCAGATCCCCTGACCCGCCGGGCGGCAGGTCGGCTACCATCTTCCAGATGGGGGCCCGGGAGCAAGGCGTGTGAAGAGCATCCTGACGATCGAGGACCAGGCGGACATCCGCAAGTTGATCCGCATGACGCTCGAGTTCGAGTCGTGGCAGGTGCACGAGGCCGTCGATGGCCCCTCGGGGGTGGCCCTGGCGCAGCAGCTGCGCCCCGACGTGGTCCTGATGGACCTGATGATGCCCGGTCAGTATGACGGCCTCGAGGCCTGCCGGCGCATCCGCGCCGACCCGTCGCTGGCAGCCACCGCCATCATCGTCATCAGCGCGCGCGGGCTGGCGGTCGACCGCCAGGCCGCGCTCGACGCTGGCGCGAACCAGTACCTGTTCAAGCCCTTCAGCCCGCTGGATCTGATCGACACCATCGAGGCGCTGCCCGCGCGCGGCTGAGGCGCGCGGCGCCAGGCCCCGCCTACCCCACCCGCCCTGCTAGACTTTGTCCATGGTGTGGATGGGCCGTCACGGTACGAAGATCGCAGGCCCGGGCCGGGGAGCCTGGCCCTGGCGACGCTGCGCGCGCACTGGTTGACCGTAGCGCAGCGGCCGCGCCGCCGCTGCCCACGTCGGGTCCCTGACCCGATGCTCCCCGCCCGCAGGCCCCCGCGCCGCGCGGTCCGGGCCGACACAGGATCCCCACCATGATCACCGAACTCGAATTCAAGAGCCTCGCCGCAGCAGGCTACAACCGCATCCCGCTGATCGCCGAGGCCTTCGCCGACCTCGAGACACCGCTGTCGCTGTACCTCAAGCTCGCCGGCGGCTCGCGCCACAGCTTCCTGCTGGAGTCGGTCGTCGGCGGCGAGCGTTTCGGGCGCTACTCCTTCATCGGGCTGCCGGCGCGCACGCTGGTGCGCGCCACCGGCCTGCGCAGCGAGGTCGTCACCGACGGGCAGGTCGTCGAGGTCGACGAGGGCAACCCGCTGGCCTTCATCGCGCGCTACCAGGCGCGCTTCAAGCCGGCGCTTCGCCCGGGCCTGCCGCGCTTCTGCGGCGGGCTGGCGGGCTATTTCGGTTACGAGACGGTGCGCTTCATCGAGCGCAAGCTGGCCGGCGTGCGCAAGCCCGGCGGCCTGGGCACGCCCGACATCCAGCTGCTGCAGACCGAGGAGCTGGCCGTCATCGACAACCTCTCCGGGCGGCTGTACCTGATCGTCTGGGCCGACCCGCGCACCCCGGACGCCTGGTTCACCGGCAAGCGACGGCTGGCCGAGCTGACCGACAAGCTGCGCTACTCGGTCACCGCGCCGCAGGTCAGGCGCGGGCCGAGCTATGCCGTCGAGCGCGAGTGGCCGCGCGCCGACTACGAGGCCGCTGTCGAGCGCGCCAAGGCCTACATCGCCGCGGGCGACTGCATGCAGGTGGTTGTCGGCCAGCGCGTGCGCAAGCGCTACACCGAGAGCCCACTGTCGCTGTACCGCGCGCTGCGCTCGCTC
>CAZFVH010000028.1:33884-39026 GCA_964522465.1 uncultured Rubrivivax sp. | reverse complement strand
CACAGCTCGCTGCTGCTGGGCTGCGCACTGTACGACCGGGCACCTTACCGGGGCCTGCTCACGCACGGCTTTGCCACCGACGGCCAGGGCCGCAAGATGAGCAAGTCGCTGGGCAACGTGGTCGAGCCGCAGAGCGTGAGCGACAAGCTCGGCGCCGAGATCGTGCGACTGTGGTGCGCGTCAACCGACTACTCGGGCGACCTCAACATCGACGACAAGATCCTCGCGCGCGTGGTGGACAGCTACCGCCGCATCCGCAACACGCTGCGCTTCCTGCTGGCCAACACCGCCGACTTCGACCCCGCGCAGCACGCCGTGGCCTTCGACGCCATGCTCGAGATCGACCGCTGGGCGCTGGCGCGCGCGGCGCAGGTGCAGGACGAGGTCCGCGCCCACTTCGACGTCTACGAGTTCCACCCGGTGGTGGCGAAGCTGCAGGTCTTCTGCTCGGAGGACCTGGGTGCGTTCTACCTCGACGTGCTGAAGGACCGCCTGTACACCACCGCCGCCGGCTCCACGGCCCGCCGCAGCGCGCAGACCGCGCTGTGGCACCTGACGCAGGCGATGCTGCGCTGGATGGCGCCCTTCCTGAGCTTCACCGCCGAGGAGGCCTGGGCGGTGTTCTCACCCGGAAGCGCCAGCGGGACGATCTTCACCGAGACCTTCTGGGACTTCGGCGGCCTGGCCGCGCAGGGGCTCACCGCCCGCGTGGCCGGCCCTTCGCCCACCGAGGAGGCGCTGCTGGCGCGCTGGGCGCGCATCCGGGAGATCCGCGATGCGGTCAACAAGGAGATCGAGGCCGTGCGCACCGCAGGCGGCGTGGGCTCTTCGTTGCAGGCCAACATCACAGTGCATGCGGACGTGGCCGACCGCGCGCTGCTGGACAGCCTGGGCGAGGATCTGAAATTCGTCTTCATCACCTCGGTGGCGCAGGTCCACCCCGGGGCTGACGGTGAGGCGCTGCGCATCGAGGTGCAACCCTCGAGCGCGCGCAAGTGCGAGCGCTGCTGGCACTGGCGCGATGACGTCGGCCACGACCCGGCGCACCCGACGATCTGCGGCCGCTGCACCCGTAACCTCTACGGCGCCGGCGAAGCGCGCGCGGTGGCCTGATGGCGGGCTCGGGCAAGGGCGGCAAGTCCGGCGGCGGCGCGGCGGTGCTCGGCAAGGGCGCGCGCGGTGCGGGCGGTGGGCCGGGCCTCGGGCTGTGGCTCGGTCTGGCGGCGCTGGTGATCGTGCTGGACCAGCTGACCAAGACGCTGGTCATCGTCAGCTTCACGCTCGGCGACAGCCTGCGCGTGACCGACTTCTTCAACCTCGTGCGCGTGCACAACACAGGCGCGGCCTTTTCCTTCCTGGCCGGCGCCTCGGGCTGGCAGCGCTGGTTCTTCGTCGGCCTGGGCCTGGCGGCCTCGGCCTTCATCGTCTGGATGATCCGCAGCCACCCGTCGCAGAAGCTGTTCTGCTTCGCGGTGACGATGATCATGGGCGGCGCGCTGGGCAACGTCATCGACCGCCTGCTGCACGGCCACGTCGTGGACTTCCTGCAGTTCCGCTTCGCGATCCTGGAGCCGCTGTTCCCGGGCGGCTACTTCCCGAGCTTCAACGTCGCCGACAGCGCGATCACGCTCGGCGCGGCCTGTGTGATCCTGGATGAGATCCTGAGGGTGCGGCGCGCGGGGCGCTAGCGATTTCCCCTTCGAAGAACCGGAAGGACAACTCATGCCGCTGATCAGCGCCTTCTACGGCATCCTGGTCCGGATGTACTTCTTCGACACCGATCAGCACCACATGCCGCACATCCATGTGCAGTACCAGGGCGCGCAAGCGCAGTTCGCGATCGAAACGGCAGAATTGC
Source organism: uncultured Rubrivivax sp. (assembly GCA_964522465.1). Classification (GTDB taxonomy): domain Bacteria; phylum Pseudomonadota; class Gammaproteobacteria; order Burkholderiales; family Burkholderiaceae_C; genus Rubrivivax. The sequence goes on along the minus strand of CAZFVH010000028.1, from coordinate 37,168 downwards.
TGGCGGGTGACCTGCCGCGAGCACAGACCCGTCTGATCCAGGCCTGGATCGAACTCCACCGGGACGAATTGACCGCGGCGTGGAGGATGGCGTCGCAAGGCTTCCGTCCGGGCCGGATCGCCCCTCTGCGATGATCAGCCCCAGATGTCGACCCCAAGGAGTTTCCCGACATGAATCCCATGGTGCAGTCCATCGAAGCCCTGCCGGGTCACCGCCTGCGGCTGGCGTTCGACAACGGCGAGGTGCGTGTCTTCGACATGAACCCCTATCTGGACAAGGGCGTGTTCCGTGAATTGCAGGACGAGAAGCTCTTCCGGCAGGCGCAGGTGGTGGCGGGCTCGGTCGAATGGCCGGGGGAAATCGACCTGAGTCATGACACCCTGTTCGTCAGGAGCGTCGTGTTGACGCCCGAGACCGCCTGACACAGCTCTGACAACGGTCAGGACGGCGCCAAGGTCAGCCCTCACCCGTCATTGACCATCACCACCTTGCCCATCACCTGCCGCGAGCCCATGCGCTCGAAGGCCTGGTGCAGGGCGGACATCGGCAGCACGGTGTCGATGGCCGGGCGCAGGTCACCGCGCAGGTAGCCCTCGAACAGGCGCTTGAGGTCGGCGGCGAAAGCCATCGGCTCGCGCTTGACGAAGTCGCCCCAGAACACGCCGACCACGCTGGCGCCCTTGAGCAGCGCCAGGTTCCACGGCAGCGCCGGGATGCCGCCGCCGGCGAAGCCGACGACCAGGTAGCGGCCGCGCCAGGCGATGGAGCGGAACACCGGCTCGGCCAGCGCGCCACCCACCGGGTCGTAGACCACGTCCGGGCCGCGCCCGCCGGTCAGGGCCTTGATCGCCTGGCGGACATCGTCACCGCTGGTGTCGATGGTGGCGTCGGCACCCAGCCGCCGGCAGAAGTCGCACTTGGCGGCGGTCGAGGCCGCGGCAATGACGCGGGCGCCGGCGGCCTTGGCGATCTGCACCGCCGCCGAGCCCACGCCGCCGGCCGCGCCCAGCACCAGCACGGTCTCACCGGCCTTCAGCGCCGCGCGGTCCAGCAGGGCGTGCATCGAAGTGCCGTAGGTGAAGAGGAAGGCCGCCGCGTCGCGCAGGTCCACACCGTCGGGCAGCGGCAGCGCGCGTGCCGCGTCGGCCAGGGCGTGGGTGCCGAAGCCGCCAAAGCCGCTGCAGGCCACGCGGTCGCCGAGCTTCAGGCCCTGCACGCCCGGGCCGAGCGCGTCGACCGTGCCGGCGAACTCCGAGCCCGGGACGAAGGGCAGTTCGGGCTTGAACTGGTACTTGCCCTCGACCACCAGCAGGTCGGGGAAGTTCAGGCTGGCGGCCGCCACCTTCACCCGCACCTCGCCCGGGCCGGGCTCGGTGCGCGGCAAGGGGCCCCAGCGCAGGTCTGCCGCGCCGGTCAGGGTCTCGCAGCGCCATCCTTCCATGGTGTCGTCTCCATCGTCGAAAAACGCCGATTCTGCGCGAGTGCGATGGCCGGCCGGAGCCCGGTCGAGCGCCGGCGCCCCGCCACGGGATCAGGGCTGGCCGGTCCCCCGCCCGTCCAGCAGATCGCGCAGGACCAGGCGCGTGGCGGCCAGATCTTCCAGCGCCGTGCCGACCGACTTGAACAGCGTGATCCCGTGGCTGTCGAGCCGGCCGGCGCACTGCCCGCGCAGCAGTTCTGACAGGTCGCCGACGATGGCCTGTGGGGTGATGACCCCCTCGCGCAGCGGCTGCACCAGATCGCCGGCCTCGGCCAGCGCGCCGCCACGGGTGTCGACGACGATGCGCGCGTGCCTCACCGCGGCATCGTCGACCTCGCGCATGTCGGGCCGAAAGCCGCCGACCAGGTCGAGATGGGTGCCAGGCGACAGCCAATCGCCCAGGACGACCGGGTCGGCCGACGTCGTGACACAACTCACGATATGGGCAGCACGCACGGACGCCTCCAGCCCGCCGGGGGCGACCGGCTCGGCCGGCAGGCCTTCGTCGGCCAGGGCCTGCGCCAGCGCTGCCGTCGGCTGCGCGCGCCGGCCCCACACACGCACACGCCGCAGTCCCGGCTGCAAGGCCGCATGCGCCCGGGCCACCCAGCCGGCCAGGCGTCCGCTGCCGACCACCAGCAGCTCGCTCGCATCGGCCCGCGCCAGCCGCGTGGCGGCCAGGGCCGAGGCCGCGGCGGTGCGACGCAGCGTCACGGCCTCGCCGTCGAGCACGGCCAGGGGCTCACCGGTGGCGCGGTCGACGGCGAGCACGGTGGCACACACCGTCGACGGCGCCCCCGGGATCGCGGTCACGAGCTTGGTGACGATCAGGCGCTCGTCCCAGGCGGGCATCAGCAGCATCACGTCGCGCTCGGACAGCGGGTGGACGTGACGCACCGGCACCTGCGCCCCGTTGACGAAGGCCGATTCGAGCGCCTGCGACAGCGCCTCCCAAGGCAGCGCGGCATGCACCGCGGCGGCTGAATAGACTTGCACCATGCAAGGCAGTGTAGTGATCATCGGCGGCGGCGTGATGGGCGCGGCCACCGCCTGTTTCCTGGCCCGGGACCACGCCGCCCAGGTCACCGTGCTGGAGCGCGACCCGACCTACCGGCGGGCCTCCAGCGCGCTGTCGGCCAGTTCGATCCGGCAGCAGTTCAGCACACCGGTCAACATCGCGCTGTCGGCCTGGAGCATGGACTTCCTGCGCCGCATCGGCCGCGAACTCGCCGTCGACGGCCAGGCACCGGCGATCGGGCTGACCGAGTCGGGCTACCTCTACCTGGCCGGGGACGAGGCCGCCGCGCAGGCGATGCGCGGTGACCACGCGCTGCAGCGCGCCATGGGTGTCGAGGTCGCCCTGCTCGAGCCGCCGGCGCTGCAGGCGCGCTTTCCCTGGCTGTCGACAGAGGGTGTGGTGCTCGCCTCGCTCGGCCTGCGCGGCGAGGGCTGGTTCGACGGCCCGGCGCTGATGCAGGCCTTCCGGCGCAAGGCCATCGCCTGCGGCGCCCGCTTCGTGCATGCCGAGGCTGCGGGCTTCGTCACCGAGGGCGCGCGGGTGCAGGTGGTGGTCACCGCCGACGGCCAGCGCCACGGGGCCGATGCCTTCGTGCTCGCCGCGGGAGCCTGGAGCGCGCCGCTGGCCGCGCGGCTGGATGTGCGACTGCCCGTGGCCGCACGCAAGCGCGACGTGTTCGTGCTGGACGCACCGGTGCACCTCGCCGGCGCGCCGCTGCTGATCGACCCGTCGGGCGTGTGGTGCCGGCCCGAGGGGCGGGGTTGGATCGCCGGCGCGCCGCCCCGG
>CAZFVH010000028.1:0-33784 GCA_964522465.1 uncultured Rubrivivax sp. | reverse complement strand
GTCGGGTGCGCACTCGCAGCGATGGTGGCGCAGGCACCCTGCGCCGCACCCGACCTCGCGCCCTTGAACCCGTCCCGGCTGAGCGCAGCAGCGGCGAGCGTCGAGGCGCGGGTGATCTGAGAGCCTCTCAGCCCCGGGACTGCGCCCGGCGTTCGCAAAGCATCCGTTCGGGCTGAGCTTGTCTCAACCCTGCGCGGGCACTTGGACAAGCTCAGCACGAACAGGGACAGGTGCATCGCCACAACGTCTTCTGGTGCGCGGTGCGCATGTCCACCCGACCGACGCTTGATCCACGTCAACCCACCTCGGGTTGCCCATGATGGTATCGGCACTGGAGCCAAGTCCACAATCGATTTCAATGGCCGTCGAGTTGAACCCCCTGCGCTGGAGCGACCCGCTGCGCTGGCTCGCCCTCGGCCTGCGCGACTTCCGCCGGGCGCCCGGCATCGGACTGTTCTACGGCGCGGTCTTCATGGTGATGGGCTGGGCGCTGCTGAAGGTCTACGAGCGCGCGCCGGCCTACACGCTGGCCCTGAGCGCCGGCTTCCTGTTGATGGGGCCCTTCCTGTGCCTGGGCCTGTACCGCGTCAGTCAACGGCTGGAGGCGGGTGAGCGGCCGGATTTCGGCGACAGCCTGATGGCCTGGGACACGCGCACGGCGCAACTGGGCATCTTCGGCTTCGTGCTGCTGGTGCTGGAGATGCTGTGGGGGCGCGCGACGCTGGTCATCTTCGCGGTCAGCTTCGACGGCATGCCGGACTTCAAGGGCTCGCTGCTGGCCCTGCTGGACCCGCAGAACATCGGCTTCATCGTCGCCTGGTTCGCCGTCGGCGCGGTCTTCGCCGGCCTGATCTTCGCCATCACCGTCGTGTCGATGCCGATGATCCTGGACCGGCAGACCGACTCGATCACCGCCGGGCTGACGAGCCTGAGGCTGGTGCTGACGCAGACCGGCGTGATGCTGTGGTGGGCCGCGCTGATCGGGGTGATCACGCTGCTATCGCTGCTGCCGTGGTTCCTCGGCCTGCTGCTGACGGCACCGGTGATCGGCCATGCCTCCTGGCACGCCTACCGCGCCGCGGTGGGGCAGGAGCGCCCGGCGCCCACCGCCTGACGACCCCGCCTGGACCGGACCGGGGCATCCCTGGGCCTGCCCCGGGGTGGCCGATGCAGGCCCGAACCTGCCGGCCTCGGGTTTCCCAGCCTTACACATCGCGCCGGCATTGGATAGATTCCGGACCCGGCGCCGGGTGTGGACACCCGACACGACCATCGAATCACCCGACCCTCAAGGAGCCAGGAATGAACAACCAGAACCATCCCAGCCGACGCCGCGTGTGCTCGGCCGCGCTGGGTGCCGCCTTGACCGCGGCATGCGCCGTGGCCGCACTGCCCGCCCTCGCGCAGACCTTCCCGGCGCGCGACTTCTCCGGCGTGATCATGTGGGGCGCCGGTGGCGCCACCGACGTCGTCGCCCGCGCCGTCGCGCCGTTGGCCGAGGAGGCCCTGGGCCGCAAGATCGTGCTGCAGAACCGCGCCGGGGGCGCGGGCGCGATCTCGACCAACTTCGTCAACCAGCAGGCCAGCGACGGCTACACCCTGCTGATGGGCGCAGAGAACCCGCAGCTGCACGGCGTGATGGCCCTGGGCGAACTCGACTACTCGAAGTTCTACCCGGTCAACATCCTGGGCCGCGGCGTGGGCGTGATCGTGGCGCACAAGGACAGGCCCTGGAAGTCGGTGTCGGAACTCATCGCCGACGCGCAAGCCAACCCCGGCAAGATCAAGATGGGCTCCACGGGGCCGGGGGGACTGCCGCACACGGTGGGCTCCTTCATCAGCACCGTGGCCAAGCTGCCCGTGACCTCGGTGCCCTTCGATGGCGAGGGTCCGGGCCTGACGGCGCTGCAGGGCGGGCATGTGGACTTCATGCCGGTGGGCCTGAGTGCCGCGGCCGAACACATCCGCGCCGGCCGCGTGAAGGCCCTGGCCGTGGTCAACGAACAGGCCTATGCGGGCATTCCGCCGATCACCAACGACCTGCCCGGCATGGCGAAGTTCCTGCCCTGGGGGCCGTTCTACGGCGTGTTCGTCAAGCGCGACGTGCCCGACGCGGCCAAGGCCCGGCTGACCGAGGCCTTCAAGGTGGCCGCATCGAACCCGAAGTTCGTCGAGTTGATGAATGCCCGCGGCAACGTCGTGATGAACATCGGCGGCGCCGAAGCCGACGCCTTCCTGCGCAAGTGGCAATCGGTGACGACCTGGACGCTGCACGAGGCCGGCGCCACGAAGAAGTCACCCGCCGACCTGGGGATCCCCAAGCCCTGACAGGTGTCCCCAAAGGGTCGGGCGCCGCCCGGCCCGATCCACGACTGCGCGGATCGCGGCCTCCTCGGCCGACACAGGTCCGTCTGCGGGGACGGACCCATGTTCAGCCCCGGCGCCCCCAGGGGGCGCCACAAAACACGGGATGAACCGATCAGGGCAGCAGGATGCTGCAGCCCGTGGTCTTGCGGGATTCGAGATCGCGGTGCGCCTGGGCCACGTCGGCCAGCGGGTAGCGCTGGTCGATGCGGATCTTGACCTGCCCGCCCTCGACGACGGCGAACAGGTCGTCGGCCATGGCCTGCGCCGACTCGCGCGAGGACATGTGCGTGAACAGCGTCTGGCGCGTCACGTACAGCGATCCCTTGTTGGCCAGCACCGCCGGCGCGAAGGGCGGCACCGGGCCCGAGGCGTTGCCGAAGGACACCATCAGGCCGAAGGGCCGCAGGCAGTCCAGGCTGCGCTCCCAGGTGTCCTTGCCCACCGAGTCGTAGACGACCTTGACGCCACGCCCGCCGGTGACCTCGCGCACGCGGGCGGCGAAATCCTCCTTCGAGTAGTCGATCATGACCTCGGCGCCATGGTCCAGCGCGAGCTGGCACTTGGCGGCGCTGCCGGCGGTACCGATCAGCCGTAGGCCGAGCGCGCGCGCCCACTGGCAGGCGATCAGGCCGACCCCGCCGGCGGCGGCGTGGAAGAGGACGAAGTCGCCCGGCTCCAGTCCCTCGACCGGACGCGCGCGCTTGAGCAGGTACTGCGCCGTCAGGCCCTTGAGCATCATCGCCGCGCCGGTGTCGAAGTCGATCGCGTCCGGCAGCCGGCACACGGTGCGCGCCGGCATCACGCGTGCCTCGCAGTAGCTGCCCGGCGGCTGGCTGGCATAGGCGGCGCGGTCGCCGACCTTCAGGTGCGTGACGCCCTCGCCCACGGCCTCGATGACGCCCGAGCCTTCCATGCCCAACGCCAGCGGCAGTGCGTTCGGGTACAGACCGGTGCGCTGGTAGACATCGATGAAGTTCAAGCCGCAGGCGTGGTGACGGATGCGCACCTGACCGGGGCCGGGGTCACCCACGGGCAGGTCGACCAGTTGCATCTGTTCGGGGCCGCCGAAGGCGGAGATCTGGATGGCACGAGGCATCGTCTGGGGTCCTTGTACGGGTGTGAATGAAAGCCTCGCCAGAGCAGGCTGGACTGCGTGGCGCCTGCGGTGGCGGATCGGGCCGGCGACGGCACAGACCATCAACCTCCCCGAGGGATCGAAGTGTCCTGCATTCACGCGGCGCCTGCCAGCCGAGGTGGCACGGGCCATGGCACCCGCGCTCGCCGGTGCCCGCCCCCCGGGCGCCGCGCCGCCGCGATGGCGATGCCGGCGCAGCGCCCCGCGCACCGTGGCACCATGACGCACTGCCCGAGGCCTGAGTGATGCGACTGACCCCACGATTGATCCTGTTGTTGACCATCCCACCGCTGATGTGGTCAGGCAACGCCATGGTCGGCCGCCTGATGGTGGGGCAGATCCCGCCCTTCACGCTGAACTTCCTGCGCTGGGTGATCGTCGCGGTGATCCTGCTGCCGCTGGCCTGGCGTGCGCTGCACCCCTGGTCACGCATTGCCGAGCGCTGGCCCTACCTGCTGGCCATCGGCGTGCTGGGCGTGGGCGCCTACAACTCGCTGCAATACCTGGCGCTGGTCAGCTCGACACCCGTCAACGTCACGCTGGTGGCGTCGAGCCTGTCGGCCTGGATGATGCTGATCGGCGTCGTCGTCTACCGCGAGCACCCGACAGGTCGGCAGATCGCCGGCGCTGCGATGGGGCTGATCGGGGTGGTCTTCGTCGTCAGCCGCGGATCCTGGGAGGTGCTGACCGCGGTGCGCTTCGTCCCCGGCGACCTGTACATGCTGCTGGCCACCATCGGCTGGGCGGCCTACAGCTGGCTGCTGGCCCGCCCACCGGCCCACATGCGAGGCGCGCAGCGCCCCGACTGGGACTGGGCCGGTCTGCTGATGGTGCAGGTGCTGTTCGGTCTGCCGGCCTCGGCGCTGTTCTTCGGTGCCGAGCAGTGGGCGGGCGCGGCACCCATCCAGTGGAACGTCGGCACCGTGTCGGCAGTGCTGTTCGCCGCGATCGGCGCCTCGCTGGTCGCCTACCGCAGTTGGGGGCTGGGCGTCGCCGAGGGCGGGCCCGCCCTGGCGGCGTTCTTCTACAACCTCACGCCGCTGTCGGCGGCGCTGATGTCGCTGTGGATCCTGGGCGAGGTGCCGCAGGCGTACCACCTGGTGGCCTTCGCCCTGATCGTCGGCGGCATTGCGGTCAGCACGTCAGGCCCGAGCGCAGCGGGTAGACCCACCCGCCGCGCCGGTCAGGGTCAGTAGGTGCCGGGGTAGCCGCCGCCGTCGAGCAGCAGGTTCTGCCCGGTGATGTAGCCGGTGTGCACACTGCAGATGAAGGCGCACATGGCACCGAACTCCTCGGCGGTGCCGTAGCGGCGGGTGGGGATGCCCTGGCGGCGCTCGTCGAGCACCTGTTCGACCGTCTGTCCGGTCTTCGCGGCCACCCCGACGACCGTCGCGCGCAGGCGGTCGGTGTCGAAGGGGCCGGGCAGCAGGCCGTTGATGGTGACATTGCGCGACGCCAGCCGGGGTTGGCGCGCCAGGCCGGCGATGAAGCCCGTGAGACCGGAACGCGCGCCGTTGCTCAGACCGAGCACGTCGATCGGCGCCTTGACAGACGCCGAGGTGATGTTCACGATGCGTCCGAAGCCGCGCTCGGCCATCGCGTCGACCGTGGCCTTGATCAGCTCGATCGGGGTCAGCATGTTGGCGTCCAGCGCGCGCATCCAGACCTCGCGGTCCCAGTCGCGGAAATCGCCTGGCGGTGGGCCGCCGGCGTTGTTGACCAGGATGTCCACCTGGGGGCATGCCGCCAACGCCGCCGCGCGGCCTGCGGCCGTCGTGATGTCCCCTGCGACGGTACGCACCTCGACGGCAGGATTCAGCGCCCGCAGCGCCGCCGCGGTGGCCTGTAGCGCCTCGTCGCCGCGCGCCGTGATCACGACGTTGACGCCCTCACGCACCAGGGCCTGGGCACAGCCTCGGCCCAGCCCCTTGCTCGCGGCACACACGAGTGCCCACTTGCCTGCGATTCCGAGATCCATGTGCTGTCTGCTCCGATGTAGGTAGAGGAAGAAAACCGAACCGATTGTCTGCCGTGTTCAGCGCGCACGCGCCAGCACTCCGACGCCGGCCAGCACCAGCACCGTGCCCGCGACGACCCAGGGCGTCAACGGCTCGCCCAGAAGCAGCACGCCGAGCATCAGCGTGGACACCGGGCCGACCATGCCGACCTGGGAGGTCACGGCCGGGCCAACGCGTTCGATGGCCATCATCACCATCAACACCGGCGCCACCGTGCACAGCGTGGCGTTCAACGCGCTCAGGACCCAAACCTCCGGCGCCAGATCGAGGACGACGCCCCAGGGCCGCAGCAGAAGGAACTGCGCGATGCACAGCAGACAGGCCACTGTGGAGGCCAGCCCGGTCAGCCGCAGGGCGCCGAGCCGGCCGACCTCGCGGCCGCTGTACAGCAGGTACAGCGCATAGCTGAGCGCCGACGCGAAGACCAGCGACGAGCCGAGCACCACGGCCTGGCCCTCGAGCTGCACCTCGTGGCCGAAGACGACCAAGATGCCGACGTAACTGATCGACAGCGCCAGCACCTGGCGCCGGCTTACCCGACGTTTGAACAGCAGCCAGCCCAGCAGAAGCACCAGCGTCGGGTTCAGATAGAGGATCAGCCGCTCCAGGCTGGCGCTGATGTACTGCAGCCCGGCGAAGTCCAGAAAGCTTGCCAGGTAGTAACCGCTGAAACCCAGTGCCCCGATCACCCGCCAGTCCCGCCCGGTCAGCGGCGGCCGGCCCCGCCCTGCCCACCACGCCAGCACGACGAACATCGGCAGCGCCATCAGCATGCGCAACATCAGCAGCGTCACGGCGTCGACGCCGTGACGGTAGGCCAGCTTGATGATGATCGCCTTGCCGGAGAAGGCCACCGCACCGCCGACGGCCAGCGCCAGACCGGCGCGATCGATGGGACCTGCGGCGCTCACCAGCCGGCGGCCAGCCCGTCGCGCCGGGGATCGCTCGCCACGGCGTAGCCGTCGACCGCCGGATCACCGAGGCGCCAGATGAACTGGCCGGCGCCGTAGTCCTGGTAGCTGTCGGCGAAGGGCTCGACACGGTGCCCCAGGTCACGCAGGCCTTGCGCGGTGGCAGGATCGAAGCCGTTCTCGGCGTTGACGATGCCCGTGGCCACACGCCAGCGCGGCGCGTCGCAGGCCGCCTGCGGGTGCTGGCGGTAGTCCAGCATGCGCACCAGCGTCTGCAGGTGGCCCTGGGGTTGCATGTCGCCGCCCATCACGCCGAAGCTCATCACCGGGGCGCCGTCGCGCGTCAGGAAGGCCGGGATGATGGTGTGGAAGGGCCGCTTGCCTGGGCCGACGACGTTGGCGCGGGTTTCGTCCAGCGTGAAGCCGTGGCCGCGGTTCTGCAGGCTCAGGCCGTAACCCGGGACGACGACGCCGGAGCCGAAGCCCATGTAGTTGCTCTGGATGAAGCTGACCATCATTCCCTGCTCGTCGGCCGCGGTCAGGTAAATGGTGCCGCCCTGCGGCAGGTGGCCGGGGCCGAAGTCCTGCGCGCGGCGCGGGTCGATCAGGCGTGCACGGCTGTCCAGGTAGGCGTCGTCGAGCATCTGCTGCGGCGTCAGCGTCATCGCACGCGGCTCGCCCACATGGCGGTAGACGTCGGCAAAGGCGAGCTTCATGGCCTCGATCTGCAGGTGCTGCGAGGCCACCCCGTCCACGGGCAGCGACGCCAGATCGAAGCGGTCGAGGATGCCCAGGGCGATCAAGGCGGCGATGCCCTGCCCGTTGGGCGGGATCTCGTGCAGGGTGTGGTCGCGGTAGCGCTTCTCGATGGGCGTGACCCACTCCGGGCGGTAGGCGGCGAAGTCAGCAGCGGTCATCGCGCCGCCGTGGGCCTGCGCATGCGCGGCGGCCGCCTCGGCGATCTCGCCGCGGTAGAAGGCCTCGCCGCGGGTCTGCGCGATCAGGCGCAGCGTGCGCGCGGCCTCGGGGAAGGCGAAACGCTCGCCGACGTGCGGCGCGCGGCCGTGCGGCAGAAAGGCCTCGGCGAAGCCGGGCTGCGAGGTGATCTCCGGCAACGACGCGGCGTTGGTCCACTTCTGTTGGACGATCACCGGCACGCCGTAGCCGCGCTCGGCGACCTCGATGGCCGGCGCGATCAGGTCGGCGAAGGGCAGGCGGCCGCAGCGCTCGTGCAGCGCCATCCAGCCCGCGACCGCGCCCGGCACGGTGACCGAATCCCAGCCGCGCTTGGGCGGGGCCTTGGCATCGGCGCCGTATTTCCGGCGGAAGTAGTCCGGCGTCCAAGCCGCGGGTGCGCAGCCCGAGGCGTTCAGGCCCAGCAGTTGCGTGCCGTCCCAGACGATGCAGAACATGTCCGAACCCAGGCCGTTGCTGCAGGGCTCGACCACCATCATCGTCGCTGCGGCCGCGATGGCCGCGTCCACCGCGTTGCCGCCGCGCTCGAGCATCTTCAGTCCGGCCTGCGCCCCCAGCGGGTGCGACGTCGACACGACGTTGCGTGCAAACACGGGTGAGCGCTGGCTGGCATAGCCGGCGGTCCAGTCGAAGGGAGAAGTCATGTCGGACGAGACCTGTTGGAAGTGAACGGACGACGGATTCTCGCGCCGCCCGTTGCGCGAGCATCGTGCTCGGGCTTGGGCTCGCGCTTGAACTCGGGCTCGGGCACGTGGAGGCCCTCGACGGCACGTCGCCGCAGGACGCATCGGCGAACGCACCGCGCTGCGGCGCGATCCGTGCCCCGAGGTTCGCGGCTGGCGGTACGCCCCGGAGGCACAGTGCGAGCCTTCCGTCGGGCACCGTCAGACCGGCACCGTCAAACCGGCGGACCGGTCTTCTCGACCTCGCTGTCCGCCACGTAACGACGCAGCAGTGGCGGGTCGGAACCGATGTGGAAGGACAGGCGCGACTCGCGCAGCCCGGCGTCGAAGGCCGTGAAGCGCTCCAGCCGCCGCTGGTGCTCGACCCAGTTCTCGTCGACGAAGTACTCGACGTAGCGCCCGGGCTGCATGACGTCGCGGAACAAGCCCCAGGACAACGCCCCCTGGCGGAGTCGGGCACGCCGCGTTCGGTCCATGACCCGGGCGAAGTCGGCCGCGCGCGCCGGATCGATCTGGTACTCGATCGTGACCATGACGGGGCCCTCGTCAGGCTCGAGCGCGATGGCCGGGGGCGGCAGCCCGCCGCGCGGGGCGGGTGTGAAGTCGAGCTCCGGACCGCCGGAGAAGGGCCGGCGTCGCGTGACGAGCCACACCGCCACACCGAAGCCGGCAGCGCCGAGCACGGCCCAGCGCACGCTCGTCCACGCGGCGACCTGGCCCCACAGCAGCGCGCCGAAGGCCGCGCCACCCATCAACGCCATCTGGTAGATCGCCATGCCACGGGCGCGTACCCAGTCGGGCAGCGCGACCTGCGCGGTCACCGACAGAGAATTGGCGACCGAGATCCACGCCGCCCCGACGACGATCATGGCCGGCACCGCCACCCAGATCTCCGGCCACAGGACGATCAGCGCCGAAAAGCCCGCATGCACCAGCGTGCCCGCCTGCACGAACTGGTCGCGGGAATAGCGCTCGCGAAGCCGCGGGAACCAGAACACGGCGACGATGGCGCCGATGCCCAGGCAGGACAGCAGCACGGTGAAGGTGCCCGGACCGCCACCGTGCAGTTCACGCGCGACCAGCGGCAGCAGAGCGGCAAGTGCCGCGCCCTGCAGGAAGAACAGCGCCGTGCGCAGCAGCACCACCCGCAGGCGGGGCGACTGCCAGGCGAACACCAGCCCGACGCGCATGGCACCGACGAAGCGCTCGCCGGGCAATGCGCTGGCGCGGGGCGCGCTGCGCCAGCGCAGGATGAGCGCGAACGCCACGATGGCCAGCAGCGCATTCAGCGCGAACACCGCCGCCGGATTGAAGGCCGCGATCAGACCGCCGGCCAGCACCGGACCGACGACCCGCGACAGGTTCATCGAGATGCCGTTGAGCGCCAGCGCCGCGCCCATCTGGTCCCGCGGGACGATCTGGGGCACGATGGCCGAGAACACCGGCCAGCGCAGCGCAAGGCCCACACCGTTGAGGAAGGTCAGCGCCAGCAACCACGGCGCGGTCAGCGCCCCGGCGAAGGACAGCAGCGCCAAGACGACAGCCGTGCCGGAAATCCACAACTGCGTGGCCGCGAAGTAGCGCCGGCGGTCGATGATGTCGGCCATCGCCCCGCTGGGCAGGCCGAGCAGGAACACCGGCAGCGTCGAGGCCGTCTGCACCAGCGCGACCATGACCGGACTGGTCGTGAGCGTCGTCATCAGCCAGGCGGCCGCGACGTCGTTCATCCACATCGTCATGTTGGCGGCCAGCCAGGCCAGCCACAACCCCCGGAACACCGGCGCCCGAAGGGGTTGGAGCGCGGCGGGCCAGTGCATGGGACGAAGTATGCAGCGGCAACCGATGGCGAGCGCTGCGCAGGAACACCCATTAAGGGCTGAAGGCCTCTGCCCTGGGCCCCGGGCGCCGTTCGGCCCGCGACACCCGTGGCAGGCGTGCGGGCCGAGGGGCTGCCGTCAGCGGCCGGAAGGGCCCTGCGGCACCGGCCTGCGGTCTCTCGTCGCGATCGCGGCGACGCGGCGGCGACCGACGGGTCAGTCTTCCTTGAAGGCCGATTCGCGCTTGGCCTTGATCGCCGGCAGCGACACGATGACAACCAAGGCCAACGCGGCCAGCAGCAGCGAAGCCGACAGCGGCCGATTCATGAAGGTCATCCAGTCGCCGCGCGACAGCAGCAGCGCCCGCCGCAGGTTCTCCTCCATCATCGGCCCGAGGATGAAGCCCAGCAGCAGCGGTGCGGGCTCACAGCCCAGTTTGAAGAAGATGTAGCCGATGACTGCGAAGCCCGCAGCCATGAACACATCCCAGTTGTTGTTGTTCAGCGTGTACAGGCCGATCGAGCAGAAGACGACGATGGCGGGGAAGAGGAACCGGTAGGGCACCGTCAGGAGCTTGACCCAGATGCCGATCAGCGGCAGGTTCAGGATCACCAGCATGGCGTTGCCGATCCACATCGACGCGATCAGCCCCCAGAACAGATCCGGATTGCTGGTCATGACCTGCGGGCCGGGCTGGATGCCCTTGATCGTCATCGCGCCGACCATCAGCGCCATCACCGCGTTCGGCGGGATTCCCAGCGTCAGCATCGGGATGAAGGAGGTCTGCGACCCTGCGTTGTTCGCGCTCTCCGGTCCCGCCACGCCCTGGATGGCCCCCTGACCGAAGGGCACGCGCGGGTTCTTGTTGAGCTTCTTCTCCACGGTGTAGGAGGCGAAGGACGACAGCAGGGCACCGCCGCCGGGCAACACGCCCAAGATCGATCCCAGCGCCGTGCCGCGCAGCACCGAGGGCCAGGCCTCGCGGAAATCCTGCATCGTCGGCCACAAGCCCTTGACGCCCTTGGTGAACACCTCGCGCTGCTCAGCCGGCCGGCCGAGGTTCATGATGATCTCGCCGAAACCGAACACACCCATCGCGATGGCAACAAAGCCGATCCCGTCGGTGAGTTCCGGGATGTCGAAGCTGTAGCGCGGCACCCCCGAGATCACGTCGGTATTGATCTGCCCGAGCAGCAACCCGAGGATGATCATGGCAATGGCCTTGATCAGCGAGCCCGAAGCGAGCACGACGGCTCCGATCAAGCCCAACACCATGAGCGAGAAGTACTCGGCCGGGCCGAACTTGAAGGCGAGTTCGGTCAGCGGCGGCGCAAACGCCGCGATGACGAGCGTGGCCACGCACCCGGCGAAGAAGGAACCGAGGGCTGCCACCGACAGCGCCGCACCCGCCCGACCCTTGCGCGCCATCTGGTAGCCATCGATCGCGGTGACCACCGCCGCCGCCTCGCCCGGTACGTTGATCAGGATCGCTGTGGTGGACCCGCCATACTGGGCCCCGTAGTAGATGCCCGCCAACATGATCAGCGCGGGCGTGGCATCCAGCGCGTAGACGCTGGGAAGGAGCATCGCGATTGTCGCCACCGGCCCGAGGCCGGGGAGCACACCGATCAAGGTGCCGAGAACAGCGCCGAAAAAGGCGTAGATGAAATTCTGGAGGCTGAAGGCGACCGACAGGCCCAGTCCCAGATTGCTGAACATCTCTTCCATGGCGGGCTCCTCAGCCGATGAAGGAAGGCCACACCGGGATGATCAACCCCAGGCCCTTGATGAAGACCCCGTAGCTCACCACCGTCAGCACCAGACCGTTGATCAGGGCCTCGCCGATGTGGAACTCGTCGCCTGCCAGGGCCGCGGTCAGGACCAGCAGCGGCAGCGCGATCACCATGCCCAACAACGGCAACAGGATGCCGAACAACACCACTGACCCCACGACGATGCCCAGAGGCTTCCAGGCGATGCTGCCGATCCGATCGCCGCCCTCGGTCTCCACGACGAGAGACTTGAACAGGATGATCGCACCCAGACCGGCCAGGATCACCCCGAGGCCGAACGGGAAATAGGCGGGGCCCGGTCGGGCAGCACTGCCGAAGCTGTAATTCGTCGCCCCCCAGGCAAAGCCTATGCCTGCGACGACGAACATCAAGCCGGACCAGAAATCCTTCTCGCTCTTCACCTTCAAGTTGCGCTCCTGGGGTCTCGGGACCCGGAAATCCTGTCGTCTCCCTGCCGGACCCAGCCGATTCTAGGGATGTCGTCCATCGGCCGAACCTGTGGATTTCACGTAAGGCCCCCGGCCTCGTGCAGCACGGCGATCCAACATCAGCGGGCCGCCTCGGGCGGCCAGGGCCTCAGGATGCGAGGCCACTTGCGCGCCGGCACACCGTGTCGCGCCGCCAGCGAGGCCTCCCAGGTGGCCGCCCGCTCCAGCCGCACGGCGCGCTCCGGCAAGGCAAGGGCGCGGCTGGCCAACAGGATCACGTTGCCTTCGCGCGTCGGGCGCATCGCCCACACCCGCTCAGTGCCGAAGGCGGCCTGGATGCGTGCGGCGCTGCGCGCGAACTGCGCCTGCCGTCCGAACAGGTTGACCGACATGACGCCGTGTTCGTCCAGGGCGGCGTGACAGGCTCGGTAAAAGTCCTCGTCGTCCAGCACCGGGGCGGCAGCCTCTTCGTCGTACAGATCGACCGTGAGCCAGCGCACCCCCCCGACCGCCCCTTGCGAACGCAGCCACACGCCCGCGTCGCCCAGATGGATGCGAAAGCGCTCGGACGGCGCCGGCAGGCGGAACCAGGCTCGGCAGGCTGCGACGACCTGCGGGTTGATCTCGACCACCGTCGTGTCCATGCGCAGCGCTTGCAGCGTGAACCGTGCCAGGGTGCCAGCGCCGAGACCCAGGTGCACAGCCCGCGCCCCCGCCACCGCGTCGGGCGGCCACCACAGCAGCGCGGCCGTCATGCGCTGGACGTACTCGAGCTCTATGCGTGCCGGCGCCGACAAACGCATCGCGCCCTGCACCCAGGGCGACCCGAGGTGCAGGTAGCGCACCCCGTCGTGCTCGGAAATCCCGGCCTGGGGCAGTCCGGCGTCCGACGTATCGTCAGGCACGCTCATCGATCGATCCCCGCCGACAGACCGCCGTCAGGGCGGTGTCGCCTGCGGCCCATCGTCATGCCACACCCGCCGCGCGGAAGATCTCGGCCCAGGCCTGGTGCTTGCGCTCGAAGCTCCAGCTCGCGTTGGCCGGGCTCGACGAAGGCATGCGGTGCACCGCCACGCCCAGCGCCTGCGTGAGCCGGGCTTCGCGCGCCGACGCCCCGCCGTTGTGGGCGATCGCACGCAGGTCAGGGGCGATCTGCCGCAGCAGTGCCAGGTCGTTGAGCTGCGCATCGCGGATCGCGCTGTCCAGGCTGCCCTGGCGGCGGCAGTGCGCGTAGACGTCCCACAGGCCGACCCGGCGCTCGATCAGCGTCTGACGGCGCCGCGCGTCGTCGGCCGCGACCAGGTCCACCCCCCAGATCGCTGACAGCAGCGGCCAGAACTGGTTGCGCGGATGCGCGTAGTAGGCCCGGGCCTGCAGCGACGCCACGCCGGGGAAACTGCCCAGGACCACGAGACGCGCATCGGCCGCCAGCACTGGCGGCAGGCCGGCGAGCAGGGGCGAGCCGCTCGCGATCGGGTCGACGACGGCCGGCGCGACGGTCGGGGCCTCCTGTCCCGACGGGCCACCGTGTCGGGACGCACCGGCCCTCTCGGCGGGGTGCGAACGCGACGGGACGGGCATACGCCTCATGCCATGCCCTCGAGCCGGGCGGCTGCGCCGGTCCGATCGGCCGCACTGGCCGCATCACCCGCATCGACGCGCAGAGACCCCGGCGGCACCCCTGCGGGAGCCAGGCTCCGGCCCTTGACCAGACCGGCGAGCCTGGGCAGCGCCGCCAGCGCATTGGCCTGCGTTCGTGCCTGGGTCTGCGCCACGGTCCAGCCTCGCAGCGCCGCCAATACCGAGCCGATCCGCGGCAGTTCCGCCGGCTCGTTGCGCCTCTGGGCGAGGCCCTGGGCGCGCTGCTCGGCGGTGCGGTACAGCCACTGCGGTGGGATGTCGGGCGCGTCGGTCTCGAGCACGAGCACATTGTCGGCCACGCTGGACGCCAGACGACGGATCTGCAGCGCGCGCTCGTGGGTGACCGTGCCACCGAAGCCGAGCCGGAAGCCCAGCTCCACGAAGGCCTGCGCCTGCTGCAGGCTGCCGTTGAACGCATGGGCGATGCCGCCGGACACCGGGATGCGGCGCAGGCCGTGCAGCAAGGCGTCGGCACTGCGCCGCACGTGCAGGATCACCGGCAGACCGTGCGCCCGGGCGAGCCGCAACTGCGCGTGGAAGAAGGCAGCCTGCCGGTCCCGGTCGGCATCGGGCACGAAATGGTCCAGTCCGATCTCGCCCACCGCGACCAGCCGCGGATCGTCCCGGTGCGCCTGCAAGGCCTCGTCCAGCGCCTTCAGGTCCGCCTCGGTCGCACCAGGCACGCGCAGCGGATGGATGCCCAGGGCGTAGGCGCCATCGATGCGGTGTGCCAGCGCCCGCACAGTGGTGAAGTCTGCCGCCTGCACGGCCGGCAGCACCATCATCCCCACGCCGGCCCGCCGGGCACGCACGACCACGTCGTCACGGTCAGGATCGAATTCGGGCGCATCCAGGTGGCAATGGGTGTCGATCCACATGGGCCCGGATGATGCATCCGATCGGCGACCGTGATACCGTGCACCCGTCGTGGATGGAGGTTGCCCCGGATGCCCAAGACCCCTCTGTACAGCCGGTCGACCCGGCGCCCCGGCGCCGAGGGGCCGCCGGGACGCGCTCGGCCAGCCTCTGCGTCAGGGGTCAGACTCCTCCCCGACCCGGCGCCAGCGGCGGCAGCGGTGGCCACCGGGACTGCAGCCGAGTCCCATCCCATGCCCGCTGTCGGGTCGCACGTGGCCGACGCCGGACGGGCTCGCTGGAGGCAGCTGCATCACGCCGCCGGACGTCACCCGGCGGTGGCGGGCGGTCTGGTCGGCGCGCTCGTGGCCAGCCTGGTGATGGCCCTGGTCATGGGGGGCACCCCGGCCCCGCGGCCCCTGACGCAGGACGACATCGACGGTGCCGTACGCGCCTCGCTCGAGAAGGAGCCCCTGCCCTCGCCCTACGCGCGCGCCGCGCTGGCCATCGCGCCGTCGGTCGTCCGGGTCTTCGGCCTGATGGACGACAAGGACGACGGCGCCGACAACCCCGAGCAGCGCGCGCTCGACCGCAGCCTGGGCACGGGCGTGGTGATCGTCGACAACGGCACCATCCTGACCAATCTGCACGTGGTGGCCGGCGCGCGACGCATCAAGGTGCGTTTCCACGACGGCCACGAGTCCGAGGCCAGCCTGGTCAACGTGCAGCCGGAGAACGACCTGGCAGTGCTGAAGGCGCATTCCCTGCCTGACGACCTGCAGGCCGCGACCATGCGCTCGACCGCCGACCTGATGCCGGGCGACCAGGTCGTCGCGGTCGGCCACCCCTTCGGCATCGGTCCCAGCGTCAGCGGCGGCGTGGTCTCGGGTCTGCGTCGGGAGTTCCGCGACCCAGAGGGCAAGAAGGCGCTGACCAACCTGATCCAGTTCGACGCTGCGGCCAACCCGGGCAATTCCGGCGGGCCACTCGTGACCATGGACGGCAACGTCGTGGGCATCGTCACCGCCATCCTGAACCCCACGGACGCCCGCACCTTCATCGGCATCGGTTTCGCGGTGCCGATCGAGAACGCCGCCTCCGCCGTCGGCATCCCGCCGTTCTGACCCCCAACTGCCCGAGATCCCCATGAACGACACCGCAGCATCGACCGCCACCCTGATGGAGCGCGTACTCTACGAGGTCAAGCGCGTCGTCGTCGGCCAGGACCGCTTCCTCGAACGCGTGCTGATCGCGATGCTCGCGCAAGGCCACCTGCTGGTCGAGGGCGTGCCGGGTCTGGCCAAGACCCTGACGGTCAAGACCCTCGCGCGCACGGTGCGGGGCAGCTTCCGGCGCATCCAATTCACGCCCGACCTGGTGCCGGCCGACCTGATCGGCACGCGCATCTACAACCAGAAGACCGGCGAGTTCGGCACCTCGCTCGGTCCGGTCTTCGCCAACCTGCTGCTGGCCGACGAGATCAACCGGGCGCCGGCCAAGGTGCAGAGCGCACTGCTGGAAGTGATGCAGGAGCGCCAGGTGACGATCGCCGGCGAGTCGCACCGCGTGCCCGAGCCCTTCGTCGTCATGGCCACGCAGAACCCGATCGAGACCGAGGGCACCTATCCGCTGCCCGAGGCGCAGGTCGACCGCTTCATGATGAAGGTGCTGGTGGACTACCCCACCGAGGAGGAGGAGTTCGTCATCGCGCAGCGCGTGACCGGCCCGGCCGTGGAGGTGCAGGCGGTGGCGGACACGCCGGCGCTGGCAGCGCTGCAGAAGGAATGCCGTGAGGTCTACGTGGACCCGTCGCTGGTGACCTATGCCGTCAAGCTGGTGGGCGCCACGCGCAAACCGGCGCGCCACGGCCTGCCCGACCTGGGGCGCCTGCTGACCTACGGCGCCAGCCCGCGGGCGACGATCTCGATGATCGAAGGCGCGCGGGCGCTGGCCCTGCTGCGAGGCCGGCGCTACGCATTGCCCGAGGACATCGCCGACCTCGTGCCCGACGTGCTGCGCCACCGTCTGGTGCTGAGCTACGAGGCGCTGGCCGAGAACCGCAGTGCCGACGACATCGTCGCGGCCATCATGGCGCGGGTGCCGATGCCGGAAAAGCCGATGCAGCACAGCGCCGAGGCCGCAGAGGCGGCGCATGCCTGAGGCCACAACCGGCCCTGCCTCGGCGACGTCGCCACCCGACCGGGTCGATGCCCGGGCAGGCGCTGCGGCGTCGACGGCCGGCAACAACGGCGCCAGCGCCAGCTCCGGCGACAGCGAAGCCCTGCTACGCCGGCTGGAATGGACGGTGCTGCGCCGGCTGGACGGCCTGCTGCAGGGCGACTGGCGCACCCTGCGGCGCGGCAACGGCGTCGACCTGGCGGACCTGCGCGAGTACCAGATGCACGACGACGTGCGTCACATCGACTGGAACGTCACGGCACGGCTGCAGGTGCCACACGTACGACAGTTCACCGAGGACCGCGACCTCACGGCCTGGTTCCTGCTGGACCTGTCGGGCAGCGTGGACTTCGGCTCCGGCGACGTCACCAAGCTCGCCGTGTCAGCCGGCTTCGTCGCCGCACTGGCGCGGGTGCTGACGCAGCGCGGCAACCGGGTGGGGGCGGTCTTCTACGGGCAGGGTGTCGAAGGCGTGCTGCCGCCGGGGTCGTCGCGACTGCATGTGCTGCACCTGCTGCAGCGCATGCGGCAACCCCGCCCTGCGTCGCGGGGCTCCGTGCGGCCGGGTAAGACATCGGGCACCACCCCCACCCCGGACGTCGCGGGTACGGCGCTGGCCGACCTGCTCACGCTTGCCGAGGGCACGCTGCGCCGCCGCAGCCTGGTCTTCGTGGTCTCGGACTTCATCAGCGCCCCGGGGTGGGAGGCGCCGCTGGCGCGGCTGGCGCGCCGTCACGAGACGCTGGCCGTACGCCTGTACGACCCGCTGGAGATGGCGCTGCCCGAGATCGGGCTCGTGACGATCGAGGACGCCGAGACCGGCGAGCAGTTGTTCATCGACAGCGCCGACCCGGGCTTCCGCGAGCGCTACGCGCGCATCGCCGAGGACCGCGAGGCGCAGTTGCGTGACGCCCTGGCCGCCAGCGGCGCCGACACGCTCGAACTGGCCACCGACGACGACCTGATCGAGGCCTTGCTGCGCTACGCCGACCTGCGCCGCCAGCGCGCACGGCTGAAGGCCTCGGTGCGTCAGCCGGCGTTCCTGCGCGGGTGAAAAACTGAGGCGGCGAGCCTCGGCGCAGGCGCCGTGCAATGAAACCAGTCCCACGTGCTGAACACCGTGCGCCGGGTCGGGAGGCTGTCGGCGCCCCGGCTGCGACCGCGTGCGGGACGCGAAGGCCTCGCTCCCGGTTTCAGCGCGGCGGCCTTTGAGCAGCGGCTTCAGCGCGGCGGCTTTTGCGTGTAGGGCGCGACTTGCGTCGCATCGATGCGGTAGCCCGACACCCCCATGTAGGAATCGGTGCGCAGCACCGACATCACCCCGGTGACCCAGACCGTGTCCATCGAGCGCACGCCCTTGACGGGTCGCTCGACGAGGACATGGACGATCTGGTTGGCCGGCGGCGGCGGGCTGTGGATGCAGGCGCCGAAATAGGGCACGAGCAGGAACTCCTTCAGGGCGCCGTCCCGTGTCTCCTCCAGCGGCACGACATAGCCCGGCAGCCGCACGCGCTGCCCGGCCAACCCGGGGTTGACCGGCGCCTCGTCCCAGACCTTGCGCAGCCGTGCCAGCGCCTCGATCGCGCGCGGGTCGGCGTCGGACAGGATGTCGAAATCGATGCCCTTCAAATCCTGCATCGGGTCCCAGTCGGGCGGGATCAGCGCCTCCCAATCCAGGGTGCGCACCGCAGGGGCCGCCGGTTTCGGAGCCGACGCTGCGGGCCGGGCCTCGCGCGCAGGCGCCTGCGCGGCCACACCGATGTGGCAGGCCACAGCCAGCAACGCGATCGCGAGCGTCCTCCTCCGAATCCCCCCGTGCGGTCGTCCGGCGCCACGGGCTGTGTCACGTGCTTCGTCACGCCTCATCGTCCGTCCTCCTGTCCGTCTCCAACACTCGCCACCTGCGCCCGCGGTCGCCCATCAGATCCGCGGCGTCAGCCCGTCGGCCAGTGCCAGACGCGTGGCCCGCCACGCGGGCACCAGACTGGCCAGCAGACCGGCGCCGAGCACCGCAACGAGCCAGGGCCAAGCCTGCAGGCCGGACGCCGGCCCACCGAGCGCGATGCCCAGATGGGCCTGCACCCAGGGCGCGGCGGCGGCAGCCGCCACCACCGACAACCCCACCCCCGCGATCACGCCGGCCGCGGTGACGAAGAAGCCTTCGAGGGCCACCAGACCGAGCACGTGCCTGGGACCGGCCCCGACTGCGCGCAGCACGGCAAGCTCGCGCCGCCGCTCACCCAGGCCCGCCAGCACCACGGCCACCAGGGACGCCAGACTGACCAGCGCCACCAGCGCGGAGATCGCCAGCAGGGCGCGCTCGCCCAGGCCGATGGCCTGCCAGAGCTCGTCCAGCGCCACGCCCGGCAGCGCGGCGGTCAGCGCCTCGTCGCGATAGGCGGCGACGAAGCGCTGGACCTGGAAGACCGCCGCGCGGCTGCGCAGCCCGACGAGCGCGGCCGTCACGCGCTTGGGCTCCAGGTCGAACTTGCGCGCGGCCTCGGCCGGGATGCGCAGGCCGGGCAGCGGCGCGCCGCCGGCCCAGTCCAGGTGCAGGGCCTCAATGGCCTGCAGGCTCACGTGCACGCTGCGGTCGACGGGCGTGCCGGTGCGCTGCAGCACGCCGACCACGGTGAAGGGCTTGTCGGCATGGTCGGCCCCCTCTGCCCCGGCCGCCGCGCCGCCCAACCCGTGCGACAGCGCGATGCGATCGCCCAGGCGGTGCCCGAAGGCCTGCGCCACCTCGGCCCCGAGCACGGCCTCGTACAAGCCGTCGAGCGTACCGCTGAAGGCCCGTCCCTCGGCCAGGACCAGGCGCTGGCGGTCGCCATGCGCGTAGTGCTCGAAGTACCCGGTCGTCGTGCCGACGACCGGAAAGCCCCGGTAGGCATCGCCCAGCGCGATCGGCACCACCCAGGCCACCGCCCGGTGCGCCTGGAGGGCGCGCACGCTGTCCATCGACATCTCGTCGGTCGCGTTGCCGATGCGGAAGACGGCATACAGCATCAACTGCACCGGCGCGGCACGCGCGCCGACGACGAGATCGGTGCCGCTGACGGCCTGGACGAAGCTGGCGCGCACATCGCGCCGCAGTCCCTCCAGGGTCAGCAGCAGCGCCGTGGCCAGCGCAATCGACAGCGCGACCAACCCCAGCGTCGAACGCCGGTTCCAGGCGCTGCGCGCGGCCAGGTGCAGCAGCGCCTTCATGCGGTGACCGGGCGCGCTGCGCGGTTGACGACCGAAAGCGCGACGCAACGGTCGAAGCGATCGGCCAGGCGGTCGTCGTGGCTGACGAAGACCAGCGTGCTGCCGCCATCCCGGCAGGCCTCCAACAGCAAGGCCATGAAGGCGTCACGCAGGGATGCATCGAGCGCCGACGTCGGCTCGTCGGCGATCACGAGCGCCGGCCGCCCCAGCAGCGCGCGCGCGGCGGCCACGCGCTGCTGCTGCCCCACCGACAGGGCATCGGCCCGCCGCGCCCACAGCGCGGACGGCAGCGCCACGCGCTCGAGCAGAGACCGCGCCGCGGCCGACGCATCCGCGCCACAGCGCGCGGCCCGGGCGCGGCTCAGACGGGCCGGCAGCAGCACGTTGTCCAGCACCGACAGGTAGGGCAGCAGGTTGAACTGCTGGAAGATCACGCCGACCAGGTCTGCGCGACGGGCGTCACGGGCCCCACCGGACAGCGTCTGCCAGTCGACCCCAGCGCAGCAGACCTGTCCGCTGCGCGCGACCAGCACACCGCCCATCAGGCCCAGCAGCGTGCTCTTGCCACACCCGCTCGGGCCGTGCAGGAACAGACGCTCGCCGTCGGCGACCTCGAGTTGGCCGATGTCGAGCACGTCGACGCCGTCACCCGGCCAAGCGTAGCGAAGATCACGGATATCGATCACACGCCGGATTGTCCCGGCAGCCAGAGCGTTCGACGCACGCAGGGCGCCGAAACCCCGCCTGCCGACACGGACCGGCCTGCGCGGCCACCGCTGCGGTGGGCGGTACCGTCCGCAAGGTCAATTTCGCCTGGCAGCCCAGAAGGTCGCGCCGTCCGGGCCGTACTGTTCGGCATGTGCGACGTGTCGCGCCAGTTCAAATTCGTCACCCGCCTGCAGCAGACGCTCCTGGCCGTCGATGATGAGACGGAAGGACCCACGCACCACGTGCGCCCGTGTGTCGAAGGGGTGGTCATGCACCGGCGTGGTGTGCAGCGGCGCCCACTCGCGCACCAGCACCTCGTCCGCGCCGCGGGCCAGCGCGTCACGGCGGAAGTCCTCGAAACTCATCATGGCGTGATCTCCATCGAAGGTCGGCTGCCGCGTCCGGCCGGGCGCGCGGGCGGTGGATGCAGGTCCAGGCGGCGACCGGCCGCCAGCAGGGCGCTCGGCACGGCGTGGCCCACCAGTCCAGGCAGTCGCCGGCTGGCCGCGAGCAAGGCGTCGAGGTCGACGCCGGTGTCGTAGCCCATGCAGTGCAACGCATGCACCAGGTCCTCGGTACAGACGTTGCCGCTGGCGCCAGGGGCGTAGGGGCAGCCGCCCAGGCCACCGAGCGCAGCGTCGAAGCGGTCGGCACCGGCGTCGATTGCCGCCAGCACGTTGGCCAGGGCCATGCCGCGCGTATCGTGGAAATGCAGGGTCAGGCGTGTGCCATCCAGCCGCCGCAGAAAGGCCTCGGTGAGCCGCGCAACCTGGGTCGGATAGGCCATGCCGGTGGTGTCGCACAAGGTCATGCCCTGCGCGCCGACCTCGGCCACGCAGCGCACGCAGGCCTCCAGCAGTTCGTCCTCCGGGACGTCGCCTTCCATCGGGCAGCCAAAGCTGCAGGACATCGAGACATTCACCGGCAGACCGGCCGCGTGGGCCAGCGCCGCGCTGCGGGTCAGGGCCGCCAGGCTCTGCGCCCGGTCCATGCCGAGGTTGGCGAGGTTGTGGCTTTCGCTGGCCGACATGACCAGGTTGAGTTCCTGGGCGCCGGCGGCAATCGCGCGCTCGGCGCCGCGCCGGTTGGGCACGAGGGCGCCAAGCACCACGCCGGGCGGACGGCGCACCTGCCCCAGCACAGCCTCGGCGTCGCGCATCTGCGGGATCGCCACTGCGGAGACGAAAGCGGTGACCTCCACGCCGGCCACCCCACTGGCGCTCAGCGCGTCGACCAGCGCCACCTTCTCCTCGGTCGACACGAAGACCGACTCGGCCTGCAGCCCGTCCCGCGGGCCCACCTCGACGATCTCGACGCGTCGCCCGCGACCGTCCCAGATACGGTTCATGTCCGATGCCTCCACAGCAGCGCGTCAGCGTCCGGAACCCACCGTGCCCACGACGGCCGGCAGACCTTGGGGAACGCAGCCCGAACAGCGGCCCCGCTGCGGTGGCCGGTCTGCCATGTGCCCGGCCTCACCCGACCACCCCACGTGAGCGCAAGGCCGCGATCTCCGACGCCGAGAAGCCCGCCTCGGCCAGCACCGCGTCAGTGTCGTCGCCCAGGTGCGGCGCACTCGAGCGCACCATGCCCGGCGTGCCCAGCAGCTTGGGCACGATCCCTGGCACCTCGACCTCGTCGCCATCGCGCGTGGCCTGCCGCAGGATCATGTCTCGAGCGCGGTAGTGCGGGTCCTCGACGATGTCGCGTGCGGTGTAGACCCGCCCCGACGGCACCCGCGCGTCGGCCAGCCGCTGCAGCACCTCGGGAGACGGTCGTTGCAGCGTCCAAGCCTCGATCGCCTCGTCGATCTCGCGCACCCGCGCCACGCGGCCGGCGTTCTGGGCCAGTTGCGGGTCCTCGGCGAGATCGGCGCGGCCGATGGCGGCCATCAGGCGACGGAAGATGCTGTCGCCGTTGCCAGCGATCAGCACGACCGCGCCATCGCTGCAGCGGTAGGCGTTGCTGGGCGCAATCCCGGGCAGCGCGCTGCCCGCCGGCTCACGCACCACACCGAAGGCGCTGTACTCGGGCACCAGACTTTCCATGACGTTGAACACCGCCTCGTGCAGGGCCACGTCGATGACCTGGCCCGGGCCGCCGTGGACCTTGCGGTGGTACAGCGCCATCAGCACGCCGATGGTGCCGTGCAGGGCCGCCAGGGTGTCGCCGATGCTGATGCCGCAGCGCACCGGCACGCGCCCGGGCTCTCCCGTCAGATGACGCAAGCCTCCCATGGCCTCGCCGATGGCACCGAAGCCGGGCAGGTCGCGGTACGGGCCAGTCTGGCCGTAGCCGCTGATGCGCAGCATGACCAGCCCGGGGTTGTCGCGGGAGAGCGCCTCGTAGGACAGGCCCCAACCCTCCAGCGTGCCGGGGCGGAAGTTCTCGATGAGCACGTCAGCCTCGGCGATCAGGCGCCGGGCGATGTCCTGGCCCTCGGGCGTGCGCAGATCCAGGGCGACCGAGCGCTTGTTGCGGCTCTGCACCTGCCACCACACCGAGGTGCCGTCCTTCATCAGGCGCCAGTTGCGCAGCGGGTCACCGTCGCCGGGCGGCTCGATCTTGATGACGTCGGCGCCGAAATCGCCGAGCGTCTTGCCGGCGAAGGGGCCTGCAATCAGCTGGCCCATCTCCACCACGCGGAGTCCGGCCAGGGCCTGGGGAGGGATCATCGAAAAGTGCTCCAGGGCAACGTGACGACTTCAGTCGATGCGGGCGCCGCTGTCCTTGACGATGCGGGCCCAGCGTGGCAGATCTTCGCGGATCAGGGCGGCGAACTGTTCGGCAGTGGCTTGGTACGGCTCGCAACCGACGGCGGCGAGCTTCTCACGGGTGTCCTGCGATTCGAGCACCTGGCCCACGGCGGCGTGCAACGCGCCGATCACCGTCTGGGGCGTGCCGGCCGGGGCGAACAGGCCGTACCACGGCGTCGAGCCGAAGCCGGGAACCGTCTCGCCGATGGTCGGGACGTCGGGCAGCGCCGCCACACGCTTCTCGTTGACCACACCCAGCACTTTCAGCTTGCCCGAGCGGATGAAGCCGATCGACGACGGCAGGCTCTGCACGCTGACCTGCACCTGTCCACCGATCAGATCGGTCACCGCCGCCGCGGCGCCTTTGTAGGGCACGTGGGTCAGCTCGATCCCGGTCGCCTTGCCGAGCATCTCCCCGATCAGATGGTTCAGCGTGCCATTGCCAGCAGAGGCGATCATGTAGCGGCCGGGCGCAGCCTTCGCCGCGCTCACCAGCTCCGACACGTTGGTGGGCGCGAAGCCGTTGTTCGCCACCAGCACGTAGCCGGCCGTGGCCACCGGGGTGATGGGCTCGAAGTCCTTGACCGGATCGAAGCCGGGCCGACGGTACAGCGCCGGGTTGATCACGTGGGCGCTGTTGACCGTGAGCATCAGCGTGTAGCCGTCGTTGCGTGCCTTGGCCGCGGCGGCGGTGCCGATGTTGCCGCCCGCACCGGGGCGGTTGTCGACGACGAACTGCTGACCGAAACGCTCGCTGAGCTTCTGCGCGACGATGCGGGCAATCGCGTCGTTGGCCCCACCGGGCGCCTGCGGAACGATCAGCGTGACCGGCCTCGACGGGTAGCGCTCCTGGGCCACAGCGGGCACAGCCAGGACGGCAGCGGCGGCCAGCGCCAGCAAGCGGGTCGATAGGTGGCGACGGGTGGGCATCATCGGGGTCATCTCCTGTGCATCTCTGGGTGGGTCGACCGTCGGCAGGCCGGCCGCCCTCGCAGCGGGCAGCGGCACACCCGGTCGGCGCGCATTGTGGGCAGCCGCTGCACGGGAGGGAATGACCGATTCGAGAGCGCAGCTTTCGCAGACCGCGAAAGCAATCGCGCCACACCCGAGAATGTCCGTCATGGCTGGGCCCGCTGCAGCAGGTGATCCAGCAGCAGCCGGGCCGGTCGGGCCAGCGCGCTGATGTCGCGCGCGCCGATGAGCAGGCGGCGCTGCACCCAGGCTTCGGCCAGTTCCAGCCGGACCAGCCCCATCGACCGCAGGTGAGGCTGGACGGCCGCATCCGGAAGCACCGCCACGCCGAGACCTGCAGCCACCATCTGGCACATGGCGTCGAAGCTGCGTACGTGGATGCGCGCGCGCAGGCGGCGCCCGGCGGACGCGGCTTCGGCTGCCAGCCGTTGCGCCAGCGAGGTATCCCGGGGCAGGCTGACGAAATCGCAATCAGCGATCTCGGCCAGCGTCAGCGGGCCCTCCTGCGCGCGCGCTGCGAGCACATGGTCACCGGGCACCAGCAGCACCAGACGGTCGCACCGGTAGTCGACGGTCTGCAGCCCGAGGGTCGCCGTGCGCTCGGCGAAGATGGCCAGGTCGGCGCTCCCGTCGACCACGGCCAGCACCGCGTCGCGGCTGTTCGACTCCTCGAGTTCGATGCGGATGCCTTCGTGTGCCGCGATGAAACTCGCCAGATCGGCGGGCAGGAACTGCGTCACCGCCGAGGTGATCGCGGCCAGCCGGACCACCCCGACGACCCCCGCGGCGTGGTCGGACAGGTCCGCCTCCAGATGATCGACATCCGCCAGGATGCGCTGGGCGTGGCGGTGCAGGGCCTGCCCCGCCAGCGTCGGCCGCACGCCGCGCGAGTGGCGTTCGAGCAGCCGCGTGCCGATGGCGTCTTCCAGGTCGGTGATGCGACGGCTCGCCGCCCCGACCGCCAGGTGTGCCCGCTGCGCCGCCGCGCTGATGCTGCCGGTGCGCACCACCAGCGCGAACAGCGACAGGGAAACGAGATCCAGACGGTGCAGGTTCATGGCAGTCGGGGATTGGAACGGCGGCCGGCCCTGCGACGGCAGGTGGGCATCCAGAGTCCCCAGGCTGAGATGCTGCCACACAGGCGCCTGGGGAGCGCCGAGAGGCGCCGGGCGGCGCCGGGCGGCGCCTCGGACGGCTGCGGTGCGGGCCGCCGCACCCGATGCGCCCGATGCGCCGACGCCTCCGTCAGATCGCCATGCGCTCGCGAACCCCGTCGGCCTGCATGTCGACGCCGCGGCCACTGGCGACCACCCGCCCGCGGTCCATCACGACGTAGCGGTCGGCCAGCCCGGCGGCGAAGTCGTAGTACTGCTCGACCAGCAGGATGGCCATCGTGCCGCGGTCGGCCAGCATGCGGATCACCCGGCCGATGTCCTTGATGATGCTGGGCTGGATGCCCTCGGTGGGCTCGTCGAGCATCAGCAGCTTGGGGCCGCTGGCCAGGGCGCGCGCGATGGCCAGTTGCTGCTGCTGCCCTCCGGAGAGATCGCCCCCTCGGCGGCGGCGCATCTGGTCCAGCACGGGGAAGAGCTCGAACAACTCGTCCGGGATCCGGGCGGAGGCCCCGCGCGTGGCCAGGCCCATCAGCAGATTTTCCTCGACGGTCAGCCGGCCGAAGATCTCGCGGCCTTGCGGCACATAGCCCATGCCGTTGCGCACCCGCTCGAAGGGAGCCGCTCGGGTGATGTCGACCCCGTCGAGCCGCACCGTGCCCGACCGGACGGGTACCACCCCCATCAGGCTCTTCAGCAGCGTGGTCTTGCCAACCCCGTTGCGGCCGAGGACGACGGTGACTTCTCCGGCAGGCGCCTCGAAGCCCACGTCGCGCAGGATGTGACTGCCGCCGTAGAACTGGTTCAGGCCCTGGGCCTCTAGCATCGCTGTGCCTTTCCTGCGGTCATGGGGCAGCCGGCTGACGCGTGCAAAGCAGCGACCGCGGGGGCTTCCGGGGCATCGGGCCTCGCGTGCAAGCGCATCACCGCCCCAGGTAGACCTCGACGACCCGCTCGTCGGCCTGCACCTGAGCCAGCAAGCCCTCGGCGAGGACCGACCCCTCGTGCAGCACCGTGACCTTCCGGCGGCCCTGGGTCAACAGGTCGACGAAGTGCATGTCGTGCTCGACGACCACCAGCGAGTGGCGGCCCTCCAGCGACAGGAACAGCTCGGCGGTGCGCTCGGTCTCCTCGTCGGTCATCCCGGCCACGGGCTCGTCGAGCAGCAGCAGCGTCGGGTCCTGCGCCAGCAGCATGCCGATCTCCAACCACTGCTTCTGGCCATGGCTGAGCAGACCGGCCAAGCGTGAGGTCTGCGCCGCCAGCCCGATGAGCTGCAGCACCTCGGCCAGCCGGTCGCGCTGCGCGCCGCTCAGGCGCGACTGCAGCGCCGAGCGCACGCGCCGGTCGCCGCGCAAGGCCAGTTCGAGGTTGTCGAGCACGCTCAGCGACTCGTACACCGTGGGCTTCTGGAACTTGCGGCCGATGCCGGCCTGGGCGATCTGGGTTTCACTCAGCCGCAGCAGGTCGATGTTCTGCCCGAAGAACACCCGCCCGGCATCGGGCCGGGTCTTGCCGGTGATGCAGTCCATCATCGTCGTCTTGCCCGCGCCGTTGGGGCCGATGATGCAGCGCAACTCGCCGACGTCGACGCTGAGCGTCAGCGCGTTGAGCGCCTTGAAGCCGTCGAAACTGACGGTCAGGTCCTCGAGGTACAGGGCCACGCCATGCGCGAAGTCGGGCTGCCCCGTGACGACGGGCCGTCCGAATCCGGCCGCGCGCCCACCTGAGGCGGTTCGCCCAGCCCGCACGGCCTCGCGGCCATCGTGCGCGGCCCTGGCGCTGGCGCCGATGTCCATCAGGTCGGGGGTCATGGGCCGGGCTCCTCGGGGGCGCCCGCGCGAACCGGGCGCAGGCGGCGGTACAGGCCCATCAGACCGTGCGGCAGGAACAGCGTGACCGCGATGAACAAGGCGCCCAGGAAGTACAGCCAGAACTCGGGGAAGGCCACCGTGAACCAGCTCTTGGCGCCATTGACGAAGAAGGCGCCGATGATCGGGCCGACCAGCGTGCCGCGGCCGCCGACCGCGGCCCAGATCGCGATCTCGATGCCGGCCGCCGGCGACATCTCGCCAGGGTTGATGATGCCCACCTGCGGCACGTACAGCGCCCCGGCCACGCCGCACATCACCGCCGACAGCGTCCAGATGCTGAGCTTGTAGGCCACCGGGTCGTAGCCCGTGAACATGACCCGGCTCTCGGCATCCCGGATCGCCTGCAGCACGCGGCCGTAACGGCTGCGCACGATGACACGCGACATCAGGAAGAAACCGATCAGCACCAGCCCGCTGAGCACGCACAGCGTCACGCGCATGCCGGCGGTGGCGATCGGCAGGTCCAGCAGGCGCTTGAAGTCGGTGAAGCCGTTGTTGCCGCCGAAGCCGGTCTCGTTGCGGAAGAACAGCAGCATCGCGGCGTAGGTCAGCGCCTGCGTGATGATCGAGAAATAGACCCCCTTGATGCGCGAGCGGAAGGCGAACCAGCCGAAGACGAAGGCCAGCAGCCCGGGCACGGCCACCACCAGCAGCGCCTGCGCGAGGAAACTGTCGCTGAGCGCCCAGTGCCAGGGGAACTCCTTCCAGTTCAGGAACACCATGAAGTCCGGCAGATCGGACTTGTACTGGCCGTCACGTCCGATCTGGCGCATCAGGTACATGCCCATCGCGTAGCCGCCCAGGGCGAAGAACAGGCCGTGACCCAGCGACAGGATGCCGGTGTAGCCCCAGATCAGGTCCATGGCCAACGCGCAGATCGCGTAGCACAGGATCTTGCCCAGCAGGCTGACGTAGAAGCCGCTGAGATGCAGGGCATGCCCCTCGGGCACGGCCAGGTGCAGCACGGGCACGCCGACGACCATCGTCAGCAGGCAGGCCAGCACCGCCGTCCAGCCACGGATTCCGAGGGCTGTGTTCATGTCGGTACGCCCCTGCCGTCGACAGGCCGCGGCCGGCCCCCGGAAGGGCATACCGAGCAAGTCCGGTTTGCCATTCCGCCCAACCGCCCACGGACCGTGGTGGTCCCGTTGGGGGGTTGCGAGCACCGTGGTGTGCGAGATGTCAGGGTCACCACTTCATGCCTCCGCGCTGCGGCCCTTGAGGGCGAACAGCCCCTGGGGACGCTTCTGGATGAAGACCACGATGAAGATCAGGACCATGATCTTGGCCAGCACCGCGCCCTGCCAGCCTTCGAGCACCTTGTTCAGCACCCCCAGGCCGAGCCCGGCGTAGACGGTGCCCGCCAGTTGCCCCACGCCGCCAAGCACGACGACCATGAAGGAGTCGACGATGTAGGCCTGCCCGAGATCCGGCCCGACATTGCCCACCTGGCTGAGCGCGCAGCCGGCCAGCCCGGCGATGCCCGCCCCCAGCGCGAAGGCCCAGGTGTCCACGCGCGCCGTGTTCACGCCCACGCAGGCGGCCATGCGGCGGTTCTGTGTCACGCCGCGCACGAACAGCCCCAGCCGTGTGCGCGCAATCACCAACGCAACCCCGGCCAGCACGGCTGCGGCGAAGACCAGGATGGCCACGCGATTCCACGGCAGTGTCAGGTTGGGCAGGAGTTCCATGCCCCCGGACAGCCAGGCGGGGTTCTCGACGGCGACGTTCTGCGCGCCGAAGATGGATCGCACCGCCTGCATCAGGATCAGGCTGATGCCCCAGGTGGCCAGCAGGGTCTCGAGCGGCCGGCCGTAGAGCCAGCGGATGACGCTGCGCTCCAGCACCGCGCCGACCAGCGCGGCACAGGCGAAGGACGCCGGGATCGCCGCCAGGACGTAGGCGTCGAACCATTGCGGCGCGTGCTGGCGGAACAGCCCCTGCACGACGTAGGTGGCATAGGCGCCGATCATGATCAGCTCGCCGTGCGCCATATTGATCACACCCATCAGCCCGTAGGTGATGGCCAGGCCGAGGGCGGCCAGCATCAGGATCGATCCCAGGCTCAGGCCCGTGAACAGCACGCCCAGGCGCTCGCCCCAGGCCAGCCGCTCGCGCACCGCGTCGGCCGCCCGCTGGAGCTCGGCCCTGACAAGGGCATCCGGTTCCTCGGCCAGGCGCTGCAGCAGGCTGGCCCGGATGGCCGGGTCGGCGCTGTTCGCCAGCCCACGCGCCGCGTCCAGACGCTGCGTACGATCAGCGGCCCACAGCCGCATCATGTCCTGCAGGCGCAAGAGGCCCTCGCGCAGGCGCGGGTCCCGCTCGGAGGCGATGGCGCGCTCGACCAGCGGCAGTCTGGCGGCGTCCGGGCGTCCGCGCAGCGCATCGATGGCGGCGGCGCGGGTCGAGCGGTCGTCCGCCAGCAGGCTCAGCGCAGCGATGGCGGCCTCGAGCTCGCCACGCATGCGGTTGTTGTTGACGACGTCCTCGGCCTCGTCCGGGGGCTCTGCGGTCTCGTCGGTGCCGGCGAGCACATAGGCGTCGCCACGCAACACGTAGACGCGACCGTCGTGAACCTTGACCTCGTCGGCCAGGACGGCCTCGAGGAAGGCCCGCAGCGCCGCATCGCCTTGCGGGACGGCCTGCGACATCGCCTCGATGCGATCGTCGCTGCCGCCGTCGACCAGGCGCAGCGCCTGCTCGGGGGTCAGGGCCTGTGACCCTGCCCCGAACATGAGCCCGAGCACGAGCAGCAGGGCCCGCGTGGCACAGGCCCACCAGCGGCTCACGACGGCCTGCGCCTGCGTCACGGCCAGCCGGAAAAACCGTGGGCCGCAGCGCCTGCGCAGGCGGTTGCGAAGCTGCCCTTCAGTGCACTTGCAGCTCGTCACGTCGTGACCGCTCATCGCGCGCTCAGGACTTCTTCGCGACGACGGGCTCGTTCTTCTTGCCCTTGTTCTCGGGGATGTAGTCGCTCCAGGGGTCGGCCACGACCGGGCCCTTGGTCTTCCACACCACCTTGAATTGGCCGTCGGCCTGCACCTCGCCGATGAAGACGCTCTTGTGCAGATGGTGGTTCTTCTCATCCATCTTCGAAGTGATGCCGCTGGGCGCCTTGAAGGTCTGGCCGGCCATGGCTGCGATGACCTTGTCGGTGTCGGTGCTCTTGGCCTTCTCGACCGCCTGCTTCCACATGTACAGGCCGATGTAGGTGGCCTCCATCGGGTCGTTGGTCAACGGCTTGTCCTTGTGGCCGGCAATGCCCTTGGCCTTGGCGTAGTCGGCCCACTTCTTCGTGAACTCGGTGTTCGCCGGGTTCTTGATCGACATGAAGTAGTTCCAGGCGGCCAGGTGGCCCACGAGCGGCTTGGTGTCGACGCCACGCAATTCCTCCTCGCCCACCGAGAAGGCCACGACCGGCACGTCGGTGGCCTTCAGGCCCTGGTTGCCCAGTTCCTTGTAGAAGGGCACGTTGGAATCGCCGTTGATGGTGGAAACGACAGCCGTCTTCTTGCCCTCGCTGGCGAACTTCTTGATCTTGGCGATGATGCTCTGGTAGTCGGCATGGCCGAAGGGTGTGTACTCCTCCATGATGTCGGCCTCGGCCACGCCCTTGGCCTTCAGGAAGGCGCGCAGGATCTTGTTGGTCGTGCGCGGGTACACGTAGTCGGTGCCCAGCAGGACGAAGCGCTTGGCCTCGCCGCCGTCCTTGCTCATCAGGTACTCGACCGCCGGGATGGCCTGCTGGTTGGGCGCCGCGCCGGTGTAGAAGACGTTCTTGCTGAGTTCCTCGCCCTCGTACTGGACGGGGTAGAACAGCAGGCTGTTGGTCTCCTCGAAGACCGGCAGCACGGACTTGCGCGACACGCTGGTCCAGCAGCCGAAGACCACGGCCACCTTGTCCTGGGTGATCAACTGCTTGGCCTTCTCGGCAAACAGCGGCCAGTTCGACGCCGGGTCGACGACCACGGGCTCGAGCTTCTTGCCGAGGACGCCGCCCTTGGCGTTGATCTCGTCGATGGCCATCAGCACGGTGTCCTTCAGCACCGTCTCGGAAATCGCCATCGTGCCGGACAGCGAGTGCAGCACGCCGACCTTGATGGTGTTCTGGGCGAGTGCGGGCGAGACGAGGCCGGCGGCGAGGAGGGCTGCGGCCAGCGTCTTCAGGCCGGCACGACGGTTCGGGTTTGCAGGAAGCATGACGGGGACTCCAGGGTGGTTTGGGGGAACGCCGGTGAGACCTCTGCAATACCCATGCCAGGCCTGGGGTCTCGCGCGGTGGTGCGCGCGCAAGGCGCCCTCACTCGCAGGTGTGCGCATGCGCGCGTGCGCGGAACAGTCGGGTGAGCGCTGCGCCCAAGCGTTCCAGGAAAAAGAGGGCCCGTGACTCCACCCGTCGACAGGCCTTACGATGGCACCAAACCTGCTTCACCCTGCGGCCATGGACCTGACCCCCCGAGAGAAAGACAAGCTGTTGATCTTCACCGCGGCGCTGCTGGCTGAGCGGCGACGCGCGCGAGGCCTGAAGCTCAACCACCCCGAGGCCGTGGCCTTGATCACCGCGGCCATCATGGAGGGCGCGC
Source organism: uncultured Rubrivivax sp. (assembly GCA_964522465.1). Classification (GTDB taxonomy): domain Bacteria; phylum Pseudomonadota; class Gammaproteobacteria; order Burkholderiales; family Burkholderiaceae_C; genus Rubrivivax. The sequence continues at coordinate 1,771 of CAZFVH010000028.1, read as the reverse complement.
GGGACGGCCGGACGGTGGCGCAGTTGATGAGCGAGGGCAAGACCGTGCTCTCGCGCGCCGACGTGATGGAGGGCGTGGCCGAAATGATCCCGGAGATCCAGGTCGAAGCCACCTTCCCCGACGGCACCAAGCTGGTGACGGTGCACCAACCGATCGCCTGATCCACAAACCCTGCCCCAATCAGGGGCATTTCCCGATCTCCGCGGGCCCGGTATCGGGCCGGTAACACCAACCCGGAAGGACCATGATGAAAGCACTCGCGCTGACCTTGCTGACGACACTGCTGGGCGCGACGGCCCATGCCCACGAAGGCCATGGCCTGGCGGGCACCCACTGGCACGCCACCGATGTCTTCGGCTTCATCGCTGCGCTGGCGGCGGTGGGTGCGCTGGTGTGGTGGCGGGGTCGCAAGTGATGGTGCCCGGCGAACTGCTGGCCGAGCCGGGTGAGCATGTGCTGAACCCCGGACGGCGCACGCTGACGCTGGTGGTGGAGAACGCCGGCGACCGGCCGATCCAGGTGGGTTCGCACTACCACTTCGCCGAGACGAACGCGGCCTTGCGCTTCGACCGGGTGTCGGCGCGCGGCATGCGGCTGAACATCGCATCGGGCACCGCGGTGCGTTTCGAGCCGGGGCAGCAGCGCACGGTGGAACTCGTGGACTTCGCCGGGGCGCGCGAGGTCTGGGGCTTCCGGGGGATGGTGCAGGGGGCACTCTGAGCTGCGGCCTGCGCCCGACACCTCACTATCGCCCGCTTCGCAAGCGGCAGGCGCTTTCGAGCACCACGCTGCATTTCTAGGAATCTGATATGGCCACGATCGGAAGACGCGCCTACGCAGAGATGTTCGGCCCCACGGTGGGCGACCGTCTGCGGCTGGCCGACACCAACCTCGTCATCGAGGTCGAGCAAGACATGACGCTGCGCGCCGGCGGCTATGGCGAGGAGGTCAAGTTCGGCGGTGGCAAGACCATCCGCGACGGTATGGGGCAGAGCCAGCGCCCGAATGGTGGCGGGCCGGCGGACGCGGTGGATCTGGTGATCACCAACGCGCTGATCGTCGACCACTGGGGCATCGTCAAGGCCGACATCGGCATCCGCGGACAGCGCATCTGCGCCATCGGCAAAGCCGGCAACCCCGACGTCCAGCCGGGCGTGGACATCGTCATCGGGCCGGGTACCGAGATCTTGGCGGGCGAGGGCATGATCGTCACCGCCGGCGCCATCGACAGCCACATCCATTTCATCTGCCCGCAGCAGATCGACGAGGCCCTGGCCAGCGGCGTGACGACGATGCTGGGCGGCGGCACCGGGCCGGCCACCGGCACCTTTGCCACGACCTGCACGCCCGGGCCCGAGAACATCGCCCGCATGCTGCAGGCGGCCGAGGCCTTCCCGATGAACATCGGGTTCCTGGGCAAGGGCAACGCCAGCCGGCCCGAGGCGCTGCGCCAGCAGGTCGAGGCCGGCGCCATCGGCATGAAGCTGCACGAGGACTGGGGCACCACGCCGGCGGCCATCGACAACTGTCTGGCCGTGGCCGAGGAGACCGACACCCAGGTCGCCATCCACACCGACACGCTCAACGAGAGCGGCTTCGTCGAGGACACCATCGCGGCCTTCAAGGGCCGCACCATCCACAGCTTCCACACCGAGGGCGCTGGCGGCGGCCACGCGCCGGACATCATGAAGGTGGTGGGCGAGGCCAACGTGCTGCCGTCTTCCACCAACCCCACGCGCCCGTACACCGTCAACACGCTGGACGAGCACCT
>CAZFVH010000027.1:3491-39030 GCA_964522465.1 uncultured Rubrivivax sp. | reverse complement strand
CCTGGATCTGCAAGGCACTCGAGCCCAGCAGCAGCACCCGCAGGCGCCGGGGTTGAGCGTCCCACAGGGCCTTGATGGTTTCGGGCCAGTTGACCACCTTCTGGATCTCGTCAATGACCAGCAAGGCGCCATCTCCCAGCAACAGCGCTTGCTGCCATTGCGCCAGCAACCATTGGCGGTCACCGACCAGCACGTCGTCGGCGTTGGCGTAGTGGTGGGGCCATACCCCGCCCGCCAGGAGTTGCCGCACACCGGTGGTCTTGCCCACCTGGCGTGGCCCCACCAGCACCTGGATCAAGGGCTGCGGCGCTGCGAGGCGCTGTTCCAGGGTGCTGACAAAGGAGCGCCGATGGGTCATGGATACGATGATCCCACAATTTACTAGGTCAGTCTATTGTTTTTGATAGACCGATCTATTGAAGTTTCAAGGTCCAACGGGGCACTGAGCAACGAGACTTCCAAGCTGCAGCAATGGGTCAGGAAGCAGCGTCGCGCCGGCCACCCACCTCGAACAGTCTCATCCGCCGCCCCCTTGCCAATCAGCTTCCAGGCCGTTGTGCGCCGACGACCTTGGAAGCACGCCGGTCGAATGTCCATAGCGGTAGTTCGCCAGCCTCGGTGGCCAATGCGATGTGCAGACAGTCAACGAAATCTGCTGTTCCCTCTCGATATAGCTGCAGTGCCACTTCCAGAGGTCGTTCAGACTGAAAGGACAGTTCTGCAGCCGAGAACAGGTCGGCGAGGACCTGCAGGACGTCGTCCTTGCCGAACCCGAAGCCGGCCCGCAGCACCCACTCCAGCTCAAGCGTGACGGTCACGGGGACAAACAGCGACTGTCCTTCGCTGACGCAGCGCTCGATCAGGCGCCTGGCCACGGCGAGTTGCCCGCTGTCGTCTTGAACGACATAGCGGACCAAAACGTTCGTATCCAGCGAAGGCATGCAGCCCTCAGCGCCAGGGATTCATCTCTTCCACGCTCACGTGCTTCCCCTCGGGGGCCTTGAGCATGCCAGCCATGTCCAGAATGGACTTCGTCTTGGCCCTGACGATGATGGTGCCGTCGGGCATCACCGACCAGACGAGACGCGTTCCTGGCTTGGCGTGCACGAGAGCCCGGATGTCTGCGGGTACGGTTGTCTGGCCCTTCGAGGTGATGGTGGACTCTGACATGAGTACCTCCTTACTCTTCGCCCAACTGTAAGGCACCCGATCGTCTTGGCTCGGCCGGCAGCGCAGCCAGTTGCTCATTTGTGCGGAGATCCCTCGGTCTGAGCCTCCAGGCCGTCCGCTGAAAGTGTTCAACGTGGCGTATAGCGCCAGGCCGAGGACGGCGGTGCACTACCTTTTTGCCACGCAAGGCGAACTCGGACGTGCGCAGTTCAAGGCCATGACCGGCCTGGGCGAGCGCGTGGCCACCGCCACGCTGTCAGCGCTGCTCGCTCGCGGGTTCCTCACCACGGACTCCCCTTACGGGAGCCTGCGGTTCGGCATCCCACGTCATGCGCTTCGCTTCTACTTCCCCGCCCTGTGGCCGGAGGCGGAGCAGGATCAGGATCTGCTCGATGGCGAGGTCGGGCTGGCCGCCGTGCCTCGCGGCACATCGCGACGCAGTCCCCCGGTCTGACGCGATCGGATTTCCGACCGCCCTGTGTCAGCGGGGTGGATTCTCCTTACCCTGGCTGGCGCCGGACGACGCAATCAGCATGGCGTGGCGCGAGGCCCTCATCACCTGCTTTCGCGAGCACGACATGCCGATGCTCAGCCCGCCCATCCCGGCCACCAACTCCGCCGGCTATGCTGCACCGGCTGTGGCGGGTTCAAACTGGCGATGTCCGCGCCGTTCGGTCGATCGCCGTGATCGGGGCAGCGGGCTCGCGCAGACTTCCCGCAACCCGACCGTGCGTCTGCCGTCAAAGGTCAAGAAGGTGCAGGTGCGCGCACGCGTTGCGGACCGCATCGATGTCGGGCCGATGTCGCGGACGGCAGTGCACCCCGTGCACCAAGCCGGCCTCCACGTCCCGGTGCCGCATCGGGCATCTTCGCGGCCGATCCCGCTGCGCCTGTTGCTGACGGCCCAGCCAATGGCCATGCCGACGTCGACTCAAGGAAGAAAGTCTTCCAGTCGTTGTCCACAGCGCAGCCCGTCTATCTGCGCGAAGTGTCCATCGCGCGTCAGCAGCGCAGCACCAAACTCCAGCGCGCTGGCGGCGATCCACAAATCGTTGGTCGGGATCGGCTGGCCCTTGCGCCGCAGGCCCGAGTAAACCAGCGCGTAGCTGTCGGCCGTCTGCGCAGTGATCGGCAGCAGCTCGACTCGAGGTGAATCCAGAAATCGCGCCAGCTCCGCACGGTTCTTCGCCTCGCGCGTGCCCGCCGCAAAGCCACCAAGCAACTCGCCCAGCACGACGCTGTTCACGCACAGGCGGCCAGCGTGCGCCACGACCTCCACCACCGAGGCGTCACCCAGCATGAAGGCGGTGTACGCGTTGGTGTCGAGAAGGATCGGCCGCATGACCTACTTCCAGAGCTCGGCGTCGACCTTGGCGAAGGGGGCGGTCGCACGTTCGAACGCGCTGACGTCTTGTTCACGCCACGTGCCCGCCAGCGCGTCAAGGTCGTCATGTCGGACCAGCGACGGCTTGGCGCGCCGCAGCCCCAGCCCTTGTTCAATGAGCCGCACCACCAGCGTGTTGACGCTGGCCTCCTCCCGGGCAGCGCGCCGCTTGAGTGCGGCGAGCGCCTTGTCGTCCAGTCCGCGGATGCTGAGGTTGGTCATGCCAGCAGCTGATGTCAGCAAAGTGATGGCACTGGATGATACGGCACCGTCGGGCTTTGCCAGCATTGCCAGGAGTGCAACGCCGATTCCGTGCTCCCGCGGGGTTTGCGGAATCGCAGCATGCCCCGAGAAGCTGGCCATCGGACGTCAGCCGGATGCGACATACCTGCCGTCGTCATCGGCCCGACCGGCAGGGCAGCCTGTCGCTTCTTGCGGGGAACTCCCGCGGTCTGGGACCCCCCAAGGACGTCCGCTGGAAGTTCGTCGTGGAAGTCCAGCGGGCTCGACCTGGGCCCAGCAGTCCTTGGCCAGGATGAACGATCTCAGGGCGCCGGTGGTGGTCAGGGCATCGATGGGGTTGGGGCGGGCTTCTTCCAGCGCCTCGCAGAACAGTCCCATGGGGACTGGTTTCAAACGTCGCAAATGTTCCATGAGATCGAAGATTTGCATCGTTCCTTCAACTTGGTGCCGTCCTCCGCCTGAGCTGGCCGCTCCAGCGCTTCTCGGTCGTCGTCCCGCTGGCTGGGGCCGCGGCGGGGGACAAGAGCGCGCTGGACTTGATCCTCCTGGACGCCAGACCCTGGCGTGCAGTCTGTCGCGTCTGTTGCCTGCCTCGACCACCCGGCGTTCGAAACCACGTCCTTGACCTGCGCTTGATCTCGCAAGTCAACACGAAGAAATTGACTTTTTCATAGAAAACGCTCAAGCCTAAAATCTCGCACGTGAACCCGCAGATCATCCAGCAGTACGACTCACCGCACCAGTTCGAGCCGCTGATGCCGGCGGAGGCCCTGCTCGCGCCGTTGCTGGAGAAAGCCGGCGACCTGATGCGCAAGGCCACGGCCCTCGGGGCAGCATCGGGCAAGACGGCGCAATCCGAGCTGCGCAAGCTTCTGCGCAGCATGAACTCGTACTACACCAACCGGATCGAGGGTGAGCACACCCGCCCCAGCGACATCGAGCGCGCGCTGCAGCAGGACTTTTCCGCCAACGCCGACCTCGCGCGCAGGCAGCGTCTGGCTGTCGCCCACATCCGCACCGAAGCACTGTGTGAGGGGGAGGTTGACCGCAAGCTCGAGACCGACGGCCCGGATGCCGCCAGATGGCTCTATTCCCCTGAGGCACTGACCTGGTTGCACAAGGAGCTGTTCCGCGACCTTCCTGAGGACGACCTGCGGCTGGCCGATGGCAGCACCATGGTGCCGGGCGAGCTTCGCCAACGCGGTGTGGCGGTCGGCCGGCACGAGGCGCCGACGGCGCAGTCGCTACCCGGCTTCATCGAGCGTTGGCAGCAGGTGTACGGCAGCATCCGGCGAGGGGAAGCTTCCGTCGTCGCCCTGGCTGCTGCGCACCATCGGCTGGCGTGGACACACCCCTTCCTGGACGGAAATGGCCGGGTCACCCGGCTGCACACCCACCTGCTCCTGCATGCCTGTGGGCTCACGGGTGGTCTGTGGTCCCCCTTGCGGGGATACGCGCGAAGCGAATCGAAATACAAGGCCCTGTTGCAGGCTGCCGACGAGCACCGTCGCGGAGATCTCGACGGACGGGGCAACCTCACCCAGGCCGGGCTGGTGCAGTGGGTTGAGTACTCCCTGGATGTCTGCCTCGACCAGGTCGAATTCATGGCCCGCCAACTGGATGTGCAGGGCATGCAAGACCGCATCCACGCGGCCCTCGCCTACGAGACGGCAGCGGTCAAGTCGGGGGTTCGGCAGGAGGCCCTGCTTCCTCTGCACTACCTCTTCGCCACGCAAGGCGAGCTCGGGCGCGCGCAGTTCAAGGCCATGACCGGCCTGGGCGAGCGCGTGGCCACCGCCACGCTGTCAGCGCTGCTCGCTCGCGGGTTCCTCACCACGGACTCCCCTTACGGGAGCCTGCGGTTCGGCATCCCACGTCATGCGCTTCGCTTCTACTTCCCCGCCCTGTGGCCGGAGGCGGAGCAGGATCAGGATCTGCTCGATGGCGAGGTCGGGCTGGCCGCCGTGCCTCGGGGCACATCTCGACGCAGTCCCCCGGTCTGACGCGATCGGATTTCCGGCCGCCCTGTGTCAGCAGGGTGGCCTCCACTTATCCCGGCTGGCGCCTGACGACACAGCCCCTCAAATCACCCGCGCCCGCAACCAGGACGTCACCACCTCGGTGACGATCACCACCGCAAAGATCACCGCCAGGATCAGGCCGACCTGGTCCCAGTACAGATTGTTCAACGCGGCGTCCAGCGCCACGCCGATGCCGCCGGCGCCGACCAGGCCGAGGACGGCCGATTCGCGGATGTTGATGTCCCAGCGCAGAAGGGACAGCGACCAGAAGGCGGGCTCGACCTGGGGCCAGTAGCCCTTGGCCAGGATGAGTGATCTCGGGGCGCCGGCGGCGGTCAGGGCCTCGATGGGGCCGGGGTGGGCTTCTTCCAGCGCCTCGCAGAAGAGTTTGCCGATGAAGCCGATCGAGCGGAAGGCAATCGACAGCACGCCGGCCAGCGCGCCGGGGCCGAAGATGGCGACGAACAGCAGCGCCCAGATCAGCGAGTTGACCGAGCGTGACGACACGAAGATGAACTGTGCCGCCCAGTTCAGCGCCGGGTGGCGGGTGAAGTTGCGCGCGGCCAGGAAGGACAGCGGGATGGCCATCATCAGCGCCAGCACCGTGCCCAGCGTGGCGATGTGGAAGGTCTCGATCAGCGCCGCGCGGATCGCTTCCTCCCAGTAGGGCCAGTCGAAGGGCCACATTCGGCGGAAGAGGTCGGCCGTCTGCTCGGGCGCGTCGTACAGGAACTCGGGGATGACCTCGATGGTGCGCAGCGACCAGACGATGGCAGCCACGCTGCCCAGGTAGACGGCAAAGCGCCCCAGGCGCACCAGCGGGCTGAAGCGCTGCCAGCGGCGGGGGGCTGCGGCCACCCCCTGCCCCGACGCCGGTCCTGGGCCTGTCGGCGTCGCCGAGGACGTCGCTACCGAGTTGGACGCGGATGCCGACTCGTCGTGCGCTGCAGCAGTAGACCCCGACCTCACCGTCACTGGAACACCCTCCGCACCCGCCCCGAGACCACCTCGCACAGCAGGATCAGGGCAATGATCACGATCAGGATGGTCATCACCACGTCGTAGTCGAAGCGCTGATAGGCGGTGAACAGCGGTGCGCCGATGCCGCCGCCGCCGACGATGCCCACCATCGTCGAGTTGCGCAGGTTGGAGTCGAACTGGTAGACCGACAGGCCGATGAAGCGCGACATCACCTGCGGGAACACGCCCATCACCAGCACGTTGAGGAAGCCCGCGCCGGTGGCGCGCACGGCCTCGACCTGGCCCGGGTCCATCTCCTCGACGACCTCGGCGAAGAGCTTGGAGACGAAACCCATGGTCGAGACGATCAGCGCCAGCACGCCGGCCAGCGCGCCGAAGCCCACGGCCTTGACGAACAGGATGGCCACGATCACCGGATGGAAGGATCGGCACACCGCGATCACGATGCGCATCGCCCCGCTCAGCCAGGGCGGCGCCAGGTTGCGCGCTGCCGCCAGCCCCAAGGGCAGCGACAGCGCGATGCCTGCCGCCGTGGACAGCACGGCGATCTGCAGGCTCTCGACGATGCCCGCCCGGATGAGCTCGAGCTTGTCGGCCTCGAGGTTGGGCGGGAACATCCGCCCCAGGAAGCGCTGCGCGTTTTCCAGACCCCGGATCACGCGGTCGAGCGAGATCTCCAGTTGCCCGGTGGCGTACAGCACATACAGCGCCAGCAGCACCCAGCCGGCCCGGGCCGCCCAGTTGGGCGCGAAGGCCACGCGCGGGGACGGCGGCAGCCGCGCCGCCGCCGCCTCAGAGCCAGTCCTCGCCGCCATAGATGGACTTCAGGTGCCCGTCGTGCAGGCCATCGGGCCCGCCGTCGTAGACGACCGCACCCCCGGACAGGCCGATGATGCGCTCGGCGTGGCGCCGCGCAAGTTCGACGTTGTGGATGTTCACCACGATGGGGATGGCGTGCTGGCGCGACAGATCCGCCATCAGCGCCATCACCTCCACCGAGGTCTTGGGGTCCAGCGAGGACGTGGGTTCGTCGGCCAGCACCAGGCGTGGGCGCTGCATCAGCGCGCGCGCGATGCCCACGCGCTGACGCTGCCCGCCCGAGAGCTGGTCGGCCCGCCGGTTGGCGTAGCTCTCGTCCAGGCCCACGGCCTGCAGCAGGTCGAAGGCGTGGTCGACATCGGCCTGCGGGTAGCGCCGCAGCAAGGCCCGCCAGGGCGCGACGTGCCCCAGCCGCCCGCACAGCACGTTCTCGATCACCGTCAGGCGCTCGACCAGGTTGTATTCCTGGAAGACCATGCCGATGCGTCGCCGCGCCAGACGGAGAGCACGGCCTTTCAGCCGGGCCAGATCCTGTCCCTCGAACAGGATCTGCCCGGCGCTGGGCTCGACGAGGCGGTTGACGCAGCGCAGCAGCGTCGACTTGCCGGTGCCCGACGGGCCGATGATGGCCGTCAGGCCGGTGCCGGCGATCTCGAGGTCGATGCCCCGAAGCACCGGCTGGCCGGGCCGGTAGGCCTTCTGCAGCCCGCGGATGGACAGCACGCCCCCGCCCGCCGCGGCGGGCGCAGGGCTCGGGACGGCGCTCAAGGCTTCTTCGCGGCTTCGGCGGCCTTCTTCTGCCGCTCGGCTTCGCGCTTGGCGCGGGCATCGGCTTCACGCTTGCTCTCGGCCTCGTAGGCGGCCTTGTTGTAAGGCGTGCCCGAGCGCTCGGCCACGTCGCGCACGACGGCCCAATCCTTCTGGTAGCTGATCGGCAGGAATCGGTCGTCGCCGTTGAACTCCTTCTGCATCGCCGGGGTGAAGCGGAAGGAGAAGAAGCACTCGCGCAGCTTGGCGGCCAGTTCGGGCTTCAGGTCGTGCGAGTGCGCGAAGGACGAGGTCGGGAACACCGAGCTGCGGTAGAGAATGCGGAAGTCCGCCGCCTTGACCGTGCCGCGCACGCTCATGCGCTCGAAGACGTCGGAGGCGACCGCCGCCATGTCGTAGTCGCCGGAGTTGACACCCAGCACCGACTTGTCGTGGCCGCCGGACATCAGCGGCTTGTAGTCGGTCTCGGGCGTCAGGCCGCGCTCTGGGAAGAGCACGCGCGGCGCCAGGTTGCCCGAGTTCGACGACGGCGAGGTGTGCGCCACCTTCTTGCCCTTCAGATCGGCCAGCGACTGGTAGGGGCTGGTGGCCTTGACGATGGCCAGCAGGTTGTAGCCACGCACCTGATCGCCCACGCCCTTCGCCGCAAAGGGCACGGCGCCGGCCATGTTGACGGCAAAACCTGTTGGGCCGGTGGAGAAGCCGGCAAAGTGCAGGCGCCCGGAACGCATCGCCTCGATCTGCGCGGCGTTGGACTGCACCGGGAAGTACACCGTGCGCTTGCCCACGCAGGACTCGAGGTGATCGGTGAAGGGCTTGAAGACGTTGGCGTAGACGGCGGGGTCTTCCACTGGGGTGTAGGCCCACACCAGGGTCGACGGATCGCGCCACTTCGAGGCGTCCTTGGGCGCATCGGCGACCAGATCGTTGTTGGCGTCGCAGTACAGCGTGTCGAGCTGTCCCCGGTTGGCGCAGTCCTGCGCCAGGGCAGGGGCGGCCGCCACCAGGGTCAGCAGCGCGGGCGCCAGCATTGTCTTCAGGCCTTGCTTCATCGTCGGTCTCCTGGGTCTGGGTGTGTGGGGGGGGGGGTGTCGACGGCCGCCCCGCGCGGGCGTGTCGGGCGGCATCCCTCGCGCGCCGCGCCGCGGGCGCCGGCAACGACAACAGCCGATGACGCACGGCCCGGACCATCGACAATCTGTCATCGAAACGTCATCTATTTGTCATCCTATCCCAGGCCGAACCGCTGCGACCCCCGGGAAGACCCCGGGTTTGCGCGGCCAGGAATGCGTCGGACAGGCTCCTATGATCCCGTCCACTCGGGCCCCACGGCCCGCCCTCCGAAAGCCCCTCCCATGCAAGACCCCATCGCGCAACGCCTGCAGGCCGCGCAAGCCATCGTCACCGAAGCCGCCGCATTGGCGCTGGACCACTTCCGCCGCCGCGACGAGCTGCTGATCGAGTCCAAGGGCCCGCAGGACATGGTCTCGCAGGCCGATCGCGCGGTCGAGGTGCTGATCCGCGAGCGCCTGGGTTCGGCCTTCCCGGCCGACGCCATCCACGGCGAGGAGTTCGGCCGCAGCGCGGGCGACGGCAGCGCGTCGGCCGGCGCCGGCTTCACCTGGGTGATCGATCCCATCGACGGCACCGCCAATTTCGTCAGCGGCATCCCCGCCTGGTGCGTGGTGCTGGCCTGCATCCACCGCGGCGAGGTGGTGCTCGGCATCATCGTCGACCCGAACCACGGCCACACCTACACCGCGCGCAAGGGCCACGGCGCGCACCTGAACGGCCAGCCGATGCGGGTGTCGTCGGCAAAGTCGCTGCGCGAGGGCTCGGTGGGCGTGGGCTACTGCAACCGCATCACGCCCGACACGCTGTTCCGCTTCCTGGTGCCCTTCACCGAGGCCGGTGGCATGTACTACCGCAACGCCTCGGGCGCCCTGATGCTGGCCTACGTGGCCGCCGGGAACCTGCTGGCCTATCACGAGGGGCACATGAACCCCTGGGACTGCCTGGCCGCGCTGCTGATGATCGAAGAGGCCGGCGGCGTGAGCTGGCCCTACAACACCGAGCGCATGTTCAGCGACGGCGACGCCATCCTGGCCGGCGCGCCGGCGGTCGTGGCCGAGCTCGAACCGCTGGCCGCCTTCACGCGTACGATCGAGCCGATCCGCCACTGAAAGGCCTGAATGGGCGGATAACGAACCGGCGCTCCGGCATCGGCCTTCACCCTGCCCAACGTCCTCACAACGTCAGCGTCACCTTGGTCAGGTGACGCGGCCGGTCCGGGTCCAGGCCGCGGGCGCGGCTCAACGCCTCGACCCAGCGGTAGGCGGCGGCCAGCAGCGGCAGGCCGGCCACAAACCGCATCCCGAACGCGGGCACCGGCAGATCGCACCAGGAGTGCGGGCCGGCGCAAGCCACCACCGCGCCCAGTTGCATCATGTGGGTGGCGGTCTCGTGCAGCGCCTGCGCGCCCAGGTCGTCGGGCGCCAGCACCAGCACGTGCAGGCCTGCGTCGGCCAGGGCCTGGGGGCCGTGGCGCAGCTCTGCCGCAGAGATCGCCTCGGCGTGGAGCTGGCAGACCTCCTTGCACTTGAGCGCGATCTCGTGCGCGATGGCCAGCGACTGCCCTCGGCCGACGACCAGCAGGTGTCCTGCCTGCGCCCAGCCAGGCCCGAGATCCCAGGGTGCCGCATCCAGCGCCTGGTCGACGGCCGAAGAAAGGGCCTGAAGCTCCGCCGCCAGCACGGGGTGCCCTTTGCCGCCGTCGGCACAAGCTTCCACCAGCATGGCGCCAGCCAGCAACTGTGCCAGCACCGACTTCGTCGCGGCCACAGCGCGTTCGGGGTAGGCCTGCAGGTCGATCGGGTGCTTCACGGCCTGGGCCAAGGGCGACCCGGCATCGTTGACGAAGGCCGCCGAGTGGCGTCCGGCGGGGTCCAGAGCCTGGAGAACGGCCAGCAGATCGGGGCTGCGTCCGCTTTGCGAGAAGGCGATCGGCCGCCAGCGCTGCGCGGGCCACGGCGACTCCAGCACCGTCGTCCACGAAGGCGGCATGGACGCGACGAAGCGGCCGGTCATCCGCGCCATCAGGGCCGAGAAGTGGTGGGCGGCGTGGTCCGAGCTGCCGCGGGCAACGGTCACGCAGGTGCGCGCGTCGTCGGTCACGATCTGCCGGGCCAGGGCCCTGACGGCATGCGACGCCTCGTCGTGCAGCCGCTCGAGCACCTGCGGTGCCTGCAGGATCTCGCTGAGCATCAGGCTGTGGGTCATCTCGATGTCCGTCTGCGGTCTATCAGGGGTGCGCGTCTCTTGCTTGTCATGCTTGTCATGCTTGGCGGGCTCGGGGTCCTCGGGGTGCTTGACGTCTGCATCGTGCGCATCGCGCCGCTGGCGCGCCGAGCCCCTCTGACGCATCTCGCCCGGTTTCTCGGTCTCACGCCTCGCGCACACCGTCGACGCCTTGCGCTTCCGCCCACCAGCCCACGCCGATGAGGCCGGCATGCGCGCCCAGGCGTGCAGGCTCGAGCACGGGCACGAACAGCGGCGGCAGCTCGCGCAGCGCGCGCTCGACGGCATCGAACATCACCGGCGCCAGCCCCAGCCCGCCGCCGAGCCGCACCCGCGCGACGCCGGTCAGCGCGCGCGCATCGGCCAGGGCCTGGGCCACCGCGGCCGCCGCCACGGCGACGATCTGCTGCAGCGCGGCATCGCCCGACTGCGCCCGCGCCAGCACCTCCTGCGCCGTGCACTCGCGCCCCAGCACGTGGCGCCCCTGGCGGGACAGGGCCGTGCCGGAGGCCACGGTCTCCAGACAGTTGCGGCGGCCGCAGCTGCAGGCCTGGTCGCCGTCCACCGCGCGCAGCGCGCTGCCCACATGCCCGATATGCCCGGCCAGGCCTGCGCCACCGGACTGCAGGCGCCCTCCAAGCACCAGGCCACCCCCCACACCGGTGGACAGCGTGACGAACAGCAGGTCACGGCCGGCGTCCGGGTCTTCGTCGCGTGCCACGCCCCCCCTGCCCTCGCTCGACGGACGCCCATCGGCCACGTCGACGTCGGCCCGGAACTCCCCCCAGGCCGCCGCCTGCGCGTCGTTGAGCAGCAAGGGCGCGGGCAGCCCGACGCCCGCCATGCGGGCGGCCAGCGGATAACCGTTCCAGAAACCGATCATCGCGGCGTTGACCGCACGCACCACGCCGGCCACGGCACGCCCGGTGACCGCCACGCCCATTTGCCGCGCGTGCGGGTAATCGCGATGCAGATCCTGGAGCAGCGCAACGAAGCCGGCCTCGTCACGGGCCATCGGGCGGCTGCGCACCTCACGGAGCTGCGCGCGATCCCACCAGGCCGACGAGACCTTGGTGCCGCCGATGTCGACGACGAGCAGGCTCACGGGCGGACTCTGCGCACCCTGCACGGCAGGTGGCGTTCCCTGGCGCCCATCGATGCACTCATCTGACGAAGCGGAACCACGCTCAGGCCGCGCGGTCAGGGGCGGCGGCCGCAGCCCCCGCCATGGCCGAGACGAACCAGGCGGTGACGTGTTCCACCCGCGTGATCGCCGAACCGACGGTCACTGCGTGTGCCCCTTCGGCGAGCGCGCGTGCCGCTTCGGCCGGGGTGCGGATGCGGCCTTCGGCGACGACGCGGCAGCCATGGGTGCGCAAGGCGCGCACCAGCGCCCAGTCGGGCGGCGCATCGTCGGCGCAGGCGGTGGCCTCGGTGTAGCCCGACAGCGTGCTGCCGATCCAGTCGAAACCCAGGTCGCGCGCTGCGAGCCCTTCGGCCAGCGTCGCGCAGTCGGCCATCGCGCAGCACCCGTGCGCGCGGATGCGCTCGAACAGGGCCGCCACAGGCACCGGGCGGGTGCGATCGGTCGCATCCACCGCTACCACCGCAGCCCCGGCGCGGCACAGCGCGTCCACGTCCTGAAGCCAGGGCGTGATGCGCACCGCGCTGTCGGGCAGGTCGCGCTTGACGATGCCGATGACCGGCAGCGCCAGCACCGCGCTGACGAGCCGCACGCGCTCTGCCCCTTCGATGCGCAGCGCGCGCGCCCCACTGCCCGCCGCGGCCTGCGCCATGGCCAGCACGAAGTCGTCACGGTCCAGGGGGCCGCCGGGCACCGGCTGGCAGGAGACGACGAGCCCGCCGTCCATCAGGGCCGGGTCGATCATCCGAGCAGACCGTGGCGCTGCAGGTGCGCGCGGATGCGTTGCTGCACGTCCTCGGGGACCGGGCGGTTGGGTCGGCGCATCTGGCTGTGCTCGAACAAGCCCATCAGCTTCAGCGACACCTTGAAGCTGCCCACACCGGCCGCGCCGGCGCTCAAGGCGGGGGCGCTCCAGAAGACCATCTGGAACAGGTCGATCAAGCGGTCCTGCTCGCGCCGGGCCGCCGCCACGTCGCCGCGCAGTGCGGCCTCGTACAGGCGCACGTAGCCACGCGGGTCGACGTTGGCCAGGCCGGGGACGACGCCGGTGGCGCCCGCCAGGATCGCGCTGTCGGCCACGATCTCGGAGCCGGTGAACAGCGCAATGCCGCCCTCTGCGGTCGTCGCCGCACGGCCATCGCCTCCGAAGTCGCGCACCAGCATGCGGAAGTTGCCGTCGTCGCCGCTGCTGTCCTTCAGCGCGCAGATCAGACCCTCCCGCGCCAGGGTGTGCACGGTGTCGCGCGCGAGCTTGAGGTTGACGCACACGGGGATGTCGTAGGCGACCAGAGGCAACCCCGTGCCGTCGCGCAGGTAGCGGAAGTGATCGATGGTCTCGGTCTGGTTGGTGCGGGTGTAGTACGGCGCCGTCACCACCAGGCCGTCCACCCCGGCATCGCGCGCGGCGCGGGCATGCGCCAGACACACATCGGTGGCGGCATCCATCACCCCCGCCACGACCGGCACACGGCCGGCGGCCTCGTCCAGCGCGGTGTCGAGCACAACGCGGCGCTGCGCGGCGTCGAGCAGCACGCACTCGCTGGTCGAGCCCAGCAGGAACAGGCCGTGCACGCCGCCGTCGATCAGGTGCCGCACCAGCCGGCGCAGGGCCGCGGTGTCGACGGTGTCGTCGGCCTTGTAGGGGGTGGCCACGGGCGGCACGATGCCGCGAAGGTCCAGGGTTTTCGTCACAGGAGCATCCAGTCGTCGTCTACAGGAACAGCCCGGGCAGCGCGGTCACTGTCGCGGGCACGAAGATCATCAGCGCCAACACCGCCAGCATTGGGATCAGCCAGGGCATCACCGCCACCGCCAGACGGTGCACCGGCAAGCCGTGGCTCTGCGCCACGACGAAGAGCACCATCCCCATCGGCGGCGTCAGCGTGCCCAGCATCAGCGTGAAGATCACCACCACGCCGAAGTGCACGGGATCGACGCCGAAGCCCAGCGCCACCGGCACCAGCGAGGGCACCAGCACCAGCAACAGCGCCAGCACCTCGATGAAACAGCCCAGGATGAGCAGCATCAGACACACCAGCACCATGAACTCGGTCGGCCCCGAGGCGATGCCAGTGAAGAACGCCGCCAGTTGCGCCGGCGCCTTCTCCATCGCCAGCACCACGCCCATCATCGACACCCCACCGATGATCAGCGCGATGGTGGCCGACATGATCGCGGTGTCGTGCACGCAGGCCCAGAAGCGCTGCCAGTTCATCTGCCGGTAGACGAAGCGGCTGACCAGCACGGCGTACACCACCGTCACGGCCGCGGCCTCGGTGGGCGAAAAGAATCCGCTGAAGATGCCGCCGATGATCACCACCGGCGTCAGCAGCGCAGGGAAGGACCGCACGAACAGCCGCAGCACCTCGCGCGCGCCCTTGCGCCGCTCCACCGGCAGGCGCTTGCGCCCGGCGATGACGTACAACATCGTCATCATCGCCGCGGTGCACAACAGCCCCGGCACGATGCCGCCGAGGAACAGCCCGCCGATGGACGCGCCCGAGACCACGCCGTACACCACCATCGGAATGCTCGGCGGCACCAGCGGGCCGAGGATGGCCGACACCGAGGTCAGCGCGCCAGCCAGCTCAGCCGGGTAGCCGACCTTGTGCATGGCCTCGGCCTCGATCTTGCCAAGGCCGCCGGCGTCCGCCAGCGCCGAGCCCGACATGCCCGAGAAGAACAGGCTGGCCAGGATGTTGACGTGCCCCATGCCGCCGCGGATGTGGCCGACCAGCGAATTGGCGAAGCCGAAGATGTGGTGGGTGATGCCCGAGGCGTTGAAGAGGTTGGCCGCCAGGATGAACAGCGGCACGGCGATGATCGGGAAGCTGTTCAGCCCGTCGACCATGCGCTGCGCGGCGAAGTTCAGGCCGGTGCCGGACCACGCGAAGTAGCCCAGCGAGGCCAGGATCATCGACACGCCGATGGGCGTGCCGATGAGCACCAGCAGGAGCCAGGCGCCGATGAAGATCGTCAGGACCATCGCGATGAAGATGTCAGAGGGTCAGGCCCGGGCCGAGGCGGGCGCAGCCGGCGGACGACGCAGCCGCCGCCACAGGGCCAGGCCCCACAGCGCCGTGCCCACCGGAAGCGCCAGGTAGAGCACGGCGTCGGGCACCGGCAGCGTCACCGACTCGTTGTCCAGCGTGCGCATCACGCCCTTGTAGCCTTGCCAACACAGGTAGCCGGCCAGCACAAACGCCACCGCGTCCTGCACGCGGCGCATCACCGCACGCACACGCGGGCGCAGCAGGTGCGGCAGCACCTCCATGCGCAGGTGCTGGTCGTGACGCTCGGCCGCGGCGATGCCCAGGAAGGCCATCCAGACCCATAGCCAGCGCGTGAGCTCCTCGGTCCAGACCTGGCCGGGGAAGACCCCGAACCGGCCCAGGATCTGCAGCAGGATGACCCCCATCAGCAGGCACAGCAGCGCCGAAGCCAGGTGGCCCACCGGGCCGGGCGGTGGTGCGCTGGGTGTGTCGTCGGGGCTCACGTGCAGGTCCTGGTGGGGCGGCTCGGGTCTCGGCGCGGCGGGTGCGCGGGCGATGGGCGGGTGGGCTCGTGGGTTCGAGCGGGACTCAGCGCGTGGCGATGATCTTCTGGATCTCGCCGGCGCCGAACTCGGCCTCGAGCTTGTCGTGGTAGCCCTTCATCGCGGCGCGGAAGGGCGCGGTGTCGACGGTGTTGACCGTCAGGCCCTTGCTGCGGAAGAACTCGATCAGACGGCTCTCGGCCTCAGCCACCAGGCCGCTGCTGACCACGCCGCCGGCCTTGACCGCCTCGGACACCCAGCCCTTCTGCGCATCGGTGAGCTTGGCGAAGTTCTTCTCGCTCATCAGGATGGAGGAGCTGGCGATGAAGTGCCCCGTCAGCGCGATGTGCTTCTGCACTTCGTGCAGCTTGGCGGCCTCGATCGTGGGCAGCGGGTTCTCCTGGGCGTCGACCTGGCGCGTCTGCAGCGCCAGGTAGACCTCGGCAAAGGCCACCGGCGCGGGCGTGGCGCCGACGGCACGCGCGTACTCGATCAGGAAGGGCACATTGGGCGTGCGCATCTTCAGGCCCTTGAGGTCGGCCATCGAGTTGATGGGCCGGTTGGCCGTGGTGTGACGCGCGCCTTCGTACCACACGTCCATCACGCGGATGCCCTTCTCGCGGAACTTGGCGTCCATGCGCTGACCATACGGGCTCTTGAGCACGGCCTGCAGGTGCTTGTAGTCGGAGATGACGTAGGGCGCGCCGATCAGTTTGAGCTCGGGAATGACGTAGCTCATGTCGGGGTAGCCCGTCATCGCCATGTCGAGGTCGCCGGCCTGCACCTGGCTCACCATGGCCTTGAAGTCACCGAGCTGCGAATTCGGGAAGACCTTGACCGTCATCGTGCCCTTGGACAGGTCCTCGAGTTTGCGCTTGATCTCCATCGCGCCCTTGTAGGACGGGTGGGTCTCGGGCAGTTGCATGCCCAGGCGCAGCGTGACCTGCTGTGCGCAGGCGGTGGCGACGGCGCCGGCCAAGGCCAGGCCGGCGAAGAGTTTGGACAGTTTCATGATGACGCGGTCTCCTGATGGCCTGGGGATGACACCGGCGCAGCCTCGGCCAAGCGAACTTCAGGCTGCGGGTTGGGAAGCAAAGGCGGATGCCGCGGCGCCCGGGGCGCCCGGATCCACCGGATGGCTGGCAGGCACGCGCAGGCTCGTGACCCGCTTGCGGATCTCGTCGAAGTGCCGCTCGTGGGCCTGCTGCAGCGCGCGCGCGTCACCGCTGGCCAGGTTGTCGACGATGGCCAGGTGCTCGCGCGCGGTCTGCAGCCGCGAGCTGGGGCCGATCTGCGGCAGCGTGTCGGCCATGCGGTGGAAAACTTTCCAGAACAGGTCGACCAGCCGGTCGAGGAAGGGATTGCCCAGGCAGGCGAACAGCGTGGCGTGGAAGTCGCGATCCTCCTCGGCGAAACTCTCGCCGACCTGCGCGCGCTGCAGCATGCGCTGCGCCAGGCTGCGCAGCTGGGCCACGTCCTCGGGCGGGATCAGTCCGACGATGCGCGGCACCATGCCGACCTCGAGCGCGGTGCGCACCTCCAGCAGGTGCAGCAATTGCAGGTCGTCGGCCAGCATGGAGTACGGCAGGTTGTCGACGATGGCGTCGAAGCTGAAACCCGCGACGAACACGCCCTCCCCGTGCCGCGCCTGAAGCACGCCCACCGACTCCAGCGCCTTCATGCCCTCGCGCAGCGAGGGCCGGCTGATGCCGAGTTGCTGCGCCAGCGCCGCCTCCGGCGGCAGCGCCTCACCGCCTTTCAATCCGTGACGACCGATGTAGTCCCGGATCTCGAGCGCCGCGAGCTTGTAGGCTGGGACACGACTGGAGAGCTTGGCCACGGAACGGAGTCGAGAGGTCGGAGGTCAGAAGACAGAGGTCAGACAACTGAACGCACGATACCCCGGCCCATCGGTGAGGGCATCGGCACAAACCCTGAGGTGCGAGGAAGACGATCCTGGGAAGCCGGTGGGTTTGCAGTACCGGCCACGCAACTCGGGCCCGGCAAGGCCGGTTTTCGCCGGGTGACACTCGGTCTGACGGCCGCCTTGACCCGCAGGGCCGCGTGGGTCCGCCCAGATTCAGCCCGGCGTCAGCCCAGGCTCTGGATCAGCCCAGGAGGCTGTCGAGCATCAGTCCTGCAACAGGACCACCGCATCCTGCGGCAGTTCGACCGCCACCGCCGCACCCACCTCCAGCACCCCCTGCGTGTCGGCACTGGCCACCAGCACGTCGCCCAGGGCGGTGCTGACGACGTACTCCATCGTCTCGCCGAGGTAGCTGGCACGGCGTACCTCGCCCGGCAGCGTGTCACCGGGCACCGGGCCCGCCCCCGCACCCGCGCCGTGCAGCCGCACGCGTGCCGGGCGGATGGCCACGTGGCGCTGCTCGCCGGCGGCCGCCCTGCCCGGCAGCTCCAGCCGCAGCGCGCCGAGGTGCACCTCGACACGCGGGTTGTCCGCCGACGCGCTCACCTGCGTCCCCACCCGTGCCGGCAACACGTTGGCCTCACCGATGAAATCGGCGACGAAGCGCGTGGCCGGCGCCTCGTGCAGTTCACGTGGGCTGCCGGTCTGCGCCACGACGGCGTTGTTCATCACGACAATGGTGTCGGAGACAGCCAGCGCCTCTTCCTGGTCGTGTGTCACGTAGATCGCGGTCAGGCCCAGCGTGCGCTGCAATTCGCGGATCTCCTGGCGCACGTGGCGGCGCAGCTTGGCGTCCAGGTTGGACAGCGGCTCGTCGAACAGCAGCACGCGCGGCTCGAGCACCAGCGCGCGCGCCACCGCCACGCGCTGCTGCTGCCCGCCGGAGAGCTCATGCGGGTAGCGCGCGCCCAGGGCCTGCAGGCCCATCAGGCGCAGCACCTCCTGCGTCTTCTGCTCCACGACATCGCGCGGCAGGCGGCTCACTTCCAGGCCGTAGCGCACGTTCTCCACCACCCGCAGGTGCGGGAACAGCGCATAGGACTGGAAGACCATCGAGACATCGCGCTGCGTCGCCGGCAGCCGCGTGACGTCGTCGTCGCCGATCAGGATGCGGCCGTCGCTGACCTTCTCGAGCCCGGCGATCATTCGCAGCGTCGTCGTCTTGCCGCAGCCCGACGGGCCAAGGAGGGTGGTCAGGCAGCCAGCCTGGAAGCTCAGCGTCACGCGGTCGACAGCGGGCGGCGCCTTGGCCGCGTAGCGCTTGGTGACCGCCTGCAGGTGGACAGGGGCGGCCTGGGTACGGACGATCGGATGCATGAGCTCAGGCGGATGTTGGGAGGACAGGCGCATCCGTACCTCTCAGGCCGTGACGCCCAAGGCGCCGCGTGCCAGATAGCCACTGGAACAGCAGGATGCCCACGAGCATCACGAAGATCAAGACCGTCGAGTAGGCGATCGCGATGCCGTACTCGTTGTTCTCGACCCGCCCGATGATGTAGGTGGTGGCCATGTCGTGACGTGCACTCACGAGGAAGACCACCGCACTGATGGCCGTCATCGCCTGCACGAAGCTGTAGACCATGGCTGACAGGATCGCAGGGCGGATGAGAGGGAGGGTGACGCGCTGGAAGGTGGTCGCCGACGAGGCGCGCAAGGTCAGCGAGGCTTCGTCCAGGCTCTTGTCGATCTGCGCCAGAGAGGCGATGCCCGCGCGCACACCCACGGGCATGTTTCGGAAGACGAAGCAGATCACCAGGATGACCGCAGTGCCGGTAAGTTCGAGTGGCGGGACGTTGAAGGCCACGATGTAGCTTACGCCGATGACGGTGCCAGGGATGGCAAAGCTCAGCAGGGTGCCGATCTCGAAGGCCTGCTTGCCAGCGAACTGCTGGCGCGCCAGCAGCCAGGCGGTCAGCAGGCCGATGGCCGCCGTCAGAGGCGCCGCGATCAAGGCAATCTTCAAGGTCGTGGCCAGACTGTTCCAGGCTGAGCCCTTCCAGTGCAGGCCATGGTCATTGAAGGTGATCTCGAAACCCTGCAGATAGTGCCGCAAGGTCAGGGACCAGTTGCGCCCCCAGAGCTCGACGAAACTGCCGTACACGATCAGGCCGTAAACCACCAGCGTAAACAGCGTCCACAGGAGCGTCACGACGATGGCGACCGCCGCCAGCGACCGTGGCAGCGGGGGGTGCATCCCGCCCTCCCCTTTTCCGCTGACCGTGGTGTAGCGCTTGCTGCGGCCCAGCCACAGGTTCTGCGCCGCGAAGGCGGCGATGGTGAAGGCCAGCAGGATCAACGCGAGCACCGCGGCGCGCGCCTGATCGTTCTGCGAGCCGACGATGGCGAAGAAGATCTCGGTGGACAGCACGGTGAAGTTGCCGCCCAGCACCATCGGATTTCCAAAATCGGCCATGCTCTCGATAAAACCGAGCAGGAAGGCGTTGGCCAGACCTGGACGCAGCAAGGGCCAGGTCACCGTGCGGAAGGTCACCCAGTCACTGGCGCGCAGCGTCTGCGAAGCCTCCTCCATCGATGGGCTGACGGCCTCGACCACGCCGACCAGCACCAGGAAGCTGATCGGCGTGAAGGCCAGCACCTGCGCCAGCAACACACCATTGAAACCGTAGATCCAACGTGACGGCGCGATGCCGAAGACCGACGCCACCCACTGGGTGACCACGCCAGACAGACCCAGGAGCAAGATCACGGCCAGCCCGATGACGAAGGGCGGCGTGATGATGGGTAACAGCGTCAGCGCCTTGATGACGCGCTTGAAGGGCATGTCGGTGCGCGTGACCACCAGCGCGAAGGCCAAGCCCAGCAGGGTGGTCAGGAACCCGACGGCCACCGCCAGACCGAGCGAATTCCATGCGGAGCCGCACTGCCCCAGCCCGGTCAGGCAGTTCAGGCGCCAGATCTTCGGGTCGACGAGACGGTCCGCGAGCGCCGCGAGCGCACTGCCGTCCTCGCTGCGCAAGCCGACGAGCAGCATCTGCGCCACCGGCATCAGCACAAACAGGCCCACCAGCGCGATGATCAGGCCCAGCGCGCCCGAGACAAAAGGATCCTGCAGCACCCGCCCGCTGGCGGACAGGCCCCAGGTGAAGAGGAAGAGAAAACCGGTGGCAACCAGCAACGCGCCGTAGCCCATCCCGAATTGGCGTTGCCCGGTCTCGCCAAACACCGCCGTGAGGAAATCGAACGACCACCCCTGAAGACCGAGCGCGTATCCCTGGGCGAACAGGTAGACCAAACCTGCGCCACCGATCCACATCAGCGCCTCGCCGCGCCGGCGCCGATCGGCCATACCGAGCCCCACGGCCAGCCCAACCAACACCAAACCGACCAGAGGCCACAGCCAGGGGCTCGCACCCTGCGCGAGCAGCCACACGGCAGGCGCTGCTTCCGCGTCGGTGGGATAGCCCGGGAGCCACTCGAAGCTCCACAGGCCGTCCTGCTGGGCATACCAAGGCAGCAGGAGGAGCCCCAGCGCGGCCAGCGCGACGAGACCAACCTCCCGGCGCCGGTCAGGCGTCGAGGTCATTCGTGGGGACGCGGCAGGCCGCTGCTACCGGTGTCAATTGAACGGCAGGGAGCCAACCTCGTCGTCCCACTTCTTCAGCAGGCGACGCCGCTCGGCCGAGGAGCCGTACTTGACGAAGTCGTAGTCGATGAGCTTGATCTTGGACAGATCAGGCGACAGTGGCGAGACCGCCGCGTCCATGTTGGAGGGCACTTGGAAGGACCTCACGTCCTTGGCGCGGCTCTGGGACTCCGCAGTCAACGCCCAATCGTAGAACTTCTTGGCATTTTCGAGGTTACGCGCGCCGCGGATGATGCTCATCGAACCGATTTCATAGCCTGTGCCTTCGCAGGGCGCGACCGGCTTGATCGGCTGGCCTGCGGCCGCCACTGCGACCGCATCGTGCATGAAGACGATGCCGATCAGTGTCTCGCCCGCTCCGGCGGCCTTGATCGGCGCCGAGCCGGATTTGGTGTACTGGTTGATGTTGCGATGCAAGGCCTTGAGGTAATCAAAGGCAGCCGCCTCACCCTTGAGTTGCACCAGCGTCGCGAGCGTGGTGTATGCCGTTCCGGAGGAATTCGGGTTGGCCATCTGCACCTTGCCCTTGTAGATGGGCTTGATCAGGTCAGCCCAGCACTGCGGCGCGGGCAGACCCTCCTTCTTGAGCATCTCCTCGTTGTAGCCCCAGCCCAGAGCGCCGGAATAGATGCCGATGGTGCGGTCCTTCGCTGCCTTTGCTTGGTTGAGCGCGAAAGGAGCAATCCGCCCGCGGTTGGGGGACACGTAAGCCTGTGTCAGGTTCTCCTCAGCAGCCTGAAGGTGCGGATCCCCCGTGCCACCCCACCACACATCGCCACGAGGGTTCGAAGCCTCGGCCTTGATCTGCGCGAATGTCTCGCCCGAGCTCTTGCGCGTCATGTCCACGCGCACGCCTGAGGCCTTCTCGAACTCGGTCTTGGCCTGCTGGCACCAAGCCTCGTCGGAACTGCAGTAGAGGGTCAGGCGCCCCTGAGCCAAGCTGGCTCCGGCGGCCAGAGCAAGAGCGGAAGCGACCGCGGCACGGGACAGACGGGACATCATGAGAACTCCTTTGACCTGACGAACAAAACGCCCAGTTTCAGAACGCTGTATGACAGAAGTGTGACGATCCAGCGATTCAGGGTCAATCCAGGGTTTCACCGATGGCAAGTTGCTCGAAGAGCGTAGCTGTGGCGCGTCGCTCCTGCCTTTGCACCTATGCTGTCGACGCATGAACGACACCCGCTCCCATCTTGCACAGGTTCAGGCCTATCGCGCGGCACTCGCGGCCGGTGTGCCCGTGGACATCGACGCCCCGCCCTCGGAGCCACTGCCGCCGGTCGATCCGGAAGCGCCGACCGCCCTCGTCTTCTCGCCCCATCCCGACGACGAGGCCGTGGTCGGCGCGCTGGGGTTGCGGTTGCGGCGCGAGCATCGCTGGCGGGTCGTGAACGTCGCGGTGACGCTCGGAAGCCTCCCGTCCCGCCGCGCGGCGCGGTGGCAGGAGGCGCTGCGCAGCTGTGACCTGCTGGGCTTCGACCTCGTCAGCCCCACCGGGACGCCGGGCGTGGCGCTCGAACGCGTCACTCGGGCCGACGCGCGGCGTGACGCGGCGGCTTGGCGGCAGGCCGTCGACGCCATCGCCACGCTGATCGCGCAGCACCGGCCGCGCCTCGTCCAGGCCCCGCACGCGCTCGACGGCCACCCGACCCACATCGGCACCCACCACCTCGTCATGGACGCCCTGCGCGTCCTGGGTCCCACGCAGCAGCCACACCTGACCTGGTCGGAGTACTGGAACACCCAGATGCAGCCCGGCCTGATGGTCGCGCTGTCCGACATGGATGTCGCCCGCCTGATGGCCGCGGTCGCGCGACACACGGGCGAGGTGCAACGACACCCCTATCACCACGCGCTGCCCGCCTGGCTGATCGACAGCGCGCGCCGCGGTGCCGAGCGGGTGGCCGGCATGGGCGCCCAGGCCACCCACGGCCCCGTCCACGCGACGCTGTACGGCTGGCAGCGCTGGGACGGCCACCGCCTGCGTCACCTCACGCCACGCATCGTGCGCGCCGACGAAGCGCTGGCGCCGGTGTTCGAGCCGAGCCCGCCGAAGGGCAACCCCAGGCGTACCGGCTCGCGTCCGGGCTGAACCGTCGGAGCCTGTCCCCCCTCAGAGACGCAGTTCCGCCGGCAGGTACTTGGCCATCAGGTCCTCGTAGTAAGGCTTGAGCTCGGCCAGCACCGGAGGGTTCGGGTTCTTCGAGTAAAGATCGTAGGGATTGAACTTGCGCACCCAAGGCAGGTTCGCCCGGTCGGTGGCGTCGGTCAGGTGGCCATACTGCTCCTCACGATGCCACGCGTAGAACGAGTGGTAGCGGATCATGTACAGCGCTGGCTCGGGCAGACGGTCCTTCAGCATGTGGAAGAGGTACTCGTCATGCCCCCAGGACATGTGCACGTTGGACAGCCCGCAGCCCGGCTCGTAGATGCCGTGGTCGGTGCCGTACACCGGGTGGTCGTGGTCGGGGTTCAAGGCGAAGAACTCCGGGAAGACGATGCGGTCCGAATGGCGGCACCCCACCGGGAAGGTGTCGCCCACCACGGCCCACTGCGGCTCGCCGAACAGGCACAGCACCTTGCCCAGGTCGTGGACGAACCCCGTCAGCACGAACCAGTCGGGATGCCCGTCGGCACGGATGGCTTCGGCCGTCTGCAGCAAGTGGCTGATCTGCGGCAGGGTGATGTCGGGGTCGGATTCGTCCACCAGCGTGTTCAGGTAGTCGAGCGCCGCCCAGGGGGTCATCGTCTGCCGGTCGAAACGCAGCCACTGCGCCTTCTTACGGCGCACGAAGTCCAGCGTCTGGTGCTGGTGGTTCTGACGGTAGAACTCACGCACCCGGTCGATCTCGGGCTTGTCGTAGTTGCGGTAAGCGGTGCGGTCGGCCTCGTCGGCCAGCCAGTGGTTGTCGGCTGCGGTGTCGGCGCTGGCGTGCAGGGTGTCCATGGGGATCTTGTGTACGAGGGGTCGGGTCAAGTCAGGAGCGACGAGGGCGAATGATCGCGGGTGGCGAGCAGGCGGTCAAGATGGAGCGGTCGACAGGGCCGATCGCCCTCACCCACCCAGACCCCCCTCACCGTCTCACCGTCTCACCCGCTCACCTGCTGGCGACCGCGACAGAGCGGACGTCGGCGCTCCATCCACCAGCCGCCCCCACGCGAAGGCCTGCTGACCCGCGCGCGGCCGCGGCCGCGGGGCGAGCAGGATGGCGCCGTCGAATGGCGCACGCAGCGGCTCGTCGCCGTCCAGGCCCGCAACCTCCCCGGCGCGGAACTCCACGAATCCGGCGTGGCTGGCGAGTAGGCGATAGCGATCGCTGCGCAGCATCACGGGCTGGACGATCTCGAACCTCGCCACCGATGTCGGGCCGACCGACAAGGCCCCGAGGCGGCGCGCATCGTCGGGATCCAAGGTCCCGCACACGACCAGAAAGCGCAGGGTCACCTGCCAGGCGGTGTCGGCGGTGGCGCGCGCGAAGTGCTGGCCGCACTCGGCGATCAACCCCACCGCCGTGCCGTCGGGGCACGAGAACGGCGTGTCGTCGATCAGGTGCCAACCCTCGTGGCGGAAGTCGGGGAGCAGCAACTGGCGCGCCGGCAAGGCCAGTTCGTCGGCCAGCGCACGCGATCGCGGCAGGCGGGCCAGCACGAAGAAGGGCAGCAAGGCGTGCCAGGTGGAGTGCAGGTCCAGCAGGCGATCGACGCCTGCGACCACCGGACGCATCTCGTGCGCCCGCCGGGCTTCGACGGAGGTGGTGTCCGCAGCCAGCACATCGTCGTGCCACAGGCGGTTGAAGTCCCGGTCCACGAAGCGACTCTCCGGCGCCCGCGGGTCGAAGCGTTCGTAGGCGGCCACGTTGGCAAACGACAGCGTCAGTCGCCCACGCCGGGGCCGCACGCCCAGGTCGAGCAGGCGCTTGACAACCACCATGCCGCACAGCTCGTTGCCGTGGGTCAGGGCATTGACCATCACATGCGGCCCGGGCCGCGCGGCCGCGAAGTGGTGGACGTGGTCGACGCCGGTGTTCGAGGCCCGGTAGGGCCCGAGGTCCTCGCGGGCGAGTTCCACCGGGTAGGTCGGCTCGGCCGCCCCGGCCGGGACATCCAGCGGCCCGCTCACGCCTTCAGCGACAGCGTCACCACCGGTTGGACCTCGAGACCTTCGGGCACCTGACACGCCAGGCGCAGCCAGCCGCCGAAGTGGCCCACGCGTGCGAAGACCAGCGCCTCGGGCTGCGCATCGACGTGCAGCACCGTCCCTTCGTCGACCCAGCGGATGCCGTCGGGCGACAACTGCACCTTCCAGTCGATGGCCGCACCGTCGGACACCGCGCCGCGCACGCCCATCACGCGCACGAAGAACAGGGCCTCGGCGGCCCAGGCCGCCTCGTAGGGTTCGGTCTCGAAGGCACCCTGCAGCCACTCGCCGCGCACCAGCACCGCGGTCAGCGTGTTTCGCATCATGCCGGCCATGGTCAGAACTCCCCGGAAAGGACGACGCTGTCGAGGTAGAGGAAGGCCCGCTTGGCGGTGTCGGGCTCGCAGAAGAAGGCCAGGTTCAGCATGCAGGACAGGTTGGGCATCGCTGGCATGCGGATCGACTCCACCCCGCTGGCGTCGAAGACCTGGTCGTTGCACTGGAAGTCGATCCAGCGCATGGCCTGCAGGTCGAAGTCCATGCGCAGGTAATGCCAGTTGATCTTGGTCGGGATCTCGTTGTAGCAGAGCAGCTGCCCCGCGCCGGGGATGTCCTCCCAGTCCTGCGGGCTCAGGTGGTCGTGGGTGACGGTCTCGTTGCGCCCGCCGATGGCACGGAAGGGCAGGCTGCGGCGCTTGTGCTGCCAGCGGTTCATGCGCTGGCCGTCCAGCGCGTTCAGGTAGCGCAGGTGCGGCATCACGCGCTCGCGGCCGTCCTGCAGGTCGAACAACAGGCCGAAGGAGCGCACGTCACGGTCGGACAGGCGCAGTTCGTTGGCCTCGGGCTTGAAGGCGAAGTAGGTCTCCACCCGGATGCGCGCGGCCTTGCGGAAGGTCACGCGCTTGATGGCGACGTTGCGCTCGCCGGGCACCGGCCGGGTGGCGATCTTCAGCGCATAGGTGCCGTCGAAGGCGCCGTGCGTGCCGGCGTCCCAGTGCGTGATCTGGCTGAGCATGGGCTGGGTGTGACGGGCGTACGAGTGCGTCATCGTCTCGATCGAGCCCTCGTAGTTGCCCACCAGCGTCGTCCAGCCGTTGATGCCGTCGTCGAAGTCATCGAAGTACAGGATGCGCGACATCGGGTCGTAGCGCGACAGCCGGGCGTCGGCCTGGGTGGGATGGGCACTGGACATCGTCGAACCCCCGGGCCTTCAGCCCTTCACGGTGCCGGCGGTCAGGCCGGCGATCAGGTATTTCTGCACCATCAACACGAACACCAGGATGGGCAGCAGCTGCAGCGTCGCGGCCGCGAAGAGGATGCCCCAGTCCACCCCGTCGATCGCACCAACCATCTCGGAGATGACCAGCGGCGCCGTCTTGGCGTCTACGGCGGTGAAGATGAAGGCGAAGAGGAAGTCGTTCCAGGCGAAGACCATGATGAAGACCGAGGTCGCGATCAGCCCGGCGTGTGACAGTGGCAGCACGACGCGCCACAGGGTCTGGCGCAGGCCCGCGCCGTCGATGGCCGCGGCCTCCTCGAGCTCGCGCGGGAGCTGGTCGATGAAGGCCTTCATGATCCAGGTGCCCAGGCTCACGAAGAAGGCGCAGTACAGGAGCACCAGCACCAGCTTGGTGTCGTTGAGCTGCAGCCAGTTGACGGCGGGGAACAGGGGCAGCGTGATGACGATGGGCGGCAACAGCCGCACCAGGATCATGAAGAAGGCCGAGGCCGTGAGCACGCGGCTGTTGCGGCGCGAATAGACGTAGCCGGCCAGGAAGGCCACCACCAGCGTCAGCGCGGTCGCACACAGCGAGATCACCAGGCTGTTCAGCAGGTTGCCGAAGAAATCCGGCCAACGCTCCCAGAGGTTGCGGTAGTTGACCAGCGTCGGGCTGAAGGGACCGAGGCCGAACACATCGCGCGGCGGGCGTATCGACGCGCTGACCAGCAGCACGATGGGATAGCCGGACCACACCAACACCGCCCCCAGCGCCAGCATGCGCAGCGCGAGGACCAGGCGACGGCGCAACCGGGGGGCGATACGGGGGGTCGGCAGCGAGGGGGACATCGGTTGCGTCGATCGTCAGCCAGCGGCGCGGGCGAACATTCGTCGGTACATCTGCCAGATGTACCAGGCGCCCATCAGCAGTGAGGCCAGCAGCATCAGCCAGCCGGTGGCCGCCGCGGCGCCGAAATCGGAATAGCGGAAGGCCTGGCGGTACAGGTAGACCGCCAGCACCTCGGTCGTGCGCGCCGGCCCGCCCCCGGTCAGCAGCCACACCTCGGAGAAGATGCGGAAGGCAAAGATGTAGCGGAAGACCACCGCCACCAGCATCGCCGGCACCAGCAGCGGTACGGTGATGTGGACGAATTTGCGCCAGGCGCTGGCGCCATCGACCTGCGCCGCCTCGTACAGATCCATCGGGATGCCCATCAGCGCCGTGTACAGCAGGATGAAGGTGAAGGGCAGGTGGTGCCAGATCGACAACAGCACCACCATCGTCAGGCCGTGCGAGGGCTCGACCGCCCAGTCCAGCGTGGGCAGGCCCAGCGCCTGCAGCGCCAGCGTGACCGGCCCCTCGTAGGGCTCCATCATGTACTTGAACATCACGACCGAGACCACCTCGCTGATCGCGTACGGCGCCAGCACGATGGCGATCATCAACCGGCGCCATGGGATCCAGCCCGCAAACAGCATCGCCATCGCCAGCGCGAGCAGGAACTCGCCGATCACCACGGCGTTCACGACGATGGCCGTGTTCAGGGTCGCCGTCCAGAAATACGGATCGGCCAGCACGGTGGCGTAATTGGCCCAGCCCACCCACTGCGGGCTCTGACCGTAGGTGGAGCTGTTCAGGCTGAGCCAGAACACGTACAGCGAGGGCAGGAACAGCGCCACCACCAGCATCGCCTGGGCCGGCGACAGCAGCAGCCAGTGGCGCCAGCCCGGCCTCATGCCTGCCCCAGCCCGCGATCGATGCGCAGCGCGTCGACCCGGTCCCAGTCGACCTCGATGCCCAGGCCCGGGCCCTGCGGCACCGGCAGCCTGCCGTCCACCAGCTGCGCCGGCGCGCCCACCGGCGCAGCGGTCAGCGCGTCGCGCAAGGGGTTGCCGACGAACATGCACTCGAAGGTCCTGAACGCCGGCATGGCCGCGGCGAGCTGCAGACTGGCCGCCACGCACACCGCCCCCGACCAGCCGACATGCGGCGCGTAGCCGACGTGGTGGGCGTGGGCGAGCGTGGCGATATCGCGCGTCTCGCTGATGCCGCCGGCGCGCGCGACATCGGGCTGGATCAGCCCCACGAGACGCGGTGTGATCAGCTGCGCCGCGTGGGCGACGGTGTAGTCGCTCTCGCCCGCGGCCAGCGGGATGGCCAGGGAGCGGCGCAGATGGGCATAGCCGTCGAGGTCCTCCGGGACGATCGGCTCCTCGAAGAAGACATAGCCCAGGCCCTGGAGCGCCTGGCCGACCGCGACGGCCTCATCCAGCGAGTAGGCCCAGTTGGCATCCACACCCAGCGCAACCCCAGGGCCCACGGCCTCGCGCACCGCGGCGGCGGCCTCGATGGCACGGCCCACGGGCGCGCCGAGCTTGACCTTGACGGTGCGAAAGCCCATGGCGACAACATGGCGCGCCTGCGCCTGCATCGTCTGCGCATCGGCCCAGTTCACCGAGGAGGCATAGCAATCGACCTCGCGCCGCCCCACTCCGCCCAGCAGGCGGTGGACGGGCTGGCCGAGCGCGCGCCCGACGACATCCCACAGCGCGATGTCGACCCCAGCCAGGGCCTCCACCAGCATCCCGCCGGCCCGCCCGGACAGCGCCGAGCGCATGGCCTGCCAGTGCCTGCGGATGTCGAAGGCGCTGCCACCGACGATGCGCGGCGCGAGGACCTCGTCGATGAAGCTCGCATAGGCCCGGGCGCCGAAGCGCCCCAGGCATTCACCGACGCCGACCACGCCGTCGACCGTGCGCACCTTCACCAGCACGATCGAGACGGCGTCGTACACGCCCTGCGAGGTCCGCGTGCCAGCCTGCATGCGCGCGGTCAGCGGGATCGCCTCCACCTCGGCGATGGTCAGGTCGCGCGGCGAAGCCGCGAGGTCGGTCACGACAGGACTCCGGCGGCCACGGCGTCGGCGTGCACGAACAGCCCCGGCGTGCCGCCGGAGTGGAAGAAGACGATGGGCGCATCGGCACGCCAGCGCCCGGCCCGGACCTGTGCCGACAAGGCGGCAAGGGCCTTGCCCGTGTAGACCGGGTCGAGCAGCAAGGCCTCGGTGCGCCCGGCCAGCGCGATCGCCTCGATCGACTCGGCGGTCGGCACGCCGTAGGCCGGTCCGATGAAGCGGTCATCGATGTCGAAATCGTGCACCGTGACGGAGACGGGCAGACCCAGCAAACGGGCTGCCGAAGAGGCGCGCTGCGCCACCAGGGGCGCGATGAAGCTGGCCGGGCGTTGGACCGAAACGCCGACGACGCGCGTGGCCAGCCCGAGGCATTTGAAGGCCAACGCGACCCCGGCCGTGGTCAGTGCCGAGCCCGCG
The DNA here is from genome assembly GCA_964522465.1 of uncultured Rubrivivax sp. Classification (GTDB taxonomy): domain Bacteria; phylum Pseudomonadota; class Gammaproteobacteria; order Burkholderiales; family Burkholderiaceae_C; genus Rubrivivax. Next base: position 9,448 of record CAZFVH010000027.1, on the reverse strand, counting down.
GCCAGGTGCAGTGCCTGTGGCGCAATGCCCGCCTCGCGGAACTGCTCGGCGAGTTCGAAACCCGCATCCACCATCGCCGCCGCCCCCAGCGTCCCCGACTCACCGGGGATGTGCAGCACCCGCGTCTTCAGGCCTCGCCGCTCGAAATCGGCCACCATGTCGTCCATCCAGCCGGGCACGCGCGGGTCATAGGGGTCGGTCGTGTCGATGAAACGCACCTCGGCACCGAGCACGTGGTCCAGCAACAGATTGCCCTGGACGGACGCATGGGGTGGCCCGCGCAACAGCAACCCGACCTTCAGCCCCAGACGCGCACCTGCGGCAGCGCAGGCGCGGCAGAAATTCGACTGCGCAGCCGCCGTCGTCACGACCGCCTGCACCCCATCGCGCACCGCACCGCCCAGCAGGAACTCGAGCTGTCGTGGCTTGTTGCCCCCGAGCGCCAGCCCGCTGAGGTCCTCCCGCTTGACCCAGATGGGCGGCCCGCCGAGGGCTGCACTCAGCCGAGGCGCGGGCTCGAGCGGCGTGGGGAAGCGCCCCAGGGGCACGCGCGACAGCGCAGCCGTGGGGCGCCGGGACGGGACCATCACGTCGGCAGAAGCGGCTTGACACGACGCGCAACGTCGTCCATGGCCCGGGCGACCTCCTTGCGGCCCAGCACCGCGGCCTGCAACTCCTCGACGAAGATGTCGCCCGCCTTGGCGGCGTTGTCAAAGGCGGGGATGGGCACGCGCGCCACCTTCAATGTCGCCGCCTCTGCCTCGGCGTACGGCATCGAGGCGACGAAGGCAGCGTCACCGTAGGACGACGCCCGGACCGGGCCATTGCCGTTGCGTGCCGCCGCCAGGGTGTTGGACTTGGAGGACAACTCCCTGATCAGGCTCCATGCCACGGCCTTGTGCCGCGCGTTGCGCGGCATGCACATGGACCAGAACTCCGTCTTGGCCGGCGCCGAGCCCGGGTAACGTCCCTTCAGCTCGCGAGAGGCGGGCAGAGCCATGACCTTCATCGAACCCGGGTTCTTCGCCTTGTCCTTGTCGTTGTAGAACGTCGTGCGGCCGAAGGACGTGATCGTCATCGCGACCCGGCCGCTCTGCATCCAGGTGTTGACCTCCTCGCCCTTGATCGCCGCCCAGTTGCGCGGCAGAACGCCGGCGGCGTAGAAATCGCGCATCGTCTGCACCGCGCGCACCATCGGCGGCTCGTTGACGGCCAGACGGAAGTCCTGGGTGATGAAGTCGCCGTCCCACGCACGGGCGATGTCGATGACGTTGGGATAGTTGGTGCCCTCGATCACGAAACCGAAGACCTGCGAGCCATCGGCGCGGGTGTAGGTCAGCTTCTTCCCGGCCTCGATCACGTCCTCGAAGGTCTGGGGGATGGGCACACCCTTTTCCTTGAAGATTGCTTCGTTGTAGTGGAAGCCGGTGGTCGCGTGCCGATGCGGCACCGCATAGGGCTTGCCGGCAAAGGTCATGGCGGCCACCAGACCCGGGAACATGTCGGCGGGATCTTCCACGGGTTCGGCCGACATCAGCGCGTCCAGCGGTTCGAGCAGCTTGGTGACGTTGGGCGTGGCCTGCGTGTTCAGCAGGAAGGCGATGTCGATGCCGGTGGAACCGAGGCTGGCTTCACGGAACAGCCGCTCGTGCAACGGCCCGGTGTCGAGGGTGACCCATTCGATCGCGATGCCGTTGCGCTTGCTCCAGGCGGCGGTGGCATCCCCCCCCTTCTCTCCCGTGAGCACGGCCCTGTGCACACGGTGGCACAGGATGGTCAGCTTCTCGGGGCGCGTCTGCAGCCACGCGGTCGATGGCGCGGCCGCCACGGGCAGCGCAAGCCCTGCCTGCATCCATTCACGACGATTCCACATGAACAGTCCTTTCGAGCAGCGTACTGGGAACGAGCACGACGTCGACGCCTGGCGTCCGACCCGCTGCGGCGCACGGTAGCACCCGCCTGTCCGAATGCACAGTCGCCCCACGTTTCGGCAAGCGAAACGGCGCACGCGCCATCTCGCCTGCGACCTTGTCAACAAAGGGAAATCCGCCAGCGCTGGGGCCGGGAAAAGGCTCTGGCGCACCACCGGACTGGATTGACACGCCGAGCAGCCCACGTGGATACTGCCTGCCAGAGACACGCCAGCGCCACGACAGCGGCGCCCCTGCGGCACCAGACCGAGAAAGCCAGCCATGCCCAAGATGCTGAGCCCACAGGCCGTCGAGGCCTATCACCGCGACGGGATCCTGTTCCCGTTGCGCGCCATGTCGGCCGAGGAGGCCGCCGTGCTGCGCGACCGCCATCAGGCGCGGGCCGACCTGATCAAGGGGCGCATCAACCAGAAGCCGCACCTGCTCTTCCCCTGGATCGAGCAGATCGTGCGCCACCCGCGCATCCTGGATGCCGTCGAGGACGTGCTGGGGCCCAACCTGCTATGCTGGAGCGCAGGCTTCTTCGCCAAGCCGGCTGGCGACCCGGGCTACGTCAGCTGGCACCAGGACGGCACCTACTGGGGGCTGTCCTCACCCGATGTCGTCACCGCCTGGGTGGCGCTGACGCCGAGCACCCCCGAGTCCGGCAACATGCGGGTCATCCCCGGCACGCATGCGCAGCAGGTGGCCCACGAGGACAAGTTCCACCCCGACAACCTGCTGTCTCGCGGGCAGGAACTGGCGGTCGAGGTCGACCAGGCGAAGGCGGTGGACGTGACGCTGCAGCCGGGCGAGTTTTCGCTGCACCACGTGTTGATCTTCCACGGCTCGGAGCCCAACCGCTCGACCGAGCCGCGCATCGGCCTGGCGATCCGCTACATCCCCACCCACGTGCGCCAGACCGCCGGCGAGCGCGAGAGCGCGCTGCTGGTGCGCGGCGTGGACGAGTACCACCACTTCGACGCGGAGACCCCGCCCGAGTCCGAGATGCACCCCGACGCGGTGCGCCGCCACGGCGAGATCATCGACCGGCAGCTGCGCATCCTGTACGCGGGCTCGAAGCAGCGCGGGCGACTGGGTCCGGCGACGCTGCCGGCGCCCACGGCAGCCTGAGGTCGGCTCGGCCCCGCTGGGAGCGGCCGGCCCTCATCAGCGCGCGCCCGCCCCGAGCTGGCTTCCAACGATCCATCACCGGCCCGCGCAGGGCCCGACACCCGGAGGAGACCCATGAAGAAACTGCTCGCCCTGACCTTGACCGCGATCGCGGTCGCCCTGCCCGCGGCGGCCCAGGAGGTGAAGATCCGCTTCGCCCACTCGCTGTCCACCACCGAGCCGGCCCACCTGGCGGCCGAGTACTTCGCCAAGAACGTCGCCGAGCGCACCAAGGGCCGGGTGCAGATCCAGGTCTTCCCGGGCGAGCAGCTCGGCCCGGGCAAGGACATCAACGAGATGATCCGCCAGGGCGCGAACGTGATGAACATCACCGACCCGGGCTATCTGTCGGACTTCGTGCCCGACATCGGCGTGCTCAACGGGCCCTACCTCGTCGCCGGCCCGAAGGACTACGAGAAACTGCTCGCCTCCGACTGGTACAAGGGCGTGGAGGCCAGGCTGGCGCAGGCCGGCATCAAGCTGGTCATGGCCAACGGCTTCTTCGGCCAGCGCCACATGATCGCCGACAAGCCCATCCGCAGGCCCGAGGACGCCGCCGGACTGACGGTGCGCGTGCCGCCCAACACCATGTGGGTCGAAACCTTCAAGGCCATGGGCGCGCGGCCCACCACCGTGCAGTGGTCGGAGGTCTACAACGCGCTGCAGCAGAACGTCGTGGCTGCGGCGGAGGCGCCACTGGCGTCGCTGTGGGGCTCCAAGCTGCACGAGACGCGCAAGACGATTTCGATGACCGGGCACTTCACCGCCTTCGTGATGTGGCCGATGAACGTCAACTTCTTCAACCGCCTTCCCAAGGACGTGCAGCAGGTGTTACTGGAAGAAGGTCGCAAGGCGGGTGAGTACATGACGCGCCTGACACTGGAGCAGCAGCAGAGCAATGTCGACCGCTTCAAGGCCGCCGGCGTGACCTTCGTGACCGACGTCGACCTGGCGGCGTTCCGCAAGGCCACGGCGCCGGTCTACAAGGCCTTCCCCAAGTGGACACCGGGCCTGCACGACACCGTCAGCAAGATCCTGGCGAACTGAGCCGCGCGACGGTCTTGTTGCCGGGCTGACGCCGTCATGCGAAGGACAGATCCATGCGCAAGCTGATGCGCTGGGCCTGGCGCTACGCCGAAGAAGCCATCGCCGGCACCGCCCTGGTCGTGGTGGTGCTGGCAGTCTTCTGGGGCGTGCTGACGCGCTACATCACCGAGCAGCCCGCCGCCTGGGCGGGCGAGGTGGCGCAGATCGCCTTCGCGTGGATGGTGTTCGTCGGCGCGGCTGCCGGTTTCAAGTACGGCATGCACATGAGCATCGACATGTTCGTGGCGATGCTGCCGGCGCCGCTGCGCGCGCTGCTGCAGTGGGCGATGGATGCGCTGGTGCTGGCCTTCCTCGCCTATGTGTTCTGGCTGGCCATCCTGTTCAACCAGGAATCCTGGGATTCGCCGACCTCGGTGCTGCAGATCTCGCGCTCGACGGTCTACAGCGCGGTGCTGGTCGGCGTGGCCTTCATGGCCGTGCGCTACGTGCAGACGGTCGTGCAGCGGGTGCGCGGCGGGCGACTGCCGCTCTTCGCGATGCCGGGCAGCGCGGCCGCGCAGATCGACGGGGGCGGCCCGCGATGAGTCGCCGTGCGCCCTGCCCGAGGGGCTCGCAGCGGCCGGCGGGGCAGCCCCGCACGGCCCACGATTGAGACTCGGCCATGGACCTTGCCCCCGTCCTGTTGATGTTCGCGCTGTTCGCGCTGAACGTGCCCATCGCGCTGGCCATAGCCATCGCGGCGCTGTCCTACTTCTTCACCGCCGACGGCCTGCCGATGCAGGTCTACGTGCAGAAATTGGCCCAGGCCACGGATTCCTTCCCGCTGCTGGCGGTGCCCTTCTTCATCTTCGCCGGCGTGATCATGAACCACGCCGGCATCACACGACGGCTGCTGAATTTCGCTGATGCACTGGTCGGACACATGGTCGGCGGCCTCGCGCAGGCCAACGTGCTGCTGTCTACGCTGATGGGCGGTCTGTCGGCCTCGGCCAATGCCGACGCCGCCATGCAGGCCAAGATGCTGGGCGGCGACATGGTGCGGCGCGGCTACTCGCCGGCGGTCGCGGCGGCCGTCACCGCGTGTTCGTCGGTGATCACCCCGATCATCCCGCCGGGCATCGGCCTGATCATCTATGGCTTCCTGGCGGACGTGTCGATCGGCCGGTTGTTCATCGCCGGCATCGTGCCCGGTCTGATGATGTGCGTCGCCCTCATGGTCGCCGTGCATCTCGTGTCGCGCAAGCGCGGCTACCTGCCCGTGCGCGAGCGCCGCGTGCCGCTGCGGCAGTTGTTCTCCACTTTCGTCGATGCGACAGGCGCGCTGTCGATCGCCGCCTTCATCATCATCGGCATCCGCTACGGCTTCTTCACGCCGACCGAGGCGGGGGCGATGACGGTGGTGTACGCCACGCTGATCGGCATGCTGTGGCACCGGGACCTGAAATGGTCGGCCTTCCCGGCCATCATCGTCGAGACGGTGCTCGCCACGGCCTCGGTGATGCTGATCATCTGCGCGGCCAGCGCCTTCGGCTTCTACATGTCCTGGGAGCGCATCCCGGCCCAGGGCGCGCAGTGGCTGATGTCGCTGACGCGCGAGCCGCTGCTGCTGCTCTTGCTGATCAACCTTGGCCTGCTGGCCATCGGCATGCTGATCGAAGGCACGGCCGCACTGATCCTGCTGACGCCGCTGCTGGTGCCGGCCGTGGTCAAGCTGGGCATCGACCCGCTGCACTTCGGCCTGATCCTGGTGATCAACCTGACGGTGGGCGGGATCACCCCGCCGGTGGGCACGATGATGTTCACGGCCTGCACCATCCTGGGCGTGCG
>CAZFVH010000027.1:0-3391 GCA_964522465.1 uncultured Rubrivivax sp. | reverse complement strand
CAGCAGGCGAGGCTGGCGGATGCCGGCGTATTCGAATCCGGCCAGCGCGGCGCGGGTGGCGTCGGTCAGGGCCGATTGCAGTGAGGGCTCGAGCGAGCCGTCGATGACGACGGCATCGATGTCGAGCAGGGCCGCCGCGGTGACTGCCGTCATGGCCAGACTGGACGCCGCCCGATCCAGCCAGGCGGTGGTGATGCCAGCGCAGGGTGGCTGCATGACCGCCGGCTGGCGTACCAGCAGCGGGTCCAGCCCGTGCGCGGCCAGCGACCGCTCCAGCAAGCCGCCGGAGGCCAGTTGCAGCAACTGCGCCGGCTTGCCATCGGGCCCCGGCAGGCCGACGGGGATGGACCCCACCGCGCCGGCGTTGCCATGCTCGCCTGCGGACACCCGTCCGTCCAGCACCAGGCTGCCGCCGACGAAGGTGCCGACGAAGACATACAGAAAGCTGCGCACGCTGCGTCCGCGGCCCTGCAGCAACTCGGCCATGCAGGCGGCGGTGGTGTCCTTGGCGAACAGCACGGGCAGATCCACCCGGGCCTGGACCTGCGCCGTCAGGTCCACACCCTCCCAACGGCGCAGTGCGGCAGCAGCGCCCGCGCCCAGCAGGTTCCCCCACAGGTGCAGCGCCAGCGGGGCGGTCAGGCCGACGCCGACCACCCGCGCCCAGCGCTCGCCCAGCTCGACACGCAGCGACTGCAGGCTGGCCTCGAGCAGGCCGAACAGGCGACCCGGGTCGGGGTGGTCGTAGTCGCTGGCGCGCCCGGCCACACGCTGGCCGCAGAAGTCGAGGACCGTCAGCTCGAGGTTGCGCCGCCCCACCTGGATGCCGACGCTGAAGGCACCCTCCGGGTTCAGCGCCAGCGGCACCGAGGGCTGGCCGATGCGGCCGCGGACACGGTCCTGCTTCAGCAGCAGCCCGTCGCTCATCAGTCGGGTCACCGCATTGGCCACCGTCTGCGTGGACAGGTGGGTCACACGGGCCAAGTCGGCCTTGGGCAGCGCGCCATGGTGCCGGATGGCCTGCAGCACGATGCGCTCGTTGAACTGGCGCATTCCGCTGTGGTTGGAGCCGCGCATCGACGGCTCCCAGTCAGGGAGATCAGGTGGGGTCACGGGGGCAAGATCCGAAGGGCGACAGTCTGCCCGGGAGTCCCAACGCTGGTCCATTAGTAAAACTACCACCTTTACTTAATAGGCGCTCGACGCTCCAATCCGGTACGTCAAGACCGCACGGCACCGCACCTTCCCCGTCCCCGCGCCACGCACCCCATCTCGCCCCCTGCCACCGTACACCCCACACCGACCGATGTCCACCCACAGGTCTCCCTTCTTGTGCGCAACCGCAGCCATACCCGGTCGCGCCTGCCCGGCCGCGCGGGCCACCTCGTCCGGCGGGGCCGCGCCGTGACGCGCGAGATCGTCGTCATCGGCGAGGCGCTGATGGACTGCTTCGCCCGGCCCGACGGCAGCTTCATGCCCGTGCAGGGCGGCAGCCCGTCCAACCTCGCGCGCGCCGCTGCGCTGCGGAGCGGCGTGGTCAGCTACCTCAGCCCGTTGTCGACCGACCGCTTCGGCGCAGGCTTTCGCGCCACGCTCGAGCGCGACGGCGTGCGCCTGCCGATGGCTGCGAGCCGCAAGCCCACCTCGCTGGCCGTGGTGCAGATCGTCGACGGCCACGCACACTACGGCTTCTACCGCGAGGGTGTGGCCGATCGCGACTGGCAGGTGGACGCGGTCGTGGCCTGGCTGCGCGGCCGCGCGCCCGGCATCCTTCACACCGGCTCGCTGATGTTGATCCCGCCGGAGTGTGACAAGGTGATGGCATTGATGGACGCGGCACGCGCCCTGGGCTGGACGCTCAGCATCGACGTGAACCTCCGCCCGCGGGTGGCCGACGACGGCCCCGCCTATCTGCGCGCGGTGCGTGCTGCCGCCGCCCGCGCCGACTGGCTCAAGGCCAGCGACGACGACCTGCGCGAACTCGGCCACACCGAGGTGACCCCCGCCCGCGCGCCCGCGCTGGTGGCCGAGCTGCGCGCAGCGGGCGAACCCGGCAGCCTGTCGCGCGTGGCCCTGACCTTCGGCGCCGACGGCGCGCATCTGGACGTCGAGGGCTCGGCCAGCCTGCAGGCCGCGCCGCGGGTGGACGTGATCGACACCGTCGGGGCCGGCGACACCTTCTGGGGCAACTGCCTGGCCGACTGGGCCGGCGAACCGGCTGGCGCTGCCGACCGCGTGGCCACCACGCTGCGGCAGGCCATGGCCGCCGCCGCGCTGAACTGCACGCGTCAAGGCTGCCTGCCGCCCACGCTGCAGGAGACGCTGGGCTTCGATGCGCCGGTGACAGGGGAAGAGGCGTCGGCATGACCGCACCGCTGATCCGGGCACGCGCGCTGCACAAGTCCTTCCCCGGTGTGAAGGCGCTGCAGGACGTGTCCTTCGAGCTCCTGCCAGGTGAGGTGCACGCCCTGATGGGCGAGAACGGGGCCGGCAAATCGACGCTGATGAAGATTCTGGCCGGCGTCTACACCAAGGACAGCGGCGAGATCGCGCTCGACGACCGGCCGGTGGAGATCCGCGGCCCGGCGCACGCGCAGGCCCTGGGCATCGGCATCATCCACCAGGAGCTGCACCTGATGCCGCACCTGACCGCGGCCCAGAATGTCTACATCGGTCGCGAGCCGCGCCAGCGCGGCGGGCTGTTCCTCGACGAAGCCCGGCTGAACCGCGACGCCGAGGCGCTGTTCAGGCGCATCCATCTGGACGTGGCGCCCACGGTGCGGATCGCCGAGCTGACGGTGGCGCGCCAGCAAATGGTGGAGATCGCCAAGGCGCTGTCGCACCGCTCGCGCGTGCTGATCATGGACGAGCCCACCGCCGCGCTGAACGACCGCGAGATCGACGAGCTCTTCGGCATCATCCGGCAGTTGCGCGCCGAGGGCGTGGGCATCGTCTACATCTCGCACAAGATGGACGAGATCCAGCGCATCGCCGACCGGATCACCGTCATGCGTGACGGCTGCACCGTCGGCACCGTGCCCGCAGCCACCCCCATGGCCGACATCATCGCGATGATGGTGGGTCGGCGGCTGGAGCCGGTGCTCAAGGTCATCCCCGACACCTCGGCGCAACCGGTGCTGCTGGAGGTGCGGGGCCTGCGCCGCGGCCGGCAGGTGCGCGACGTCTCCTTCCGGGTGCGGCGCGGCGAGATCGTCGGCTTCGCTGGCCTGATGGGCGCGGGCCGCACCGAGGTCATGCGTGCCCTCTTCGGCGCCGACCGGCCCGAGGCCGGCGAGGTGCGGGTGGCCGGCCGGCCCGTGACCATCCGCAGCCCGGCCGACGCCGTGGCCGCGGGCATCGGCTATCTGTCCGAGGACCGCAAGCAGTTCGG
>CAZFVH010000026.1:27234-39425 GCA_964522465.1 uncultured Rubrivivax sp. | reverse complement strand
CGTGATGATCGCGATGGCGCTGGCCGGTCGCCCGCGGCTGCTGGTGGCCGACGAGCCGACCACCGCGCTGGACGTGACCATCCAGGCGCAGATCCTCGAGCTGCTGCGCCGCATCCAGCGCGACGAGGGCATGGCCGTGCTGCTGATCACGCACGACCTGGGCGTGATCGCGCAGATGTGCGACCGCGTGGCGGTGATGTACGCCGGCCGCATCGTCGAGCACGGCTCGGCCCTGGACATCTTCGACCGGCCCACCCACCCCTACACCCAAGGGCTGCTGGCCTCGCGCCCGCGGCTGTCCGCGGGCTCGGGCTGGCTGACGACCATCGAGGGCACCGTGCCTGCGGTCGGCCAGCTGCCCCCAGGCTGCGCCTTCGCGCCGCGCTGCGCGCACGCCGGCGACGACTGCCGCCAGGTGCCGGCTCTGGCGTCCTGCGGCCCCGGGCACTGGGCCGCCTGCGTGGCACCGCAACGACGACCCAGCGGCGCCGCCTCCATCGCATCCGCCACGCCCGTGCCTGGCGCTGCGCCCTCGTTTGCGGACCGCCAATCATGAGCCACGCGCCCCAACCGCCCGGAGCCGACACCGCAGCCGCCCCGGTGATGGCGTCACGGCCTGCGCGGAGGCCCACCCGGTGAACCCGCCCCCGCTGATCGAGGCCCGCGGCCTGCGCAAGCACTTCGAGCGCCCCAGGCGCTTCCTCGCGCCGGCCGCGCCACCGCTGCGCGCCGTCGACGGCGTGGACCTGCACATCGCCCCCGGCGAGACGCTGGGGCTGGTAGGTGAATCGGGCTGCGGCAAGTCGACCACCGGCCGGCTGCTGCTGCGCCTGATCGAGCCCACCGCCGGCACCATCCTTCACCACGGCGAGGACATCACCCGGCTGAACGTCTCGCAGATGCGCCACAAGCGCCGCGCGATGCAGATCGTCTTCCAGGACCCGTACGGTTCGCTCAACCCGCGCATGCGCGTGGACGAGCTGATCAGCGAGCCGCTGGTGGTGCACGGTGTGGGCAATGCCGCACAACGCGCCGCGCGCGTGCGCCAACTGCTGGACCTGGTGCGCCTGCCGGCCAATGCGGTCGAGCGCTATCCGCACGAGTTCTCGGGCGGCCAGCGCCAGCGCATCGGCATCGCGCGCGCCCTGGCGCTGGAGCCGGAGTTCATCGTCGCCGACGAGGCGGTGTCGGCGCTGGACGTCTCGGTGCAGGCGCAGGTGATCAACCTGATGCGCGAACTGCAGCGCGAGCTGAAGCTGACCTATCTGTTCATCTCGCACAACCTGGCGGTGGTGCGCAACATCAGCGACCGGGTGGCCGTGATGTACCTGGGCCGGGTGGTCGAGGTGGCGCCGGCCGACGTGCTCTTCGCCGCGCCGCGCCACCCCTACACCCGCGCGCTGCTCGACGCCCTGCCGGGCGACCACCCCTCGCAGCGGCGCGCGCACGTCGCAGTGCGCGGCGATCTGGCGCAAGGCGGTGGCAGCCAGGCCGGCTGCCGCTTCGCCAGCCGCTGCCCGCACGCGCAGCCGCGCTGCCTGACCGCGCCACCACCGCTGGCGGCCGTGGCCGAGCGCCACGAGGTCGCCTGCATTCGGGTGGCCGACGGCAGCCTGCCCCCTTCCATCCACCACGCTCCGGACTCCCCATGACAAGAAAACACCGCATCCTCGTGGCCGAATGCATGCAGGAGATCTCCTCCTTCAACCCGCTGGTGTCGGGCTACGAGAACTTCCACATCGAGCACGGCGAGGAGATGCGCGCCCAGGACCACCTGAACACCGGCCTGGGCGGCGCCTTCGAGGTCTTCCGCGAGGTCGGCATCGAGCCGGTGCTGGCCATGGGCGCGCGCGCCGGCTCGGCCGGCATCCTGTCGGCCGAGGGCTGGACGCGGCTGTCGGCCGAGCTGATGGCGTCCATCCGCGAGGCCGCGGCCCGCGGCGTGGACGGCGTGTACTTCTCGATGCACGGCGCCATGGCGGCGCAGAACGAGCTCGACCCCGAGGGCTGGCTGCTGACCGAGGTGCGCCGCCTGATCGGCCCGGACAAGCCCATCGTCATCACGCTGGACCTGCACGGCATCCTCACCGACCGGATGCTGCGGCAGATCGACGGGCTGACGATCTATCACACCTACCCGCACGTGGACTTCGCCTCCACGGGGCAGCGCGCCGCGCGCGTGCTGCACCGCCTGCTGCAGGGCGCGCGGCGGCCGACGATCGCGCGCGTGGTGATCCCGGCGCTGGTGCGCGGTGACGAGCTGATCACCAAGACCGGCTGCTACGGCGAGCTCATCCGCGAGGCCCGCCGGCTCGAGCTCGAGGGCGCGGCGATGTCGGCCGGCATCATGATCGGCAACCCCTTCACCGACGTGCCCGAGCTGTGCTGCCAGGTCGTCGTGGCCACCGAGGACGACGAGGCCCGCGCCAGCGCCGAGGCGCTGCGTCTGGCGCAGGAGTTCTGGCCGCGCCGCCACCGCATGCAGGGCAAGCTGATCTCGCTGGAGCGCGCGATCGCGCAGGCCGCGAGCATCCCCGGCCCGGTGATCTTCACGGATGCGGCCGACGCCACCTCCTCGGGCGCCACCGGCGACTCCAATCTCATCCTGCGCGGCCTGCGCGAGGCCGGCTACCGCCGCCGCGTGCTGGCGCAGATCGTCGACGCCGGCGCGGCGCAGGCCGCCCACCGCGCCGGTGTGGGCGCGACGATCGACGTCACGCTCGGCGGCTCGATCGACACCGGGCGTTTCACGCCGATGCCGGTGCGCGCCCGTGTGCAACTGCTGTCGGACGGGCAGGCGCGCCTGGAGACGATGAAGATCGGTCTGGACGCCGGCCCGACAGCGGTGCTGACCTTCGACAACTTCACCGTCGTCGTCTTCAGCAAGACGCTGAGCCTGTTCGACCGCGCGATGTACTTCGCCAACGGCCTGGATCCGCAAGACTTCGACCTCACGGTGGTCAAGTCGCCACACACCGAGCACCACATGTACGATGCCTGGGTGGATGCCAACTTCAACGTCGACGTCCCCGGCGCCACGTCGGCCAACCTGCCCACGCTCGGGCACACCATCTGCGCGCGGCCGATGTACCCGATGGAGCCGGACGCGGTCTTCGACCCTGCGGTCACGGTCTACCGGCGCTGAGAGCCTCGCCGGCCTGCGGACCTTTCCCGACTCGGGACACGCAAGTCTGCGCCGAAAATTCCTGGAGCATCGACGGCCCACCCTGCTGACGCGATCACGGATCGACGCGACAGCGGAGAGGGTCTCGAGCAACCGACCCCACGTCTTTCCTCTTCTCGCCGGAGCCTGGCACATGCAGATCGAATCGGTCGACTTCTTCTACCTGTCCATGCCGGTGGTCACCACCGAGGCCGACGGCAGCCAGGACGCGCTGCTGGTGCGCGTCAGCGGCGGCGGCTTCGTCGGCTGGGGCGAGTGCGAGGCCGCGCCACTGCCCTCGATCGCGGCCTTCGTCTGCCCGATGTCGCACGGCGCCTGCCAGCCGGTGGCGGCCTCGGTGCTGGGCCGGCGCGTGGACAGCCCCGAGGACATCGCCGCCATCGCGGCAGATGTGGCCTACAACAGCATGGACCTGCTGCAGGCCGCGCACACCTGGTCGGGCATCGAGATGGCGCTGTGGGACCTGCTGGGCCGCGCCCGGGGCGAGCCGGTGTGGAAGATGCTGGGCTACACCGCCTCGCACCCGAAGACGCCGTATGCCTCGCTGCTGTTCGGCGACACGCCCGAGCAGACGCTGGCGCGCGGGCGCGACGCGATGCGACGCGGGTTCCGCGCCGCGAAGTTCGGCTGGGGGCCGATCGGGCGAGGCAGCGCGGCGCAGGACGCCGACCACTTCTTCGCCGCGCGCGAGGCACTGGGCGCCGACGGTATCCTGCTCGTCGACGTCGGGCAGATCTTCGTCGAGGACGTGGCGCGCGCCGCCGAACGCCTGCCCGCGCTGGAGCAGGCCGGCGCGGTGTGGCTGGAGGAGCCCTTCCACGCCAACGCACTGCAGGCTTACGGTGAGTTGTCGCGCCAATGCCGCAGCGTGCGCCTGGCCGGCGGCGAGGGCGCGCACAACGCCGCGATGGCGCTGCACCTGATGGCGTACGGCGGCATCGGCTTCGTGCAGATCGACTGCGGGCGCATCGGCGGCATCGGCCCGGCCAAGCAGGTGGCCGACGTCGCCGCCGCGCGCGGCGTGACCTACGTGAACCACACCTTCACCTCGCACCTGGCACTGAGCGCGTCGCTGCAGCCCTACGCGGGGCTGGCCACGCACACGATCTGCGAATACCCTGCGGCACCCAAGCCGCTGGCGGTGGACCTCACACGCAACCACCTCAAGCCCGATGCGGCCGGTCAGGTGCACGCGCCGGACGCGCCCGGCCTGGGCATGGAGATCAGCGCCGAGGCGCTGCGCCAGTACCGCGTCGACGTCGAGATCCGCGTGGGCGGACGCACGCTGTACGCGACGCCGGATTGATGAGCACATGAGCGGTGCCCGGCCGCGATCGCCGATCTGATCGACGTTCGCTTGCGCCGGGTCGGGGCGCCATCGCAAAGAGTCCTGGATGAAGAAGCGCCGTTGGTGAATGCCGAACCAGTGGCCCTCAATGCCCGGCGAACGGATTCTCGATGCGCACGCCACCGAGCACGGCGCCATGCTGCAAGTCCTCACTCAACACGCGCTGGCAGCCACCGGCCACGGCGGCCTGCACGATCAGGGCATCGTAGAACGACAGGCAACGCGTCTGGTGGAGATCAAGCGCACCGGCAATGAGGTCGGGCGAGGTCGCCACGAGATCCAGGCGCCGGTAGAAGGCGATGCGCTCACGGATCAGCGCGTGGGGCAGACGCAACTTGCGCACCGCCACGTTGACATACTCCTGCAGCACCTGGGTCGAAAGCACCGCTTCCCCGGCACCGACAAGCGAGGTGATCAGCGACACCGCCCGGCGCTGCCTGACCGGCTCGTCAGAGGCGTCGGCGTAGACGAGCACGTTCGTGTCGAGCAGGCTACGCACGGCGGTTGGCCTCCTCGCGGTCGAAGCGCCATCCGTTCATGCGACCGGGGCTTTGAATCGCCGAGCGTTCGAAAGCCTCGAGCTCCGCTGCGAGCTGCTGCCGGCCCGCCAACTGCTCGAGGTAGTCCCGAACCGCCTGATTGAGGCTCTTGCCCATGGTAGCGGCGGCCACCCGGGCCCGCTCGGCGATGCGTTCGTCGATGGAAAGCGTGATGTTCATGCCAAGGCTCCTGTGCGCACATATTATGTGTAACCGATACCGGATCGTCACCAAACCATGAGGAGTGCCTGGACTTGCGGACACGGCATCGGTCCGCAAGTACAAAGCCAGCTCAGGCAGCCCCGCCTTCGCGCCGCGCCAGCGTGGCGCGGTAGGCCAGACGCATGCGCCAGATGTGCTCGGACAGGACATCCTCGGCCAGCGCCAGGTCGCCCTTGGCGAGCGCGGCGATGAACGCGCGGTGCTCGCCCTGCGAGCGGGCATGGCTGGCACCGGTGACGACCAGGTTGTGCGTGCGCAGGGCACCCACGCGGCCCGCCACCAGGCGGTAGGCGCTCCTCAGGTAGGCATTGGCGCTGTTGTCGACGATGGCCTGGTGCAGCCGCCCGTCGGCCGCAGCGACGGCCGACCGCTCGTCCAGCGCCAGCGCGGCGTCCATGTCGTCGGCGGCCGCCTTCAATTGCGCCATCAGCGGCTCGCGCCGCCGCGCGCAGGCCAGGCGCAGCGCCTGCACCTCGACCATGCTGCGGAACTCGGCGAGTTCGGCCACGTCCTCTTCGGAAGGCAGAAAGACGAAACTGCCCGATTGGGGGCGGATGTCGATCAGGCCTTCGCGCTGCAGCGTGGTCAGGGCTTCGCGCACCGGGGTGCGGCTGACCCCGAAGGCCGCGGCGAGCTTGAGTTCCGACAAGGCCTCGCCGAGGGTGAAGTCGCCTCGCATGACGGCCTCACGCAGGCGATCGGCCAGCCGCACCGCCAGGGTGGCGCCCGACCCCGCCGTCGGCACGTCCGGCAGGCGCGCGGCCAGCGCCACGTCACTCGGGGGAGGAAGTCGCCTGGGCATGAACGGACGGCGGCTGAAAGGCGGAGTTCGCGAGCGAGAGCCAAAACTGGTACCTCAGTTGACCGCATCCGCGCGCAACCGTCAAGCGCGAGGTAACCCGCAGCCGACCGGTGGATCCGGCTAGGGATTTCCCGGGTTGACCCTCCCCAGCCGATCGGTTCAACTGAAGTGTCAGTGCTGACCGCAGCGCTTGCATCCAGAGCCGCCCACGGCAGCTGTCGGGGTCGATGCACCGCGCGGCGCGTCGGCCCGGGCCCGAAGGCAGCGCATCGGTGCCGTCACGCCTGCTCACCGAAGATCACGTCCGTCACACCCCGAGGAGACCGTTCATGTCCCGCCCTGTCGATCGCCGTACCGTCCTAGCCGGCGCTGCCGCCGCGTCCGTCCTTGCCGTTACCGCGCGCCCCGTGCTGGCGCAGAGCAAGGTCCGGCTGCGCCTGTCGTCGCCCTCCACGCCCACCGACCAGCGTGCCGTTGCGCTCACCAGCGTGTTCGCGCCGGCCGTCGCCTCCTTCGCCGACTTCCAGCCGCACTGGAACGCCTCGCTGTTCAAGCAGGGCACCGAGCTCGAGGCCATCTCGCGCGGCAACCTCGAGATGTCGATCACCTCGGCACAGGAACTGGCCGAGTTCTTCCCCGAGTTCGGCGTCTTCGCCGCAGGCTACGTCCACCGCGATGCCGAACACCAGAAGCGCGTGTTCGCCGCCGACTTCATGCGGCCGCTCAAGCAGCGTGTCGAAGACCGCCTGGGCGTCAAGTTGCTGTCGGTCATGTACCTCGGCCGGCGTCAGGTCAACCTGCGCACCGACAAGACCATCAACACCCCGGCCGACATGGCCGGCATCAAGCTGCGCATGCCCGGCACCGAGGCCTGGATGTTCCTCGGCCGCGCGCTGGGCGCCAACCCAGTGCCGGTGGCCTTCACCGAGATCTACACGGCCCTGCAGACCGGCGCCGTCGACGGTCAGGACAACCCGCTGCCCACGGTGCGCGACTCGAAGTTCTACGAGGTCACCAAGCAGATCGTGCTGACCAGCCATCTCGTCGACCTGAACTACCTGGCCTTCAGCAAGCGCGTATGGGACCGCCTGACGCCCGAGCAGCAGGCCGCCGTGCAGAAGGCCGCCGACGACGCCGCCGAGTCAGGCCGCCAGAAACAGCTCGCGCTCGAGGGCCAGCTCGAGGCCTTCATGAAGGAAAAGGGCCTGAAGGTCTACACGCCCGACGTCGCGGCCTTCCGTCGCCAGGTGCAGGCCGCCTACCTGCAATCCGACATCTCGAAGAACTGGCCCAAGGGCATCCTGGATCAGATCAACGCGCTGTGACGCGGCACCGGTCCTGACACCCACACGGATCGCCGAGCAGGATGACCCGCGCCGTTCCCTGGCTGCGACGTCGCGCCGACGACGTCGCCGTCCTGCTGCTCGGGGCGATGTTCGCCTCGTTCATCGTCCAGATCGTCTCGCGCTACGTCCTGAACCAGCCCATGGGCTGGACTCTGGAGTTGTGCCTGACGACCTGGCTGTGGACCGTGTTCTGGGCCTCGGCTTTCTGTCTGAAGCACGATGACCACATCCGCTTCGACATGCTCTACAACGCGGTGGGGCGGCGCACGCGCCGCGTCTTCGCCGCGCTGGGTGCGGCGTGCATCATCGCCGCCATGGTGGCGGCTCTGCCCGGCACCTGGGACTTCGTCAGCTTCCTGACCATCAAGCGCAGCGCGACGCTGCGCATCCCGCTGGCCTACGTGTTCAGCATCTATCTGCTGTTCATGGTGGCGACGATCGCGTTTTTCGGCCACCGTCTGTGGCGCGTGCTGCGGCACGACGAGGAGCCGGGCCGCCCGGCGCCGGAGAGGGCTCGATGAGCGCCGCCTTCCTGGCCTGCCTGGGCTCGCTGTTCCTGCTGGCGGCGATCGGCGCGCCGATCGCCTACGCCACCATCGTCAGCGCGGTGATCTACCTGTTCATGACGGGGCAGGACCTGGGCCTGGCCGGCGAGCAGGTGATCTACGGCCTGTACGACAGCTTCGTGCTGTTGGCCGTGCCGCTGTTCATCGTCGCGGCCAACATCATGAACGCGGGCAGCATCAGCGAGCGGCTGCTGCAGTTCTGCGTCGCGCTGGTGGGCCGCTTCAAGGGCGGCCTGGGGCACGTCAACGTCGTGTCGAGCCTGATCTTCTCGGGCATGTCGGGCTCCGCTGTGGCCGACGCCGCCGGCATCGGCAAGGTCATCATCGAGATGATGGTCAAGAGCGGGCACTACACCCGCGGCTATGCGGCGGCGATCACCGCTGCCTCGGCCACCATCGGTCCCATCATCCCGCCGTCGATCCCGATGGTGCTCTACGCGCTGGTGTCGGATACCTCGGTGGGCTACCTCTTCCTGGGCGGCGTCCTGCCCGGTCTGCTGATGGGCGTCGTGCTGATGGTGATGAACACCATCATCTCGCACCGCCGGGGCTTCGAGGTCGACGAGGCCATCCCGCTGGCACGCCTGCCGGGCATCACCGCTCGCGCGTTCCCGGCGCTGCTGATGCCGGTGATCCTGCTGTACGGCATCTACGGAGGCGCCACCACCCCCACCGAGGCGGCGGCCGTCGCCGCGGCCTACGCGCTGATCGTCACCGCGCTGCTGTACCGCGGCCTGCGCCTGGGACAACTGCGCCAGGTCATGATCGACAGCGTGAAGTCCTCGGCTTCGGTCGGTCTGGTCATCGGCGGTGCGCTGATCCTGAACTACGTCGTGGCTTCGGAGAACATCCCGAAGATGCTGGCCGATGCGATGGTCGGGCTGGACGTCTCGCCGCTGGCCTTCCTTCTGGGTATCAACCTGCTGCTGCTGGCGCTGGGTTGCGTGCTGGATGCGACGACCATCATCCTGGTCATCCTGCCGCTGTTCGTGCCCACTGCCGCCGCGCTGGGGATCGACCCGGTGCACTTCGGCGTGGTCGCGGTGGTCAACTGCATGATCGGGCTGATCACCCCGCCCTATGGCATCCTGCTGTTCGTCATCAACGGCACCACCGGCATCTCGCTGCGCGAGATCATCGTCGAAATCTGGCCCTTCCTGCTGGCGCTGCTGATCGCGCTGGCGCTGATCACGCTGTTCCCGCAGATCGTGTTGTGGGTGCCCACGTTGTTCGGCTACAAGCCGATCGGATGAGCGGTCTGCGCCAGCAGCCCCGCGGCCTGGCGGCGCTCTGGATGCGATTGCGCCGCCTGTGGGTGCGCGCGCCAGCGGTCAGCCCGGAGATGCAGCGCGCGCTGGACCTGCTGGCTGCCGTTGACACCGGGGGCGTGCCGCTGAACCCCGCGCGTGTCAACCAGATCGCGCGCGACCTCGGGCTCGAGGTCTCGAGCCGCGCGCGGGTGGACGAGACCATCTCGCGGATTCGCGCGGCCGTGCGGCGCTAGGAGGCTCTTCGCGCCCCACCCCAGCCCGACAGCCTCCTGGGTGGCTGTCGCGCTCTGTGAACAGCGTCCCTCGGGCGCGCCCGGCGACGTCATCGGCCCGAAGGCTGCGCTCGCGCAAGGGCGGTTTGCATCCCTGCGGCCAAGCTGAGGCGCCCTCAGGAGCCCTCCCATGCCCATGAAACAAGCCGCCACCGCTGCCGACCTGTGCACGCGCCAGGTCGTCGTCTGCCCTCCATCCCTGTCGGTCGACGAGGCCGCGCGCCTGATGCGCGAGCGCCATGTCGGCAGCCTCGTCGTCGTCGAGATGGGCGACGGCGGGCGCCTGCCTGCCGGCATCCTGACCGACCGCGACATCGTCACCGCCGTTGTCGCCAAGGACGTCGATCCCAAGACCCTGCGCGTGGGCGACGTCATGAGCGCCACCGTGGCCGTCGTGCGCGCGCACGACACGCTGTATGACGTGCTGGCCCAGATGCGCCGCCACGGCGTGCGCCGCATCCCCGTGATCGATGCCCACGGCGTGCTCGTGGGCATCGTCAGCCAGGACGACGTGCTGTCGGCCATCGCCGGGCAGTTGCAGGCGCTGGCGTCGATCGCCGGGCGCGAGCAGCACCAGGAAGCGATGGTGCGACCCTGACGCGAAGCGCTTGCCAGTGGTTGGTGGCGGAGTTGGCCCACGGGCCAACCCCTGAGCGCCGATCCCGGCTCAGCGCACCCGGCTGCGCGTCAGATAGACCCCCGCCCACGCCTCGCCGGTGGCTTCGTCCAGCATGCTGGCGTTGAGCGTCAGCCAGCCGTTGCGCAACCCGTCACGCTCGATGCCCAGCGCCACGATGCGGCTGCCGCCCGGGGCCAGCGGGTCGAGCTGCGCGCCCCCGGTCTGCGTGTCGACCACCGTGCGCACGACGGCCGGCTGCTCACCCGCCACCGTGAGGTAGATGCCGTCGATGGCCGGCACCGTCGGCCGGCGGGCCTTGAAGGCGATCTGGGCGCGCGCACCGCGTCCCTGAGCCGCGGCGAAGGCCGAGGCCCGCCAGCGTGGCGGCTCGAAGTCTTCCGATTCCTGGTCGCCGACGCCGGGCGGCCGGCCCGAGTAGGTCCAGTAGAGGAAGTCGACGAACTCGGCCCCAGTGCGCGCGGCCAGCACGGTGCGCCGGGTGGCGCGGTCGTGGACGAAGAAGCCCTGGTTTTCGGGCACCGTGGTGACGAAGCCGGCCGGGTACTGCTGCAGGCAGTAGGCCACCACCGCCGCCTGGCCCTCGGCCGGACAGGTCAGCGTGATCGTGCGGGCCTGCGTGCCCCAGGCGCCCCAGAACGCGACGAACCGTCCGTCATAGGAAAGCGCCTCACCGATGCGCGTGAAGACGGTCCCGGCCGACTCCCCCGGCACCTGCGAGCCGATCGTCACGAGCGGGGTCAGCCGCGCCCGGGGCGTCAGCGGCGCCTGATAGATCCCGCCCAGCGTCGGCGAGGCCTCGTTGTCGACACCGAGGAAGACCATGTCGGACGGCCCGGCGCTGGGCGGCGCCGTCGAGCCGAAACGCACCCCGCCCTCGGACTGGCCGGGGATCAGTGTCTGCGAGTTGGCGATCAGCACCGTCGCCTGCGAGGTGGCCTGCGGCAGGAACTGGCGGTAGAACACCCCGGTGCGGGGCTCGCCGTCGGTGTAGTTGCCCTTGAACACCACCGTGCCCTGCCCCGCCACCGTCGGGGCACCGGGGAACTGATCAAAGCGCACCCCGGGGCTCGCCCCTGGCACGGCGAAGTGCTCGAAGCCTGGCACGGCGCCGAGCTGGCCCATCGCCGTGGCCGCGGCATCCTGCGCGGCGCCGTAGATGCCGGACGACCCCACCCGGGTCTCGGTGCCGTCGGCCAGGACGTAGGTCCACACCGGGCGCGACTGTCCCCGCGTGACGATGGTGGCGCTGTCAATCCCGATGCGCGCGAAAGCCGGGAATTCGGTGAAGGTGGACGGCCGGCCGTTGTAGAGCGTGTTGTTCGGGTCGGGCACGGTAGTGGCGTTGTCGAACACCGCCCACAAGGCCCTGGGCTGCACGCCCATGCCACGGGCGTAGACGCCGCGCACCGGCTCGCCCGCGCCGGCGCCCGAGCGGCTGCGCCCGCGGAACACCACCGTGCCCGCACGGTTGACCGAGGGCGCGCCGAAGCTGTTGAACGCGCGCGTCGTGCCCGGCACGAGATCGGCGCTGTTGGCCACCGTGCGCCACTGGAACATCGGCGGGATGTCGGCGGCGGATTCGTCCTGCGCCCATGCCACCGGACCGAGCACGAGGCTCGCGGCCGCGGCGATCCAGCGCAAGGCGGGTCTTCGTCTGATTTTCATGATGCAACTCCAAGTGGATGATCTGGAAACAACTTCCGACCCGATGATGGGAAGCGCGACGGCACCGGGCCTTGCGCCCTCGCAGCCCGCTGGCATACCCACCTGCAAAACTGGGGATGCGAAGGTCAGCCAGGCACGCAGAGGCGGGGCACCGGTCGAGGGGCGGACCTCACGGATGCCCCCGGGCAAGGTCCCGGGGAATCCGTCGGGTGCGGACCTGCCCGACCGTAGCGTCGCGGTCAGGACGAGACGAGACGAGACGAGACGCAGCGCAGCGCTACGGGCGGGGCGGGGCGTCCCAGGCGTTTCATGCGCCGCGCGCCACGGCCGCCGGTG